>JBBQQX010000013.1:0-48808 GCA_038215405.1 Burkholderiales bacterium
CGCAAATCACCCTGCAGCATCTGCGTCATGGCTTGCGTCACCTGTGCCAGGTCCTGCGTAAAACTACGGTACATCGCCAGCAAAAAATACCCCGCTAATATCAGGCAAGCGGCGCTCAGGTACGCTATCAAGCTTGTGTCAGCTCCGGCTGACTCGGTCAGGAAATAATATGCCAACGCCAAGACTGGCGGCGTCATCAGAAACACGGCGAGCAGCAGCAACTTGGCCCCCAGACGGATGCGTCGCATCAGCAGCAGCCCGGGAGTCAGCGTTCTTCCAAAGATCATGGGGTTGTCTCTCACAGTAGTCGGCGCTCTTTGGCACCTGAGGTCATTTGATGACTTCAGTATGACGTGGAGCTTACCCCATGAAGCCAAATGCCCCGCCATTCGCGAACGAATGCGGAGCCAAGCCTGCCAGCGGTGCAATCCGCTGGTCTTGTTGTATCACGCGTCAGAGCGCGCGCAAAAACTCAAGGGCGGATGGCGATCTCGTTCTTG
Organism: Burkholderiales bacterium; assembly: GCA_038215405.1. GTDB lineage: Bacteria > Pseudomonadota > Gammaproteobacteria > Burkholderiales > Burkholderiaceae_C > Rhodoferax. The sequence goes on from JBBQQX010000013.1 coordinate 501, forward strand.
ACCAGTTTGACGCCCTTGACGTTACGCGCAATGTTTTCTGCAGCGCTCTTCTCCGTGAGGCTCTTGGCGAAGCCCGACAGCATGACGGTGCCATTGAGTGTTTCCACGCTGATGGAAGCGGCGCTGACCAGCTTGCTTTCAACAAAGCGTGATTTGACGAGAGTGGTAATACCGGCATCGTCAACGTAAGCGCCGACAGTCTCCTGTCCGCGCTGTACGGCGCAGCCGGGCGCAGTCAGCAGAACGACAGCGGCAATGGCGGCGGCGAGGGTGGTGCGAATAATCATAGTAAATCTCCAGTTGAAGTTGATGAGTGATTGGGATGAACGGACTGTAGAACAGCCGGGAAGGATCGAACATCAGATTCGAACGCCTTTGCCTGTAGGACAACACCGGTCGATACCGTCAGAGCAGTCAGGCTATGCTGCTCCCGTTTGCCGGTTGAACCCCGACAATGATCGACCATGACAGCACCCCCACTCAAGTCCGGCTCCACCAAGGAGTCGACTCGGCCAACAACAAGCCAGTCTGTTGCGCTCCCCTGGCGACCCATCTGGCTCTTGGCGGCACCGCACCGCCTGGCTTTCTTCATGGCGGCGCTCATGCTGACCACAAGTTCAATCTGGTGGGCGACCGCGTTGCTCGCGCGCTCACTCAAAATGAGCTTGTTCTGGGCTGTTCCTGCTTCGGCAGCCCATGCACTGCTGATGAGCTTGGGATTCATGCCATTCTTCTTCGCAGGGTTTCTCTTCACTGCGGGACCCAAGTGGTTGCGCTCAAAGGAAGTCGCGGCGCGCCGTTTGTTGCCAGGCTTGCTGCTCATGCTGGGTGGCTGGGTCATTGCTATGATCGGCATGCATACCCTGACGCTGCTGGCTGCGGCTGGACTGTCCCTCGTAGCTGCTGGACGGTTCTCAGTGTCAAGTTCTTCGCGATGGTTCGACAAAGTCATGAGAGCGACAGAGTTCACGCCCGCTTGGCCGCAACTGCTTGCAACGTGGGTGTATTCACCTTATGGCTCGCAGCCGCGTCGCTGGCGCTCGATTCAATGCTGCTAGTGCGCATCACCGTACAAATAGCGCTATGGGGGTTTATTGCGGTCATGTTTGCAGTGGCATCACACCGCCTGATTCCCTTCTTTTGCGCCAGCGCAGTGCCATTTCTTGACGCTTGGCGACCCCTGTGGCTGTTGTGGGCGATGCTGAGTATGTTCTGCCTGGAAGCGATGCTGGGTGTAGCGGCATTGTGCTGGTGGCCTTTGCCCAAGGTCGTTCAATGGAGTCAAACGGCGCTGGAGGCCGGATTCGCCCTGCTGCTGCTCGCATTGGCGTTGCGCTGGAGTCTGGTGCAGAGCCTGAAAATACGGCTACTGGCGATGCTGCATGGCGGCTTCGTGTGGCTTGGAATCGCTTTCGCCTTGAATGCCTTGTCGCATACCCTGATAGCGTTGACAGCGGGAGAGCTTTCCTTGGGACTGGCCCCGCTTCATGCCATGACCATGGGTTACCTGGGTACAACCATGTTTGCGATGACCACGCGAATCAGCAGCGGGCATGGTGGCCGTCCCGTGGCCGCCGACGACATCGCCTGGATGCTGTATTGGATACTGCAAAGTGCCGTGGTGCTGCGGGTCATTGCAGCGCTGTATCCGGCTGCCGGTGAACCACTGACACTGTTGGCGATCGCGGCATGGAGCGCTGCCACAGTCGGGTGGTCCGTGCGCTACGGACGCTGGTTTGGCCGTCCGCGCCTGGACGGCAGACCCGGCTGAAGCAAGAGCGCCTGCACGCCAAACTGCTCCACAAACTGTGCTAGCCCAGTAGCACTGGTTCGCCTTGTCGGTCAAATGGAATCAGCGCGCCCAAGTTACCGGCCTTGATCGACTCGACCATGCGCTGCAGAGCTGCTTCGGCCGCTGCACTGCTTGGCGCCAGCCCACCAGTGCCGGACATGGCAGCTGCGAACACGACCTGCCAGGCTTGTCCGAACTGACGCGATTCCTCCACCAGGTCGGCAAAGCCGTTGAGCTCATCAGGCGTTTTGTCCACGCACATGATCGGCACCAGCGCTCCACCCTGCCCGGCCAAAAAACGCTCGCGCTGGCCGGGTGTCGCATCGGCCGGCAACTCAGCGCTAGCAAAGACAAAAAGCAAGCGTTGTGCTTGGGCTTGCTCGCGTGCTGCCTGTAGCAAATCGTCAAAACTGGAAATATTCATACGTGGAGCCTTCTTGATGACAGAGCCCTCAAGTGTCAGGTCAAATCCCCACTTGTGGTACATTGAACCTATGAAAAAAATGTCGCTAGCTCTGCTACTACTGCCTGACGGGCGGAGACGGTAGCGTACGCACGCACCAAAACCAAAAAGCCCGTATGCATCCGCAGCGGGCTTTTTGTCTTTTTGCCGCAATTTATTTGATTTCAGATGTTTTTTGAACCCAGGAGAAACCAGATGGCTGACCAGTTGATTATTTTTGACACCACCTTGCGTGACGGCGAGCAGTCGCCTGGCGCGTCCATGAACAAAGACGAAAAGCTGCGCATTGCGCGTCAGCTGGAGCGCCTGAAAGTCGATGTCATTGAAGCCGGTTTTGCCGCCAGTTCCAACGGCGATTTCGAGGCCGTGCGTGGCATTGCCAACGCCATCAAGGACTCCACCATTTGTTCGCTGTCGCGCGCCAATGACCGCGACATTTCCCGAGCTGCCGAAGCGCTCAAGGGCGCCAACCGGGGGCGGATCCATACGTTTATTGCCACCTCGGCACTGCACATGGAGAAGAAATTACGCATGACACCGGACCAGGTGTTTGAGCAAGCCCGTTTGGCCGTTCGCTTTGCGCGCAATCTGGTCGCCGATGTGGAATTCAGCCCGGAAGACGCTTACCGCAGTGACGTAGATTTTCTTTGCAGGGTGATTGAGGCCGTGATCAACGACGGAGCGAGCACCATCAATGTGCCCGATACCGTCGGTTATGCCATTCCTGAACTCTATGGCAATTTCATCAAAACGTTGCGTGAGCGCGTCCCTAACTCAGACAAAGCCGTGTGGTCGGTCCATTGCCATAACGATCTGGGGATGGCCGTAGCCAACTCGCTGGCCGGCGTCCAAATTGGGGGCGCCCGCCAGGTTGAATGCACCATCAACGGACTGGGTGAACGGGCCGGCAATTGCAGCCTGGAAGAAATCGTCATGGCGATCAAGACCCGGCGCGACTACTTCGGTCTGGACGTGGGTATTGAAACCCAACAACTCTTGGCCGCCAGTCGCATGGTGAGCCAGATCACGGGCTTTGCGGTTCAACCCAACAAGGCCATTGTGGGCGCCAATGCATTCGCGCACGCGGCAGGAATTCACCAGGACGGTGTTTTGAAAGCACGTGACACCTACGAAATCATGCGCGCCGAAGACGTGGGCTGGAGCGCTAACAAGATCGTGCTGAGCAAAGTCAGCGGCCGCAATGCCTTCAAGCAGCGCTTGCAGGATTTGGGCGCACAGATGGAAAGCGAGTCGGACATCAACGCCGCATTCGCCCGGTTCAAGGAACTCGCGGACCGCAAAAGCGAGATTTTCGACGAAGACATCCTGGCGCTGGTCAGCAGTGAAAGCCTGGCGCGCGAGAAAGAACAATACAGTTTTGTATCCCTGTCGCAACACAGTGAAACCGGCGAACGCCCGCAAGCCAGTATTGTCTTCACCGTCGATGGCGCAGAAGTGAAAAGCTCGTCTGACGGGGATGGCCCGGTTGACGCTTCACTGAAGGCGATTGAGGCACAGGTCAAAAGTGGTGCCGAGATGGTGCTTTATTCGGTCAACGCGATCAGCGGTTCAACCGAAAGCCAGGGCGAGGTGACAGTGCGTTTACAGCACAGCGGACGCGTGGTCAATGGTATCGGGGCCGATCCGGACATCATCGTGGCATCGGCCAAAGCCTATCTGAGCGCCCTCAGTAAACTGCAAAGCAAAGCGGATCGGGTCGCCGCGCAGGGCTAAGCTCCGACAATATCACCTTCTTTTCTGGTGATTGTTTAAGAAAGTCGCGCAAGTATTTGATATTGCGCGACTTTTCTGTTTAAACTCGCCTCTTGAGAAATAGACCGAAATTGGGTGCCCCCCCCGATTCGGCAGATTCCCTTTGGAGACAATATGCACAAATTACTACTTTTCTTTGGGCTAACGTTTTTCATCTTTGCCATCGCGTTGCCGCAGGCGGATGCCGCCCAGAAGAAACATGCAGTAGCCAAGTCCTCGAAGAGCACGGTTGCCGCAAAGTCATCCAGGTCCACGAAGACAACTGTCGTTGCCAAGTCCTCCAGACTGTCCAAGAGCCACAACCCAGGCAAACGAAAAGTCAGCAAGACCTTTGCCACTGGAAAACACATGGAACTCAGTCGTGCCGTCGCGCTACCGATGAAACTGTCGTTTGGACAAATGGCCGGCCTGCATGGCGCAACTGACACTCTTGATTTGAAATCCAGCGTGGCCCTGGTGATCGACCAGGACACCAATGAAGTCTTGTTCAGCAAGAATGACCAAGCCGTCTTGCCGATTGCGTCCCTGACCAAGCTCATGACCGGATTGGTCCTGCAAGAGGCCAAATTGCCGATGGACCAGGTCATCACCATTTCTCAAGACGATGTGGACACTGAAAAAGGCAGCTCATCGAGGCTGCGGGTCGGCACCGAACTGAGCCGTGGCGAACTCCTGCACCTGGCCTTGATGTCGAGTGAAAACCGCGCTGCGCATGCGCTGGCTCGCAGCTATCCGGGCGGTTTACCGGTTTTTGTAAGCTTGATGAACGCCAAGGCCAAGTTGATTGGCATGAGTGACACCCTTTATGTGGAACCCACCGGGCTTTCCAGCAAAAATCAGTCCAGTGCCCGGGATCTGGCCAAATTGGTCAACGTTGCTCATGGCGACCCGGTCCTGCGCGAATTGACAACGTCCCCGGATTACCAGGTCGCCGTCGGCAACCGAACACTTCAATTCAACAACACCAACAAACTGGTCAAGAATCCGTCCTGGGACATTGGACTGCAAAAAACCGGCTACATCTCTGAGGCCGGGCGATGCCTCGTCATGCAAACAAAAATAGCTGGCCGCAAGTTGATCATGGTATTTCTGGATTCAGCTGGCAAGCTCAGTCGTATTGCCGACGCCGAGCGAGTCCGCCGCTGGGTCGAGTCCAGGCCCGCAGGCCGTTCCACTTCGATACCCCTGGCCAGCGCCGCCAGCCAGAAAACAGTGCATTTTGAATAGCAGCGCACGCCTTAGGCGTTCCTCGCCACAGGTTTGAAACCCAAGGTCGTTGAGATTTCTTGTGCGGTGGCTTGCAGCTTGGGCAGCCATTCGTCCTCCAAGCGACCTGCCGGGGCAGAAATCGACAGACCTGCCACCAGCGTGCCTTGGTCATCATAGACGCCGGCGGCCATGCACCGAACGCCAAGTTCAAGCTCTTCGTTATCTTGCGCATAACCGTACTGCTGCACTTTGGAGAGCTCCCGCTCCAGCGCTGACAGGTCCGTCAAGCTGTTTTTGGTGTGACCGCTCAGGCCAGTGCGGGTGGCGTAGGCCCGCACCCGTTGCGCATCATCGGTTGCCAGAAACAATTTTCCGACCGAAGTCAAGTGCAGCGGCGCACGGCCACCAATGGCGCGCACCACCTGCATGCCCGAGCGTTCGCTAAATGCCCGCTCAATGTAAATAATCTCATCGCCTTGGCGCATGCTCAGATTCACTGGCTGCTGAATCAGTTTATGCAGTCTGCGCATCGGCACCAGAGCGGCGTCGCGCACATTCAGGCGGTTTTTGACCAGGTTGCCCAATTCAAGCAAGCGCATGCCCAGCCTATAGCTACCCGGCTGCGACCGATCTACAAAGCGACCGATCGCCAGGTCATTGAGCAAGCGGTGGGTCGTGGACGGATGCAGGCCAGTTTTCTCGCTGATCTCCTTGAGTGAAATCGACTCTTTTCGTGACGCCAGAACATCCATCAGGGCAAACATGCGCTCGATCACTTGAACGGTTGGGGTGCTGGGAACGCTGGTTTCACTTTTCGACATGATTATTCCTGAGAGAGTGTGTGCCTATTTTACCTTGTGAAATGTATGCCAAGGGTAAACCCTTTGGTTCAGAGCGCTGTGTCTGGCCAAGGGCCATGGCGTTCAGCCCGGCAAGCACAGGTCGGGGGCAACCCACTGTCCCGATACCAAGAACTGCAGCGGTTTGAAGTTCGTCTTGTAATTCATCTTCCGGCTTTCTTTGATCCAGAAACCCAGGTAGACATGGGACAAACCCATCTTTTTGGCTTCAGCAATCTGCCAGAGTACGCCGTAGGTGCCAAAACTGTCTCTGCCCTGGGGCTCGTAAAAGGTGTAGACCGCCGACAAGCCGTCATCAAGCACATCCAGAATCGAAACCATTTTCAAACAGCCTGGTGTCCCATCCGGCAAACTTTCCCGGAACTCCACCAAGCGCGAATTGACATGGCTTTGCAGCAAGAACTGCGTGTATTGATCGACGCTGTCTTGATCCATCCCGCCACCGGCATGGCGCGAGCTCTGGTAGCGCAGGTACAGGTCATAGTGTTCTTGTACAAATGAGAGTTTGAGCACTCTGGCCTGCAGCGCGCCATGGCGCAACCAGGCGCGGCGCTGACTTCTGTCGGTTTGAAATTCATTGACCAGGACCCGCACTGGCGTGCACGCACGGCAACCATCGCAATGGGGCCGGTAGGTAAAAAGACCGCTGCGTCTGAAGCCGCTGCGCACCAATTCGCTGTAAACAGCATCATTCACCAAGTGACTGGGCGCTGCCACTTGTGAGCGCGCCTGGCGCCCGGGAAGGTAGCTGCAGGGATAGCTTGCGGTGGCATAAAACTGCAGCGCGTTCAGCGGGAGTTCTTTGAGTTGCATCAGATCGACTTCAAGTTGGCTTTAACTTCGGGGCCAGCAACTGTTGCCAGTATGCGTCTTCAAATACCCAATCTGGCTCGGCCTGGGCAAGCCCGGCCGACACGCGCTTCAAGAACACACTGCGCGCAATCTCGGCCGCACCGAGCGACGCCAGGTGCGGCGTGTTCTGTTGGCAATCAATCTGCGCGATGCCATGATGACGACAAAAGCCCACCAACGCTGCCAGGGCAATCTTGGATGCGTCACTGACCCGGCTGAACATGGACTCACCGAACACAGCCTTGCCCATCGCCACGCAGTACAGGCCGCCAACAAGCTGGCCATCGACCCAGGTTTCCACACTGTGGGCAAAGCCGGCGCGGTGCAGCCGCCCGTAGGCTGCAATCATCTCAGGCACGATCCAGGTGCCCGCCTGGCCGGTACGCTCACGGCTGGCACAGGCCTGAATGACTTGATCAAAGGCTGAGTCGATCCGAATTTCAGAGCTTGGCATTTGGCAGAACTGCCGTATCTTCTTTTTAAAAGAAGGCTGGATTCGAAAACTGGCAACGTCCAGCACCATTCTTGGATTCGGGCTCCACCACAAGATCGGTTGCCCCTCGCTGTACCAGGGAAAGACACCCTCACTGTAGGCCCGGCGCAAAGTGTCAACGTCCAGCACACCGCCTGCAGCCAAAAGTCCAGGCGCCGGGGAGTTTTGGTCCCAGGCCTGGCTCGTTGGCGGGAAATCTTGACCTGGGTCCAACCAGGGCAAGGAGGGGGTTTGCGACGACATTATTCAATGGTAACCGGGGAATCCGCACCGCAAGCCGTTACAATCCCACCTCGTCGGGGCGTAGCGCAGCCTGGTAGCGCATCTGGTTTGGGACCAGAGGGTCGAAGGTTCGAATCCTTTCGCCCCGACCATTAGTCAAGACAAAGGCCTCTAAGTAGCGATACTCAGAGGCCTTTTTCATAAGCAAATCAGCCAATTGCAGTGCGACGACGGACGAAGCGGGTTCCTGTGCGCCAAATGGAGACCCATATGCCCGTCATCACCAACATCGAAGACCTGCGCGTTCTGGCCAAGCAGCGCGTACCGCGCATGTTCTACGACTACGCCGACTCCGGATCATGGACCGAAAGCACTTACCGCGCCAACGAATCTGACTTCCAGACCATCAAACTGCGTCAGCGGGTGGCCATCAACATGGACAACCGAAGCACTGCCAGCACCCTGGTCGGGCAGCCCGCGGCAATGCCCGTGGCGCTGGCGCCGGTGGGCTTGACCGGCATGCAGCACGCCGACGGCGAAATTCTGGCCGCCCGTGCCGCCAAAAATTTTGGCGTGCCGTTCACGCTGTCGACCATGAGCATCTGCTCGATTGAAGATGTCGCTGCAGGCACCGACAACCACCCATTCTGGTTCCAGGTTTACGTGATCCGCGACCGGGACTTCATGGCGCGCCTGATCGAGCGCGCCCGCGCCGCCCATTGCTCTGCCTTGGTACTCACACTCGACCTGCAAATCATGGGCCAGCGCCACAAGGACCTGAAAAATGGCCTGAGCGCGCCCCCAAAATTGACCCTGCCCAATATCCTCAACATGATGACCAAACCGCGCTGGGCTCTGGGCATGCTGGGCACCCACCGGCGCGGCTTTGGCAACGTGGTCGGCCATGTGGCGGGCGTGGACGACATGAGCTCACTGACGCAATGGTCAGCCCAACAGTTTGATCCGACGCTGAACTGGAAGGATGTGGAATGGATCAAGAAGCTCTGGGGTGGCAAGCTGATCCTCAAAGGCATCCAGGACCCTGAAGATGCACGCCTGGCCGTCAACGCTGGGGCTGATGCCCTGATCGTCTCCAACCATGGCGGGCGCCAGCTCGATGGCACCGAGAGCAGCATCCGCGCCCTGCCCCGCGTCGTGGCGGCAGTGGGCAAAGACATCGAGGTTCACATGGACGGCGGCGTGCGCAGCGGACAAGACGTACTCAAGGCCCGCGCCCTGGGTGCGCGCGGCATCTACATCGGCCGCGCCTACACCTACGGATTAGGTGCGCTGGGTGAAGCGGGCGTGACCAAGGCGCTGGAAATCATCCACAAAGAGCTCGACCTGACCATGGCTTTTTGCGGGCGCACCGACATCAATACGGTGGACACCAGCATTTTGCTGCCCGGGACTTACGCTTCAAACTGACTGACAGGGGATCAAAGCGTCTGCGTCACCAGCTTGAAGTCGGCATCCTCCGGGAACTGCTTGATCAAAAAGCCCAGGCCCTTCATCAGTTTGAGCATCGTCGGATTTTTGGCCAACACCAGTCCCTCAATCTCGGACAAGCCCTTGTCCCGTGCCACGTCCATCACCGACAGCATCAGGCGCGAGCCCAGGCCCTGGCCCTTGAAGTCGTCGGACACCACCAGCGAGAACTCGCAAGTGGTGCGATCGGGGTTGGTGATGTAGCGCGACACGCCCACGATGCGCGGCACCTCGCTGACTTCACCGTCCGCGCCGACATGGCGCTCGCGGTAAACCGCCACCAAGGCCATTTCGCGGTCGTAGTCAATCAGCGTGAAGCGCGACAGCATGGTCGCGGGCAATTCCTGCATCGAAGACACAAAGCGGAAATAGCGGCTCTCGGGCGAGAGCTTGCGCACGAATTCCTGGAGCATGCTGGCGTCGTCCGGGTGCACCGGGCGCACCGTGTAGTCGCCGCCCCCCTTGAGCGGCCAGACCTGCTCGTAGCGCGACGGATAGGGCAGGATCGCCAGATGGTTGTAATGGCGCGCTGAAGGTGGCGTGTTGTCGATCACAATGCGCGCATCCACCGCCAGGGCGCCGCTCTCGTCCACGATGATCGGGTTGATGTCCATCTCGCGCAGTTGCGGCAGCTCGCACACCATCTCCGACACGCGCAGCAAGATATGCTCCAGCGCTTCCATCTTGACCGGAGAGGCGCCGCGCCACTCGCCCAGCGTCTCGGCAACGCGGGCGCGCTCAATCAAGCGCCGTGCCAAAAATTGGTTCAGCGGCGGCAACTCCATGACGCGGTCGTTGATCAGCTCGATCATGGTGCCGCCCGATCCAAAGGCGATCACCGGTCCAAAGGGCTCGTCGGTGACCATGCCCACATAGACCTCGCGCCCGCGCTTCTGGCTCGACATGTTCTGGATCGTCACCCCATTGATGCGCGCTTGCGGCTGCAACCGGGCCACCGCCTCCATCATCTCAAGGTAAGTGTCGCGCACACCCACGGCATTGAGGACATTGAGCACCACGCCCTGCACATCGGACTTGTGGCTGATGTCGGGCGAGTCAATCTTGAGCGCCACCGGAAAGCCCAGCTGGGTCGCTATCATGATCGCCTCGTTCACGCTGCGCGCCAGAATGGTGCGGGTGACCGGAATATGAAAGGCCGCCAGCAGCGACTTGGATTCCATCTCGGTCAGCACCTTGCGCCGCTCTGCCAGCACGCTTTCAATCAACATGCGCGCACCTTCGACGTCGGGCTTGGCCAGGTGGGACATCGGCGGCGGCGTCTGCTGCAGCAGTTGCTGGTTCTGGTAAAAGGCCGCGATGTTGCCAAAGGCGCCCACCGCCGCCTCCGGCGTGCGAAAGGTCGGAATCACCGCGTCGCTCAGGATGCGCCGGGCGTCACCCACGGTGGCGTCTCCCATCAGGCAGGTAAACAACGGCTTGCCCAACTTCTTGTTGACCTCCGCCAGCGCCGTGGCAATGCGCGCAATGTCGACACCCACTTTGGGCGAACAAATGGCCAGGACACCATCGACCTGAGCTGCCTTGGCCGCCGCATGCACCGCCGCCTTGAAATGCTCGGGGCCCGCGTCTTCCGAGATATCAATCAGATCGCACAGTGACGCCAGTGGTGGCAATTCAGGTTTGAGCGCTTGCTGCTGCGCCTCCGTCAGGCAAGCCAATTGCAGGTTGATCTCGGTCACCCAGTCGGCGGCCAGCACGCCGGGGCCGCCGCCGTTGGTCACGATGGCCAGGCGGCGACCGACCGGGCGGTAGCGCGAAGCCAGGCATTTGGCCGCCGAGAACAGCGCCACAAAGGAGCGCACGCGCACCGCGCCAGCACGGCGCAAGGCGGCGTCAAACACATCGTCGCTGCCAACAATCGTGCCCGAATGCGTGAGTGCGGCCCGGTTGCCTGCGGCCCGGCGCCCGCCCTTGAGCACGACCACCGGCTTGGCATTGGCCGCTGCCCGCAGCGCGCTCATGAAGCGGCGCGCGTTGCTGATGCCCTCCAGATAGACCACGATGCTGTGCGTGTGCGCATCGGACGCCAGAAAATCGAGCACCTGGGCCATGTCCACAGCGGTATTGGGGCCCAGCGACACCACGGTCGAAAAGCCCACGCCGTTTTTTTGCGCCCAGTCCAGAATGGACGCCGTCAAGGCGCCCGATTGCGACACCAGCGCCAGCGGCCCCGGGGCGCTCAGGGCACCGGCCACACTGGCGTTGAGCTGCAGGTGCGGGCGTTGAAAACCCAGGCAATTGGGGCCCAGCAGCTGCATGCCGTCACGCCGGGCAATCTTGTTCAGCTCGGCGGCCAGGGCGGCGTCAATGCCGCTGGAGATCACCAGCGCGGCGCGGCATTTAATGCGACCGGCAATTTCCAGCGCGGCCGCCACCTCATCCGGCGGCAAAGCAATGATCGCCAGATCGGCCTCGGTCTGCGCCAGATCAGCCAGGGTACCGGCGTAGTTGATATCCAGAAACACCAGCGTGCCGGTAAAGCGCTGCGCCCGAATCGCCTGATGCAGCGCCTGCGCCTGCGCCGTCTGGCCCGATGGATCGTCGGCCCTGCCAATGAAGACAGCGATCGAGCTCGGTGAAAAAAGAGGCGTGAGAAAGTGCTTGTCCATACCGGTCCTGTTGGGAAAAGAGCTGCTGCATCGCAGCATAACCATTTTTGCGGCATTGCTACCCAATTTTTGGCGCCAGTGCTTGACTCAAAGCAAAACCGGTACGCGCTATCCTCCTCCCATGAGCGAAAAAATACGCCGCATTGCCCACCTCGACATGGACGCGTTTTACGCGTCGGTCGAACTGCTGCGTTACCCCCAATTGCAGGGCCTGCCGGTGGTCATCGGCGGCGCCCGCCGCGCCCAGGACGAAACGCTGCGTCAAACCCAGCAGCACATGGCGCTGTCGCGCATCAAACCGGATGACTTTCCCCGCCTGCAGGGCTACACCGGGCGCGGTGTCGTCACCACCGCCACCTACGCGGCGCGCCAGTTTGGCGTGGGCTCCGCGCTGGGGCTGATGAAAGCGGCCAAGCTGTGCCCGCAAGCCATTTTGTTGCCGGTCGACTTTGCCGAGTACCACAAATATTCGCGTGCATTCAAGGCAATCATCCTGGAGATAGCGCCTTTGATGGAAAACCGGGGTGTGGACGAGGTGTTCATTGACTTCACCGATGTGCCTGGTGGCCAGCGCGAGGGTGGCCGGGTGCTGGCGCGGCTGATCCAGAAAACCATTCTGGAACAAACCGGTCTGAGCTGCTCGGTGGGCGTGGCGCCCAACAAGCTGCTGGCCAAGATGGCCAGCGAGTTCAACAAGCCCAAGGGCATCGCCATCGTGTTTGAAGAGGATCTGCAAAGCAAGATCTGGCCGCTGGCCTGCCGCAAGATCAACGGCATCGGCCCCAAGACCGATGAAAAGCTGCGCCTGCTGGGGATTGCGACCATCGGTGAACTGGCGCAGAGAAGCATTGACTGGCTGATCGACCACTTTGGCCAGAAGACCGGCGCCTGGCTGTTTGACGCCTCGCATGGACGCGACTCGCGAGCCCTGGTGCTGCAAAGCGAGCCGGTGTCGATCAGCCGCGAAACCACCTTTGAGCGCGACCTGCACGCCGTGCGCGACAAGATGGAGCTCGGCGCCATCTTCACGCGGCTGTGCCAGCAGGTGGCTGCCGACCTGGTCGCCCAAGGCTATGTGGGCAAGACCATTGGCATCAAGCTGCGTTATGACGACTTCAAGAGCGTGACGCGCGACCTGACGCTTGACGCTTACACCGCTGACTTTGACACCATTCGCCAGAGCGCCGGCCTGTGCCTCAAGCGCGCGCCACTGGCGCAACGCCTGCGCCTGCTGGGCGTGCGCGTGGCCACGCTGGTCAGGGCAGAAAAATGCGATGAATTTATGACAAATCAGCCTCTAGCCCACGTCGCCACTGAACAAGCAGCTATTAATAGTGAAGCAAAGACCGATCAACTCTTTTGAGCCACGCCGCAGTCGGTCAGACGCTCAGCACGTCACACCCGAGCGCCATCGCCGCCAACGCCGGTTTTATTTGGCGTAAAGTTCCGACATCGAAAATTCATTCACAGTTCATCGTTCTTACCAAGGACTCCCATGCAACTCGCCACCTTGATGCGCCGTTTCACCATCCGCTTTCGCATGCTGGGCGCCATTGCCCTGGTGGCATTGGCTTTGCTGTTCATCGGCGCGATTGGCGTGGCGGCCCAGCTGTACGCCAATTCCATCGCCACAGACCTGGTCACGCGCGACATCAGTTCGCTCACCGAACTCGCGCGCCTGCAACAGGCCATGAGCGCGGTGCGCCTGAATGAAAAAGAGATGGTCATCCAGTACGAAAACAGCGTGGAGGCCGCCAAGTACCAGGAAGCCTGGACGGCATCGTTTGCGCAGCTGGAAGCATCGGCCAAGGCGCTCGCTCCCCTGCTGCCGCAAGATGATCAACGCACCCAGTTGGCGCAGGTCGTCGCTGGCATGCAGCAGTTCCGCACCGAATTTGCACCGATGGCCAAGCAGCTCGAGAGCATGGCCTTTGCGTCGGCACAGGTCGCCTCCGCCACCATTGGCCGGCTGCAACCCGTTTATGCCAAAGCCAACGCGACCTTGACCACCCTGGCTACTGAGTTGCAGCGCGCCACCGAAACCAGCCAGGGCAAGTTGCAGAGCACCGTCAGGCAGGTCATTTGGCTCATCGCTGGGGCCACCGGCGTGTTGCTGCTGGTGTTCGTGCCGCTGACGATCCTGAACATGAACGCCATTTGTGTGCCTATCCTCAAAGCCGAGCAAGTCGCCCAGGCCATTGCCCAGGGTGATCTGACTGAAAACAGCGTGGACTGCAGCGGCAACGACGAAGCCGCCCGGCTGTTGCGCTCACTGGAAGAAATGCGCCAGTCCCTTGGCAGATTGGTCGGCCAGGTGCGCATGTCAACCGACAGCATCGCCACCGCCAGCGCCGAGATCGCCTCGGGCAACCAGGACCTGAGCGTGCGCACCGAGCAGACCGCGGGCAACTTGCAGCGCGCCGCCTCCAACATGGACCGGCTCACGCACACGGTGCAACAATCAGCCGACGCCTCGCGCCAGGCTAACCAGCTCGCCTCCACTGCCGGTGAAGTCGCCGCGCGCGGCGGCTCGGTGGTGGCCCAGGTGGTCAGCACCATGAACGACATCACCGCGAGCTCCAAGAAAATCAGCGACATCATCGGCGTCATCGACGGCATCGCCTTCCAGACCAACATCCTGGCCTTGAACGCTGCCGTGGAGGCCGCCCGCGCCGGTGAGCAAGGCCGCGGCTTTGCGGTGGTGGCCAGTGAAGTGCGCAGCCTGGCGGGCCGCTCGGCCGAAGCAGCCAAGGAGATCAAGAGTTTGATCGGCGCCAGCGTCGAGCGCATCGAGACCGGCTCGCGCCTGGTCACCGATGCCGGCAAGACCATGACCGACATCGTCAATTCGGTGCAGCGCGTGTCCGACATCATTGGCGAAATCACCAGCGCGGCGACCGAGCAGAGCCAGGGCATCGGCGAAGTCAATACCGCAGTGGTGCAACTCGACCAGATGACGCAACAAAACGCCGCGCTGGTGGAGCAGTCGGCCGCCGCAGCCGAGAGCCTGCGCGAACAGGCGCAGCGCCTGGCGCAGGTCGTGGCCACCTTCACGACATCGGGCGCCAGTGCGGGTAGCCCGGTCACGCGGGTGCTCAGCCAGCGGCCAACGCGCCCGGCGCCATCCGGTGCGCCGCGCTTGTCAACGCCCGCCCGCCTGTCGTTGCGGGCCTGATGGGCCCACCGATACCACGCCCGAGATTTATACATCATTTGAGCCGCCAGCCCTCGTAAAATAAGCGTTTGATGCTATGAATTAATGATTTTCTTGAACGCCCACGCTCTGGCGCGCCACCCCTGAAACCGAGCAAAGTGCCGAGCCGACTTCCAACACCCACCAGAGACGACCATGCGCACCAAAAAACCCGTTCCAGTGGCAGCAAGCGAACCGGCTGCGACTGCCGCCCCCGCCGATGCACCCCCACCAGACGCCGCAGCATCACCTCTGCCATCTGGCCCTGCCGCCACACCAGAAGCGGCCCGAATTCCGATCGTCGGCATTGGCGCCTCGGCCGGTGGGCTGGCGGCCATAGAAGCCTTTTTCTCAGGCATGCCAAGCGAGGTCAACGCCGGCATGGCCTTTGTGCTGGTGCAGCACCTGGACCCCGACCACAAGAGCATGCTGGCCGAACTGATCCAGCGCCGCACCCGCATGCCGGTGACTGAAGTGGTGGACGGCGTCGTGGTGCAAGCCAACTGCGTTTACATCATTCCTCCTAATCGAGATATGGCGCTTTTGAACCGCACGCTGCAACTGCTCGAGCCCGCTGCGCCGCGCGGCCACCGCCTGCCGATTGACTTTTTGTTCCGCTCGCTCGCCATTGACCAGCATGAGCACACCATTGGCATCGTGCTCTCGGGCACGGGCAGCGATGGCACGCTGGGTGTTCGCGCCATCAAAGCCGAAGGCGGCATGGTGATGGTGCAAAGCCCGGCATCCTGCGAGTTTGACGGTATGCCGCAAAGTGCGCTGGCCACCGGCATGGTCGACTACACCCTGCCACCGGCCGAGATGCCCGCGCAACTCATCGCCTACGTGACCCAGGCCTTTGGCCGGCCACCGCATCCCGCCAGCGTCGCCACACCGCTGAGCGAAACCACACTGGAGAAGATATTTGTGCTGCTGCGCAGCCACACCGGGCACGACTTTTCACAGTACAAGCTCAACACGATTTTCCGACGCATCGAGCGCAGCATGGCGGTGCACCAGATCGAGACGATTGATGACTACGTCAAATTTCTGCAAAAGAGCCTGCCCGAAGTGCAGGCGCTGTTTCAAGACCTGCTCATTGGCGTGACCAATTTCTTCCGGGATCCCGACGCCTTTGCCGTGCTCGAAGCCCGGGTGATCCCCCGGCTGTTTGACGGCAAGCCCGCAGGGGCGCCGGTGCGCGTCTGGTCAACCGGCTGCTCCACCGGCGAAGAGGCTTATTCGATTGCCATCTTGCTGCAAGAGCGGCTGGAGACGCTGCGCATGAGCTACAAGGTGCAGGTGTTTGCCACCGATATTGACGCGCGCGCGATTGCCGTGGCCCGCGCCGGTGTCTACCCCGCCAGTATTGCCAACGACATCACGCCCAAGCGCTTGGCGCGGTTTTTCACGGTCGAGCCCGACGGCAGCGCTTACCGCATTCACAAGAACATTCGCGATCTGCTGGTGTTCTCCGAGCAAGACGTGATCAAGGACCCGCCGTTTTCCAAGCTCGACCTGATCAGCTGCCGCAACCTGCTGATCTACCTGGGCCCGGAGCTGCAAAAGAAGCTGATCTCGCTGTTTCACTATGCATTGCAGCCCGGCGGTGTGCTATTTTTGGGCAGTTCTGAAACCGCCGGCGAGTTTGGCGACTTGTTTGTCGTGCTCGAGCGCCAGGCCAAGCTCTACCAGCGCAAAGAAGATTTTCAAGGGCCACATCGTGCCGCCCTGGGCCGGTTCCTGCCGCCGCTGGTCGAAAAAGACCTGTCTGAGCCAAAGCCGCAGGGTAAAGCGGCGCAGTCAGCCAAGCTCTCGGTGCGTGATCTGACCGAGCAGACGCTGTTGCAGCAGCTCAGCCCGGTGGCAGCCCTGGTCAACGGCTATGGCGACATCCTGTACCTGCACGGGCGCACCGGTGAGTACCTCGAACCGGCGCCGGGCGAGGCCGGTATCAACAACATCTTGAGGATGGCACGCGAAGGCTTGCGCCGGGGCCTCACGACTGCCCTGCACAAAGCCGCCGCGCGCTTGGAGACCGTGTGCGTGCAGGGCCTGCGCGTCAAGACCAACGGCCATTTCACGCAGGTCAACCTCACCGTGTGCCCAGCTGCGGGTGGCCCGGCGGCCGCACTGGAGTCACCGCTCTTTTTGGTGATGCTGGAGAAGTTGTCTGACGCCCATGCCGTTGCACTGCCCGTCCTGGCGCAGCCAGCCCAAGCGGTCAGCAGCAGCGTCCAGCGCGGCCTGGATGCCAGCAACCAGATTGCCGAACTCAGCGAAGAGCTGCAAGCCAAGGAAGAGTACCTGCTCGCGGCCAAAGAAGAGCTCGAAACCAGCAACGAAGAACTCATGTCCAGCAACGAAGAAATGCAATCAGTCAATGAAGAATTGCAGAGCACCAATGAAGAACTGGAGACTTCCAAAGAAGAAATGCAGTCGATCAACGAGGAGCTGAACACCGTCAACACCGAGCTGCAAGCCAAGGTAGGCGACTTGTCCCGTGCCAACAACGACATGAACAACCTGCTGGCGGGCACCGGCATTGGTACCGTTTTTGTCGATCACAACCTGCGCATCCTGCGCTTCACGCCCTCAGCCGCGCAAATCACCAACCTGATTCTGAGCGACGTCGGTCGCCCCGTGGCCCATGTAATGAACAATCTGGTGGGCTACACCAGCCTGGTGGCCGACCTGCAAGCCGTGCTGCAAACTCTGGTGCCCAAGGAGGTGGAGGTGCAGGCCAGCGACGGCAAGTGCTACACCCTGCGCATCCTGCCCTACCGTACGCTCGACAACGTGATCGAGGGCGCGGTGATTACCTTTGTGGAAAACACCGACGCCAGGCGTGCGCGCGACGCGCTGCTAAAAGCCAATGACCTGCTGCGCCTGGCGGTGGTGGTGCGCGATGCCCATGACGCCATCACGGTGCAGGAGCTCAACGGCAACATCATCGCCTGGAACCCGGGCGCCGAGCGCTTGTATGGCTGGAGCGAGGCGCAGGCGCTCCAAATGAATGTGCGCGAGCGCATTCCCAAAGCACTGCAGGAAGAGGCTTTGCGCAAGATACAGCAACTCAGTCTGGCGCAAAGGCTCGAACCCTACCCAACTCAGCGCCTGACCCAGGATGGCCGCACTTTGATGGTGTCGCTCACCGCCACAGCCCTGCTCAATGACGCGGGCCAGGTTTACGCCATTGCCACCACCGAGCGCGCCTGCAAGGCGCCAGAGGAGCCAGCTTGAAGAGCGCATTTTTATATAACAAATATGGCTCCAGCCGCTATCTGTCCTGTACATTTAGCTATTTTTTATATAGTGCCAAATTGCCACGTAACAGGGCTGACGACCTGACTGTGGTCAGCCAACGTTAACTACAATGGTCACCCAGCCAGATTCAAGAGTCAGCCCCATGGATTGCCCACATTCAGACCCCGTCAGCCCTGGCATTGCCTCTGAGGCTGCCCTACCCCCGTCAAACCCCAGTCTCACGCCCGAGATGCACCGCCGGGCCGAGGACCGGGCGCGTGAACGATTGGCACAACTGCCCCTGAGCGGGCAAGCGCAATCCCCCGAGCTGATGCAGCAGCTGATGCACGAGCTGGCGGTGCACCAAGTCGAGCTGGAGATGCAAAACGACGAGCTGCGCCGGGTGCAGCTGGCGCTCGAAGCCTCTCGGGCCCGTTATTTCGACCTGTACGACCTGGCGCCGGTGGGCTACCTCACGGCCAGCCCCGACGGCTTGATCCTGGAAGCCAACCTGTGCGCCGCCACCCTGTTCGGTGTGGCGCGCAGCGCCCTGGTCAAGCGCCCGCTCAGCCGTTATATCGTCAAGGAGCAGCAGGACATTTATTACCAGTGCCGCCAGCAGGTCGTCGCCACGGGGGACGCCCTGACCTGCGAGTTGCAGGTGCTGCACAGTGACGGCACGACGGTCTGGGTCAGTCTGGCTCTGAGCACCGCGCAAGGGTCTGACGACGAACCTGTCTTGCGCATGATCTTGAGCGACATCTGCGCGCGCAAATCGCTTGACCAATCGCTGCAGGAGGCTAACCTCACCCTGCTCAACGCCCGTTTGCAGGCCGACCAGGCCAACCACGCCAAGTCCAATTTCCTCTCGAGCATGAGCCATGAGCTGCGCTCGCCACTCAATGCCATCCTGGGCTTTGCGCAGTTGATCGAGTCGGGCACGCCTGCGCCCACGCCCAGTCAACAGGCCAGCTTGCAGCAAATTCTGAACGGTGGCTGGTATTTGCTGGCGCTGATCAACGAAATCTTGGACCTTTCCCTGATCGAGTCGGGCAAGCTGACCTTGTCGATGGAACCGGTCTCCCTGGCTGAAAAATTCGTCGATTGCGCCGCAATGATCACGCCGCAAGCGCAGCAAAGTGGCATCCGCGTCAGCATGGCGGCGCTGGACGACCCCTGCTTCGTGCAAGCGGACGGCACCCGCTTGAAGCAAGTGCTCGTCAACTTGCTGAGCAACGCGATCAAGTACAACCGCGCCAGCGGCACGGTCGACGTCACCTGCCGCAGCCCCGGCGCGGGGCGCATTCGCATCAGCGTGATTGACACCGGAGAAGGCTTGTCCGAAGACAAACTGTCCCAGTTGTTCCAGCCCTTCAATCGTCTGGGCCAAGAGATTGGACCGCAGGAAGGCACCGGCATCGGCCTGGTCGTGTGCAAGCGGCTGGTTGAATTGATGGGCGGCGAGATCGGCGTGCACAGCCGCCCTGGCATCGGCAGCGAGTTCTGGTTTGAGCTGAACCAGGCAACGCCAGGGCAAGCCACCACGGTCAATGAAACGCCAGAACCGCCACAGGCGCAGCACGAAGCCACGCTGCGCAGCCTGCTGTATGTCGAAGACAATCCGACCAACACGGAACTGGTCGAGCAACTCCTTGCCCGCCGTGGCGACCTGCGTCTGTTCAAGGCGGGCAATGGTTCCAGCGGCATCGCGCTGGCACGCATGCACCAGCCCAGCGTGATCCTGATGGACATCAACCTGCCGGGCATCACCGGTTTTCAGGCTTTGAGAATTTTGCAGGACGACCCGAGCACGCGGCACATCCCGGTGCTGGCCCTGAGTGCCAATGCCACGCCGCACGACGTCGAAAAGGGCCTCGCGGCGGGCTTTCTGTGTTACCTCACCAAGCCGATCAAGATCAACGAACTGCTGCAGGCGATCGACCTGGCGCTGGCCGCAGGCAAGGAGCCCCGATGAAAAATTTTCCGATTGTTTGCGTCGGTGGTTCGGCCGGTGGGCTTAATGCCTACATTCGACTGCTGAAGAACCTGCCCAATGACATGGGGGTAGCAATTGTCATTGTCAACCACATCACAATCATGCCGACCCAGCTGCACGAGGTGCTGCCGCCTTACAGCAAGATGCCGGTGGAGTTGATCACCGAGCGCTTGGTGGTCGAGCCCAACCATGTCTACATCATCCCGGCGAACCGCGATTTGCATGTGGATGGCGAGGTGTTCCAGCTCAGGCCGATCTCCAAACCGCGCGGCTGGCCGGATGTGATCACGGTTTTCTTGAAGTCCCTCACCCAGTACTGGGACGGCAAGCTCATTGCCGTGATTGTGTCGGGCTTTGACGGCGACGGCGCCGCCGCGCTGCGTGGCATCAAGGAGGTAGGCGGCATCACCATCGCGCAAAAACCCGATACAGCGGGCCAGCCTGACATGCCAGAGAGCGCCATTGACAGCGGTTGCGTCGATTTTGTGCTCTCACCCGAAGACATTGCCAAGGAAATCGTGCGCATTGCGCAGGGCCAGGACTGAGGGCGACAGACGCCGCATTTCAAGAATGACCTGCGCGACGCCAAAGTACCAGCTCCAGGCCCGTGATGCACAGCGCCAGCCAGGCCACGCCTGAGCCAAAGCCAGCGAGCACGTCGCTGGCAAAGTGCACGCGCAGGAACATGCGGCTGGCGCCAACGGTCACCACCAGGGTCACTGCGGCCAGCAGCGCTGGCAACTGCCAACGGGCCGGAAGCAGCTTGAGCGCCAGGTAAGCCAACATGCCGTAGGCCACTGCCGCGCCCGAGCTGTGGCCGCTGGGAAAGCTCAGTCCTGTGGCGTGCACGGCCTGCTGCGTCTCAAGCGGCCGGGCGCGGCCAAACACCTGTTTGAGGGCCGGATTGAGAACGCTGTTGCCCGCCAGCGCGAGCACCCAGCCCAGCGCCAGAGCGCGCTGCCCGCGCACCACCAGCACCAAAGCGACGCCCAGGCCCAGCAGCATGAGCGTGGCGGGATCGCCCAGGTGCGTCAGCACGGAAAATACCTGCTGCGTCAATGGTGTCACGCTGGCGCGCAGGGCATCGGTGAGCGCCTGGTCAGCCTGGCTCAGTGCGGCGCCTGCGCCCAGCTCTGCAGCCAGCCCGGCAAAGACCGCGGCACCAGCCAGGCTGACCAACAGGCCGACGGCAACACGCCAACCGATGCCGGGCCGGGGCGACCCTGCCAGCGTTTGGCGCCGCGCCTGGGCCCGCCGCAACCCGCACCAGCCGACCCAGCTGGCCACCCAGGCCAGCGCCAGCAGCAAGAAGAAAAGTGGCAGCGCATGTTGACCGGCCCAAAGTGCCAGTTGCGTGAGACGTGCCGCCTCAAAGTTCACGCGCAGCTCCATCGACGCGCACCGGACGGACTTCGGTGACGCGCTTACGCGCAAAGGTTTCGGACGCGCCGCTGTAGTCCCACTGCTCGATCAGGCAGCAGCCAAGCGCGCCCACGCCGCCCCAGCGCAGCAGGTTGACCGAGTTCGGTAGGCCGTCGCGCACCCGTCTTGACACCGCCGTGCCAGCTTGCACCGCCCACATCGGGCGCATCAGGCCTGCCAATGGCACCACGTAAGGCAGGTGAATATGGCCGCCCATGACCAGGTCGCAGCCAGCCCCAGCCCAACGTTGGAGCGCGCCAGCGTGGCCGCGCAGCAAATTGTGTTCTTCACTCGGGCGCTGCACGGCAACGGGCTGATGCACCACCACCACCCGCAGCTGACCCGGCGTTGCACTGGCCAGGCGGCTGGCCACGCACTCAATTTGGGCCAGCGACACTTCGCCGTTCTTGTGCCGGTACCAGCGCGTGGTGTTCACGCCCAGAACCAGCAGATCGGCTGAAGCATGAACCGGTTCCAACTCCGTGCCAAAGGCCGCGCTGTAATGCGCGTATGGATGAAACAGGCGCTGCCTCAGGTCAAACAGGGGAATGTCGTGGTTGCCTGCGAGGCTGAGCAGCGGCACACCAAGCTGATCGACGAAGGCGCGCGCCGCCGCGAACTGGGCCGGTCGGCCGCGTTGGGTGATGTCGCCCGAGAGCACCAGCAGGTCGGGGCGTTGCTGCTGTGACAACGCCCGCAAAGCCTCGACCACCGGCGCCTGCTCGGTGCCGAAATGGGTATCCGAGACTTGCAGCAGCACGCTCATGCGCCGCCCCCGGCCTGGCCAGTTGCCCCGTCTGCGCTGACCGGTTTGATCAGGTACAGCGGCTTGGGAGCAACCCGGAATTCAATCGGTGCGCGCATTGCGCTGACCTCCCCGTCAAACGCCACCTTGACACGCCGGCCAACCCAGGCCAACCGCGGCGTGACCAGCATGCGATGAAACTGCACGCTCTCCACAGAGTCGGCTTCGCCCAGCCTTCCAAAGCTCCCGCGCAGCAGCAGCCAGAGCATCGCCAGCGCCCCAATGGGGCGCAGCATCACGGCGGCCAGAGAGCCCTGGTCGAGGGCGTCGGCCTGCGCCAGACCGACCTGTTCGAGTTGCAGCCGGTTGTTGCCGATGAAGAGTGTCGGGGTGGTCACGTTGTGTACCTCGGTGCCGCGTTCAATGCGCAAGCGCAACTGACGGCGGCGCCCCAACAAGGTCGCCAGCGCGGCGGCAAAGGCCACCACACGGCTGCGGCCAAAGCGCGCTTTCCAGGCTTCCCGGTCCTGCAACAGCTCGGGGTACAGGCCCAGGCTGGCGTTGACGAGAAAGACGCGCTCATTGATGAGCCCAACCTGCACCGCCACGGGCTCGCAGCTCAGCACGACTTGCAGCGCCTGCGCCGCTTCGCTGGGAATGCCATGGGTGCGGGCAAAGTAATTGAAAGTGCCCTGCGGCACCACCCCCATGGCGCAGCCCTGGGCGTACGCGGCTTGCGCCACTGTGTTGATGGTGCCGTCGCCGCCCACGGCCACCACGGCGCTGCGGTGCTTCAAAGCATTCGCCGCCGCCTTTTGGGCCACTTGGGCCAAGTCCTGCGGGCGCGCAAACAGCAGTTCGCCGCTTCTGCCGCTGGCGCGCAGCGCAGTTTCTATCAGCTCGCGCGTGATCTCCGAGTCGTGCTGACCCGACGCCGCATTGATGACGAACAGCAGCGTTGCGGCCCGGTCCACCTCAGACACGTGCGACCACTGGACCTCTGGCAAGGGCACCACGGATTCGTCAGGCCAAGCCTGGCGCCTTAGGGGCGGCTGCCATCATGGCTTGAGCTTCTTGATTTCTTCTTCAACTTCTTTGGCGCCCTTGGCGTAGAGCTTGGCTTCATCAGGTGCCAACTCATGCAGCAACCTGAGAAATTCTCCCGCGTGCACACGTTCCTCGTTCGCGATCTCCGTGAGCACCTTGATGGCGAGCGGGTGGTCGGTGGACTCGGCCAGCTGCATGTACATCTGCGTGGCTTCGTACTCTGCGGCCACCATGAAACGAATAGCTCTGACAAGCTCCTCATGGCTGATCTTCTTGTTGTGGGCTACGCCCGAAAAAGGCGATCCGAACTCTGGCATGGTGATTCTCCTGGGTTACTTTAATGCCACTGCCGCGCCAGCCGACCGGCCCGCGAGCTCAGCGCCAACTTCTTAGCGATACTAAAGGCCAGATGCAATTTACTCTGTGCGTTTTCGCACAAACCAAGCCCGGTGATGCGCTGACGTGCGATGATCTAGCCTATCAACATGAGAAGGTGGCCTGACTCTGATGAAACCGCTGATGAGCCCGCTTGCAAAAAAACTGGTGCTGGTGCTGGTGCTCAAACTCGCCGTGCTCTTGGGGCTGTGGTGGGGCTTTGTGCGGGAGCAACGGGTTCACGTTGACGCACAGCGCGTTGCCGCGCAGTTGCTACAACAGGCTGCAACCCCCGTTAGGGAGATAAAACATTGATTTCTGAACAACTGGTGGACCTGTCGCGGCTGCAATTTGCCATCACCGCGCTGTACCACTTTCTCTTCGTGCCCTTGACCGTCGGCATGGTCTGGCTGCTGCTGATCATGGAGAGTGTTTATGTCATGACCGGCCACGTGGTCTGGAAGGACATGACCCGCTTTTGGGGCAAGCTGTTTGGCATCAACTTTGCACTGGGTGTGACCACCGGCCTGACCCTCGAATTCCAGTTTGGCACCAACTGGGCTTATTACTCGCATTACGTGGGTGACATCTTTGGCGTGCCTCTGGCGATCGAGGGCATGATGGCTTTCTTTCTCGAATCGACCATGCTCGGCCTTTTTTTCTATGGATGGGACCGTCTGTCCAAACACCAGCATTTGCTGGTCACGCTGCTGCTGGCGATTGCCTCCAACCTCAGCGCCCTGTGGATCTTGATTGCCAACGGCTGGATGCAAAACCCGGTGGGCGCCGAGTTCAACTACCAGACCATGCGCATGGAAATGGTCGATTTTTGGGCGATTGTCTTCAACCCCGATGCGCAAGCCAAGTTTGTCCATACCGTGTCGGCCGGCTATGTGACGGGGTCCATGTTTGTGTTGTCGATCTCCAGTTGGTATCTGCTCAAGAAACGCGATGTCGAATTTGCCAGGCGCAGCTTTCGCGTCGCCGCCGCTTTTGGCCTGGCATCAAGCTTGAGCGTCATCGTGCTGGGCGACGAATCGGGCTACACGGTGGGAGAGTCCCAGCAGACCAAGCTGGCCGCCATGGAAGCCATGTGGGAGACCAAGCCCGCACCGGCGGGTCTGACGCTGGTGGCGAGCATCAATGAAGCCGAGCAAAAGAACAACTGGGAGTTCGGCATCCCCTGGGTCATGGGCGTCATCGGCACGCGCTCCTTCAGCAAAGAGATACCAGGCATTCACCAGATCAAGGACAAAAACCGCGCGCGCATCCTGCGCGGCGTGCAGGCGGTCACTGCGCTCGAAGCCCTGCGTGCCAACCGTGACGATGCTGCGGCCAAGCTGTCTTTTGAGCGCCACCAGGCGGACCTGGGCTTTGGCCTGCTGCTCAAAAAATACGTCAGCGATGTTAGAGAGGCCACGCCCGCAATGATTGAGCGCGCGGTCAATGACACCGTGCCGCGCGTGACGCCCATGTTCTGGGGCTTTCGCATCATGGTCGGCCTGGGTTTTGCCATGCTGGCGTTGTTTGCAGCGGCCTTCTGGAGCACGCTCAAGACCGCCAACATGCGCAAACCCTGGCTGCTGCGTTGGGCGCTGTGGATGCTGCCCGCCCCCTGGATTGCCTGCGAACTGGGCTGGTTTGTAGCCGAGTACGGCCGCCAGCCCTGGACGATTTACGGCGTGCTGCCCACGCACCTGTCGGTGTCAGCGCAGAGCGTGAACAGCCTGTATGGGTCGTTGGCGGGCTTTGTTGGCTTTTATACCGCCTTGCTGGTGGTCGAAATGTTTCTGATGATCAAGTTCGCACGCCTGGGGCCGGGCAGCCTGGGCACGGGCCGCTATCTGAACGAGGCGCCGGTTCACGTGAGCGCCGCACCTGCCTGAGGAAACAACGATGCTTGACTACGCAACCCTCAAGATCATCTGGTGGCTGCTGATGGGCGTGCTGCTGATCGGCTTTGCCATCATGGATGGCCACGACATGGGCGTGGGCACCCTGCTGCCTTTTGTGGGCCGCACCGATGTGGAGCGCCGCGTGGTCATCACCACGGTGGCGCCGCACTGGGAGGGCAACCAGGTCTGGTTCATCACCGCTGGGGGCGCCCTGTTTGCGGCCTGGCCCCTGGTGTACGCGGCGGCGTTCAGCGGTTTCTATTGGGCCATGCTGGTGGTGCTGTGGGCGCTGTTCTTACGTCCGGTCGGTTTTGACTACCGCAGCAAGATTCACAACGCCAACTGGCGCAGCGCGTGGGACTGGGGGCTGTTCATCGGCGGCGCCGTGCCACCCTTTATCTTTGGCGTGGCCTTTGGCAACTTGCTGCAAGGCGTGCCGTTCCAGTTTGACAGCTACCTGGCCTCGAGTTACAGCGGTAATTTCTGGCAGTTGCTCAACCCTTTTGCCTTGCTGGCCGGCCTGGTGAGCAGCGCCATGATCACGCTGCACGGCGGCGCCTATCTGGCGCACCGCACCGACGGGGCCATCCAGGCGCGTGCCATCAGAGGTGCCATGGGGGCCGCGCTGGTCATGGTGCTGGCCTTTGTCGCCGCTGGCATCTGGCTGCAATTTATCGATGGCTACCGCATCACTTCCGCCGTAGACACCAATGCGCTGCCTGATCCGTTGCGCAAAACGGTGGTGCGCGAGGCCGGCGCCTGGATGCTCAACTATGGCCACCAACCGCTGCTGTGGGTGCTCCCCGTCATGGGTGTGCTGGGGGCACTTCTGGCGATCGTGCAATTGCGCTTGCGCCGCACGCTGCTGGCCTTTGTCTGCTCGGCACTGGCGCTGGTCGGCGTGATCGGCACGGCCGGCGCGTCGATGTTTCCGTTCATCATGCCCTCAAGCACCATGCCGGGCGCCAGCCTGACGGTGTGGGACAGCGTGTCGAGCCACTTGACGCTTGGCATCATGCTGGGGGCCACGTTGGTCTTGATGCCGCTCATCGTGCTCTACACCTCATGGGCCTACCGCGTGATGCGCGGCAAGGTGACGGCAGCGTACGTCAAGGAAAACGAACATGGCAGCTATTAGCTAAGGACATCAGATGTGGTATTTCACCTGGATTTTGGGCGTTAGCTTTGCCGTGCTGCTGGCCATTCTGAACGCCATGTGGGGCGAAAACGAAGAGGCGCGTGCGCAGGCAAGAACACAGGACACGCAAGCCTGACAGTGCGAGCTCGATCAGGCAGCTCCGCGCAGGAAAGCCACTCGCCAGGCCACTTTGCCCAAGTCATCGACCACCAACAAGACAGTGTGTTGCCACCTTGAGGTCAGCGTTGGCGGGTCCGCAGGATATTGGCATGTGATGAGGTTATGAGAAGAATGCATGGCGCTCCCCTTTCCATTTGGGGGCGACGTCGCTAGCATCAGGAAGCCCTGATCCGAGGCCTTTTCTCACCAACTCAGCAATCACAGGAGCATCTTCATGCGCGTTCATCTCAGTATCCAACAGCTCATTGCGGGGGCCACGATGGCGGCCCTGTCGGCACTGACTTCTCTGGCCCAGGCCCAGGTGCCCAAGCCCAACATCGTGGTGCTGGCCACCGGCGGCACCATTGCCGGTGCGGGCGCCTCGGCATTTAACAGCGCCACCTACGCCGCCGCCAAAGTGCCGGTCGACAAACTGCTGGCGGGCCTGCCTGAATTGGCCAATGTGGCCAACGTCAGGGGCGAACAGGTGTTTCAGATTGCCTCGGAGAGCTTTACCAACACTCAGCTGATGACCTTGGGAAAACGGGTGTCGGCGCTAGTCAAGCAGGCCGATGTGGACGGCGTGGTCATCACCCACGGCACCGACACGCTGGAAGAAACCTCCTTTTTCCTGAACTTGGTGGTCCACACCGACAAGCCGATCGTGGTGGTCGGCTCGATGCGTCCCGGTACCGCCCTCTCGGCCGATGGCGCACTCAACCTGTTGGACGCCGTCACGGTGGCCGCCAGCAAAGACGCAGCGGGCAAGGGCGTTTTGGTGACCATGAATGACAGCATTCAAAGCGGTCGTGACGTGGTCAAGTCCGTCAACCTCAAGGTCGAGGCTTTTCGCAGCCAATGGGGCGCGCTGGGCTTCGTGATCGAGGGCAAGAACTACTGGTTCCGCGCCCCGGTCAAACGCCACACGGCGCAGTCCGAGTTCAACATTGACGACATCAATGAATTGGCCCCGGTCGAAATCATATACAGCTATGGCAATGTGCCCCGCACCGGCTTTGATGCGCTGGCCAAGACCGGCATCAAGGCCGTGATCCATGGCGGCCCCGGCAACGGCTCGGTGGCAGACCGCATCGTGCCTGCTCTGCAAGCCATGCGCAGCGCAGGCATCCAGGTGATTCGCGCGTCCCGAGTGCCCGAAGGCTTTGTTCTGCGCAACGCCGAGCAGCCCGACGACAAGTACGACTGGGTGGTCTCGCATGATTTAAATCCACAAAAAGCCCGAATCCTGGCGGCGGTGGCGTTGACCAAGACCAACGACAGCAAAGAACTGCAGCGCATTTTCTGGGAATATTGACAATCTTCAAGGGCCCATGGTGATGGCCGGATGGCCACCGACCTTGGGTCTTTTTCTTGGATTAAATAGCCTTCTAGCCCTTGTATAATATGGGTCGTTAGCTATTTAAATAATAGCATGCTGCGGGCTGATGGTATCGCCGCAACAGCAGCAGCACTTGGCAGTGTGCCAGCGTATGGGATACGCAGGACTGACGAGAGGGCCGACATCAAGGCTTTCAGGGCTTGGCACTGACACGCCAGACCACATTGCCCACATCATCAGCGACCAGCAAAGCGCCCTGCTTGTCCAGCGCCACGCCCACCGGTCGGCCGTTGGCCGTGCCTTGCTCACTGAGGAAGCCGGTGAGTACGTCAATCGGCGCGCCAACCGGTTTGCCAGCCTCGAAAGGCACAAAAATCACCTTGTAGCCGCTGTGCGGTCGGCGGTTCCATGAGCCATGCTGGCCAATGAACATGCCGTTGGCAAAGGCGGCGGGCAGCGAATTGCCAACAGACGAGGCCAAACCCAGTGACGCCGTGTGGGGCCCCAGGGCGTAGTCCGGTGCGATGGCGGTGGCGACCAGCGCGGGCTGCGGTGGCTGCACCCGCGCATCCAGGTGCTGGCCGTAGTAGCTGTAGGGCCACCCATAGAACGCGCCGTCGCGCACCGAGGTCAGGTAATCAGGTACCAGGTCGCTGCCGAGCTCGTCCCGTTCGTTGACCACCGTCCACAAGACACCCGTGTGGGGTTCCCAGGCCAGGCCAACCGGGTTGCGCAAACCCGATGCAAAGACTCGGTGCGTGCCGCTTGTGATGTCGACTTGCCAGATGGCGGCCCGCCCGGCCTCCACCGCCATGCCGCGCTCGGCCACGTTGCTGTTGGAGCCCACGGTCACGAACAGTTGCTTGCCATCCACGCTGGCAAGAAGATTCTTGGTCCAATGGTGGTTGATCGGGCCGGCTGGCAGGTCCACCACCTTGACGCCGGGCGCTGTGATGCGGGTGTCGCCGCTGGTGTAGGGAAAGCGCAGCACGGCGTCCGAGTTGGCCACAAAAAGATGGTTGCCCACCAAGGCCATGCCAAAGGGTGAATTCAAGTCTTGCAGCAGCACCGAACGCAAGTCGGCTGCCCCATCGCCGTCGGTATCGCGCAGCAGTGTGATGCGATTGGCGCTGGGCACACCCGCACCGGCCCACTTCATCACCAGACCCATCACCCATCCTTTGAGCCCCGTGGCGTCTTGAGGTTTCGGTGGCGCATTGCTTTCTGCCACCAGCACATCGCCGTTGGGCAGCACGTGCAGCCAGCGTGGATGGTCCAGCCCGCTGGCAAAGGCCTCCACGCGGGTGCCAGGAGCCGCCTGTGGTGTCGCACCTACGGCCCAGCCCTTGGCCGGTGCAATGTTCACGGTCGGAATCAGTGACTGGCGCGGTGCCGGCAATGTGGGTTGCGGCCCGGTCCCAGCCGAGACCGGCAAACTGGCGATATCGCCGCAGCCCGCAAGGAACAGCCATGCCAGGCCAAGCAAGGGGGTCATGGCGCGCGCCAGCGCAGGCTGAAGGTTGGTAAACGCGTGGGCTGCGTCAATGCGGTTCAACATCATGTTATCTGCTCGCTGGTGTGAGAACTGGCGGGATGAGGCCCCGGTTGCCATCGTCTGCGGGGCCAAGCATCCGCCGCGGGTCGACCCAGGCGTCGAACTGCTGCGCACTGACCATCCCCAGCGCCAGCGCAGCCTCGCGCAGGGTGCTGCCGTGCGCATGGGCGTGCTTGGCAATCTGCGCCGCGCGGTCATAGCCAATATGGGGCGTGAGCGCTGTGACCAGCATCAGCGAACTTTGCAACAACGTTTGGACCCGCGCGGCGTTCACCGAAATTCCCGCGACGCAATGCTGAGCAAAGCTGCGCATCGCATCGGTCAACAGACGCAGGCTGTCCAGGGTGTCAAGAATGATCAGCGGCTTGTAGACATTGAGTTCAAACTGGCCCTGGCTGGCTGCAAAACCAATGGCGGTGTCGTGCCCCATGACTTGAGCGCAGACCATGGTCAGGGCCTCGATCTGGGTGGGATTCACCTTGCCGGGCATGATCGAACTGCCGGGCTCGTTCTCGGGCAATTGCAGTTCGCCCAGACCGGCGCGCGGACCGCTGCCCATGAGGCGGATGTCGGTCGCAATCTTGGTCAAGGCAATGGCCAGCATTTTCAAGCTGCCATGCAGTGCCACCAGCGCTTCGTGACCGGCCATGGCCGCAAATAAATTGTCGGCCTGTCTCAAAGGCAATTTGAGCTGCTGCGCCAGCAGCGCCACCACCCGCGCGCCAAACTCGGGGTGCGTGTTCAGGCCGGTGCCCACGGCGGTGCCGCCGAGCGCCAGCGCGTGAACCGCCTGCAGCGCATGACCGATGCTGTCCTGGCACAGCGCAAGTTGCGCCGCGTAGCCACCGAACTCCTGGCCCAGCGTCACCGGTGTCGCATCTTGCAGGTGCGTGCGCCCGATCTTCACGACCGCTTCAAATTCATGGGATTTGGCCGCGAGCGCGCTGCGCAAGGTTTGCAGCGCGGGCAGCAGACTGAGCGCGGCTTGCTGCGCCACGGCAATGTGCATGGCACTCGGAAACACATCGTTGGAGGACTGCCCGAGATTCACCTCGTCATTGGGGTGAACCTTGCGCGCTGTGCCCACTGTGCCTGCGAGCGCGCGCGCGGCCAGGTGGGCGACCACCTCGTTGACGTTCATGTTGCTCTGCGTGCCCGAGCCGGTCTGCCACACCGACAAGGGGAACTCGGCATCGAACTCGCCTGCTGCCACACGCTGTGCCGCGTCGGCAATCGCTTGCGACTTGGCGCCATCGAGTAGATGCAGATTGCCATTGACCTTGGCCGCCGCCCATTTGAGCCAGGCCAGCGCGTGAATCACCGCCAGCGGCATGCGCTGCTCGCCAATGGCGAAGAACTTCAGGCTGCGCGCTGTTTGCGCGCCCCATAAAGCCGCGACCGGGACTTCAATCGGGCCAAAGCTGTCGGATTCGGTGCGGGTGGTGCTCATGGCCGCATTGCGAACTCAACCAGCCAAAAAGTCAAGCAAGTCCTTGCTCAGCCGCTCCTTGTGGGTGGCGAACAAGCCATGCGGTGCGCCCACGTATTCGATCAAGGTGGCCTGCGCAATACCTTTGGCCGTGAGGCGGCTTGAGGCTTCAATCGGCACGATCTTGTCGTCATCACCGTGGATGACGAGAGTGGGCACCTTGAACGCCGCCAGTTCCGGGCGAAAGTCTGTGGTTGTGAAGGACTTGGCGCAGCCCAGGGTGGCTCTCAAGCTCGCTTGCATCGACACGCTGCGCGCCCAGGCCAGCAGTTCCTCACTCACCGGCTGCTCCTGCGGGGTCACACCAAAGAACTTCTCGAAGAAGCCCGCCAGGAACTTGGGCCGGTCGTTATTGATCCCCTGCGCCGTCTTGTCAAACGCAGCTTGCTCAGCTCCGAGCGGGTTGTCGCTGGTCTTGAGGCGGTACGGCAGGCTGGCAGAGATCAGCACCGCTTTGGCAATCGATTTTCCATGGTGGCGCGACATGTAACGCGCCACCTCGCCGCCGCCCATCGAGAAACCCACGAGCACCGCGTCCTTGGCGCCGCTTTGCTCGATCACGGCCGCCAGGTCGTCCGACAGCGTGTCGTAGTCGTAGCCGCTCCAGGGTTGCGAGGAACGGCCAAAGCCACGCCGGTCATAGGCAATGGCACGGTAACCCGCGTCGGCCAGCGCCAGCGCCTGGTCGTCCCAGGTGTCAGCAGACAGCGGCCAGCCATGGATCAGGATGACGGGCTGGCCGGTGCCCCAGTCCTTGACATAGAGTTCGGTCTGGTCGTTGGTGATGATGCGGGGCATGGCGTGATTCTTTGCTTTGATTCGTTGACACAATAGGCGCTTGCCCGGTCTAGTTGGTCCGACTTAGAGCCCGCGCGGCGCGCAGTACCGCCGCCGGGTCAAGCGCCAGCATTCGGGTGGGCGTGGCGCCGTCAAGCCATGAATTGGGTTGAGCGAACCAGTTCGCCACCTGCCACGCATCCAGTTGCGCGCTCAACTCAATCAAGACCTGAGCGAGGCCTGCTTTCTGCGACATGTCGATGGGGTTGAACTGGAACAAGGGCAGCCACAGGGTCGATTGCCAACCAAAATAAATCACCTCTTTGTTGACGATCAGGCTTGTGAGCGCTTCGGGTCCGCAATCCATGTACCGCCTGAGCAACGCGACCACCTCTGGCGCCGGTGCCAGCCCACCACTGTCCCTATAGGCATTGAGCATGGCGATGAATTGATGATCGCTGCAAGCCTCTTGGGGGAATGCGTGGTCGCGGCGGGGGCGCGCATCCGGCAACTGGCTGAAGATGTCTGGGTTGAGTATTGGCTCAGACCGGCGGGCGACGGTGTTTCGCATGAGAACTCCAGAGTGGGCGCGGCATGGGTTGAAGGCGTAACCCGCACCGGGCGCAAACGCCCTGTTCGGGACAACGTGGAGTCAAGGTTAGCCAGGCCAAAGCCCATGGTCTGTGCGATGCCGAACACAGGGCTCGGCAATTTTCCAACAACGTTTGACACCATCATCAGCCCGGGCGATGCGTTGCGCCATGATGCAGGTGTCTGCACAAATTTAGAGCTATTTGGAGCGCTAGCCCTCGTCTATATTGCCTTAGTAGCTATTATTTTGATAATAAATTTCAATAAGAATGGCGGCTCGGCAATGTGGGCGCTCTTGGGCCAAACCGCAGGTGGTGCCCGCCAAACCTTTGACCTCTTGCCCCGGCGAGCAGGGCTCAGTGGCCATGCGGCAGTTCATGATCTGGGACAACAGATAAACGATTGGTCTCAAGCCGTGTGTCAATCACCGCAATAATGCCGGACCGCCCGATTGACGCAGCGCCCTACGACGACCCACTTCAATCCGGGCGCGTGACGGCGTGGTAACGGCCATGAGCGATCAGCCCTCTTTATTCAATCTATGGAAGCGCCCATGCCCGGTCAGAACAGTCCTCAGCGGTACGAAGCCACGTCTGGCGCAGCTGACGGATTGCCTGGTGACGGGCAGAGCCTGCGCCAGCGCGCCGAGACCCGTTTTTTGGAGCAGACGGCAAACCAGGGGGCCAGCGCTGCCGAGCAATCGCCCGAAGCTACTGCGCACCTGTTACATGAGTTGCAAGTGCACCAGATTGAGCTGGAAATGCAAAACGAAGAGTTGCGCCGCGCACAGGTCGCCATCGACACCGCACAGGCGCGCTTCTTCGACTTCTATGACCTGGCACCAGTGGGCTATGTCACGGTCGGAGAACAAGGACTGATTATTCATGCCAATCTGACCCTGGCTGGCCTGATGGGCGTGACGCGGGCCAGGCTGATCGGTCAGCCCATCAACCGCTTGGTTGACAAAACCGACCATGACATCTATTACTTCTTTAAGCACAAATTGCTTGAAACCGGTACCGCACTGTCATGCGAACTGCGGATGATCAAAACCGGCGGGGCGCCATTCTGGGTCAATCTGACCGCCATGGCCATACCCAGCAGTGATGGCACGACCGCCCTGCGTATCGTGATCAGCGACATCACCGAGCGCAAGCAAAATGAAGAAAGACTACAGGTCGCTACCAGTGTTTTTAGTCGCGCGAGCGAGGGCATCATGGTCACCGATGCCAGGGGCCTCATCACTGAGGTCAATAATTCTTTCACCAGCATCACCGGCTACGCCCGTGCTGAGGTACTGGGGCGCAACCCGCGCATGCTGAGTTCAGGGCGTCAAAGCCAAGCCTTTTACAGCAACATGTGGGCTGAGCTGGCAAACAACGGCCATTGGTGCGGTGAAGTCTGGAACCGGTGCAAGAATGGCAAGGATTACGCTCAACTTCTGTCCATCAGTGCGATCCGTGACAACCTGGGCGCGGTGCAGAGCTACATCGCCCTGTTTTCTGACGTCACGGCGCTCAAGCTGCACCAACAGCAACTTGAGAAGATGGCTTATTACGATGTATTGACCGGATTGCCCAACCGCGTACTCCACCTCGACCGCCTGCAACAAGCCATGGCGCTGGTCCGGCGCAACGGGCACCTGTTGGCGGTGGTCTACATCGACCTGGACGGCTTCAAGGTGATCAATGACTGCCATGGCCATGCAGCCGGGGACCAAATGCTGATCGCGGTCGCCAAGCACATGCAGCAGTCGCTGCGCGAAGGAGACACCTTAGCGCGCATTGGTGGCGATGAATTTGCCGCCGTATTGGCCAACATGGAAAACACGGCGGCCTGTCTGCCGCTGCTGGAACGCTTGTTGGCGGCGGCGTCCCAGCCCTTGCAGCTGGGAGATCAAGCATTACAGGTGTCGGCCAGCCTGGGCGTGAGCTATTACCCGCAGTCGCAAGACATCGAAGCCAACCAATTGCTGCGCCAGGCGGACCAGGCCATGTACCTGGCCAAGCAGGCTGGCAAGAACCGCTACCAGGTGTTTGATGTGGCGCAAGACAGCAGCCTGCGCGGCAGGCACGCAGACCTGATCCGCATCCACCACGCACTGGTCAACGACGAATTTGTGCTGCATTACCAGCCCAAGGTGAACTTGCGCACGGGTCAATTGATGGGCGCGGAAGCTCTAATTCGCTGGCAGCATCCGAGCAAGGGTTTGCTGGCGCCAGCCGCGTTTTTGCCGGTGTTTGAAGACGATCCCTTGGCCATCGATGTGGGCGAGTGGGTCATTGACGCCGCGTTGGCGCAAATGGAACAGTGGCAGGCGCAAGGACTCCAACTGCCGGTCAGCGTTAACGTGGGGGCCAAGCAGTTGCAGCAACCCGACTTCTTGGCGCGCCTGACGGCCATCCTGGCGCGCCACCCCAAGATCAGACCCGCTGACCTGGAGTTGGAAATACTGGAAACCAGTGCCCTGCAGGATGTGGCTACCGTGTCGCAGCTGATTGAAGATTGCCGCCGGCTGGGCGTGACCTTTGCGCTCGATGACTTTGGCACCGGCTATTCATCGCTGACCTACCTCAGACGCTTGCGCGTGTCGCTCCTCAAAATCGACCAGAGCTTTGTGCGCAACATGCTTGAAGACCCAGATGACCAGGCGATTCTGGCAGGAATCATTGGTCTGGCCGGCGCCTTTCACCACGACGTGATTGCCGAAGGCGTGGAAACGGTGGCGCAGGGCAGCTTGCTGCTGAAAATGGGCTGCGAACTGGCGCAAGGCTACGGCATTGCCCGACCGATGCCGGCGCAAGAACTACCTGGCTGGGCCGCGACCTGGCAGCCCGATCCCGCCTGGCATTGAGGGCCAAGCCCTGGCCGCTCTACCTCAAGGGCATCAGCCGCCGCAATGGGGTCATCGGTTTGAATCCTCCCAGGCCAGCATGGTCTTCGTTGTACGATAGCGCACAGACGGCTCATCGCAGGCCATGCCTAATCGCAAAAATAACATGTAACGGTCCTTTGACGGAGTGCCCCAAGATGTTCCAACTTCAATTCAAGCGCGCAATGGCTGTGTCCCAGCCAAGGCGCCAAGATGGGCCTGGGCCCACATCGATCAGCGTCAGCCGGTCATGGCGGACGGCTGGCACGGTGCTGTTCACTGTTCTGGCCCTCACTGCGTTGCCGGCCTTTGCTCAAAATGGCGAAAAAATCGCCAAAACGGGCAACGCTGCCGGCGCGCCCGCCTGTATGACTTGCCATGGTGCCAGCGGGCAAGGGCAACCTGCAGCGGGCTTTCCACGCTTGGCGGGCCTGAATGCGGTGTATTTGCTGCGGCAGTTAAATAGCTTTCACGACGCGACACGCGTGAACGCCATCATGGCGCCGATCGCGCAACAGCTCAGCGCTACGGAACGACAAGCCATGGCCGCGTACTACGCCGGGCTTGCGGTGACCAATCATGACGGTCAACCGCCGGCTGAGGCCAAATCCCTTATCGCCGGCGAGACACTCGCCCAGCGCGGCGACTGGAGCAAGGGCGTGCCCGCCTGCGCCCAGTGCCATGGACCTCAGGGTTTGGGCGTGGGTGGGGCTTTTCCTCAAATCGCAGGCCAGTCCTCCGCCTACATCGTCTCACAATTGCAGGCTTGGCAGACCGGAACGCGAAAGAACGACCCTTTGGGTCTGATGCACGGGATTGCGCTCAAGTTGTCGCCAACGGACATCGGCGCTGTGGCCGCTTACTACGGCAGCCTTGATGCCGTGCCAAGCACAAAGCGGAGTGTCAAGCCATGAAAAAATCCTTTCCCATTTCAGCGCTCCTGTGGGTGCTCGGCCTCGCCCCTGCGGCGGCGCTATTGGTCGGCTGCGATCAAGGTCCGACGGCCGAGCCACCTTTGATGAAGCCTGCATCCGCAAGTGGCCCGGCCAGCGCGCCGCAGCCGGTGGCCGTGGCGCCCGGCGCGGCAGGGCTACCCAGCGCCAGCGCCGCAGCGCCCGACTTCGTGCCACCGCCCGACAGCGCCATACCTGACAACGAATTCGGCAAACAAGTGAAGCTCGGGCAACGCATCTTCAATAACACGGGCCAGGAGGCCCCCAAATTCGTCGGCAACTCCCTGAGCTGTGCAAACTGCCACATTGATGCGGGTCGACTGGCCGATTCAGCCCCGCTCTGGGCCGCCTACGTGGCCTACCCGGCTTACCGCCGCAAGACCGGCCGTGTGACCACGTTCAGCGAGCGCCTGCAAGGCTGTTTTGTTTACAGCATGAATGGCAAGGCGCCGCCAGCGGGTGACGAGGTGTTGGTCGCGCTGGAGTCCTATGCCTTCTTCCTGGCCAAGGGGGCGCCGGTCGGCACCTCGCTGCCCGGGCGCGGCTACCCGGCACCAGACGATCCGCCGCTGGCCATGGATTTTGCCCGTGGTGAGCTCGTCTTCCAGCAAAAATGCGTGCTTTGCCATGGCGCCGATGGTCAAGGCCAGTCCTCGCAGGGGGCCGTTGTATTCCCACCCTTGTGGGGGCCTCAGTCGTTCAACTGGGGCGCCGGTATGGGCGTGACCAAGAACGCCGCGGCGTTCATCAAGGGCAATATGCCGCTGAGCCAGGGCAATACCCTGACGGACCAGCAGGCATGGGATGTTGCAATGTTCATGGACAGCCATGAACGTCCCCAGGATCCACGTTTCCGGGGCTCGATCACAGAAACCCGCAAGCAGCACCACGACTCGCCCGACGACATGTACGGTCGCACGGTCAACGGCCAACTACTTGGCAAAGGCGTTGGGCCGGCAATGAAGCCATGACACCGGTTACGGTCAATGGAGATTCACGCCGGGCCAGCGTGACTTTTTACTGCCGTGCCATGCGGGTATTGGCCGGCAGCGCCTGCGCATAGCTGGTGCGAAAGGGGTTGATGTCGAGCCCACCGCGGCGCGTGTAGCGCGCATACACCGCCAGGCGGGTCGGCTGGCAACGCGTCCAGATGTCCATGAAGATGCGCTCGACGCACTGCTCATGAAACTCGTTGTGGTTGCGAAAGCTCACCAGGTATTGCAGCAAGCGCTCCTGATCGATCGGCGCGCCGCTGTAGCTGATCTGCAAACTGGCCCAGTCGGGCTGGCCGGTCACCGGGCAGTTGCTTTTCAGCAGGTTGCTGACCAGCACT
The DNA here is from genome assembly GCA_038215405.1 of Burkholderiales bacterium. Lineage (GTDB taxonomy): Bacteria > Pseudomonadota > Gammaproteobacteria > Burkholderiales > Burkholderiaceae_C > Rhodoferax. The sequence goes on from JBBQQX010000013.1 coordinate 38,405, forward strand.
TCACTCACCGGCGCTTCACCCGGCACCACCCGCAGCAACTCAGGCGCCGGCAGGCTGTGGTTGCACTCGATATCGAGCCGGTCCAGGCTCAGTCCATCAAGCTCGTCAATCGGTTCACGGTCAAACAACTCGGGCAGCAACAGGGTGACGCCGATGCTGGGGGGCGTCGTGACGGTTGCGCCCAACGCTAACACTGCGGCGTCGCGAGCAACATGCGTCTGCTGATCACACCACACCGCTTCACTCAGGTCGGCGCGCAGACGCGCTTTGACCGCGTCTGCATCGGCAAAGCGGCTATTGTTGAAACTGTTGAGGTAGAGCTTGAAGGACTTGCTCTCGATGATGTTGGGGCTCTCGCACGGCACCGTGAAGCGCGCCAGCGCCACCTGCGGCTTGCCACGCAGATTGAGCCAACTCAGCTCAAAGGCGGTCCACATATCGGCGCCTAAAAAAGGCAGCGCCTCTTTGATACCCAGCTCCGCGCGCTTGGCCGCGCGCGCGATCGGGAACAGCAAGGCGGCATCGTACTGGTCGAGGTAGACAGTGGCTTGACCCAGGGGCGAGTGTTGCGGCGTATTCATGGGCGTGGGTTTTTATCTGAAACGTCAGGGGAGGTTGAGGTTGGGGTTTGGACTTCAGATTGAGACTCGGACTCGCTCTTGCGAGCGCCCTGGGCAGCCTGCAGGTGCGGCAACAGCGCCGCCAGCAGATGGCTCACCACGCCGGGTGGCAAGTCGTGTCCCATGCCTTCAATGCCAACCAGCCGGGCGCCACTGATGCGTTTGGCCGTGTCCTCGCCATGGACAAAAGGCAACAGCGGGTCGGCTTTGCCATGCAGCACCAGCGTCGGGGCCGTGATGCGCCGCAATTGCGCGGGCCGGGTCATGTCGGCCATGATGGCCAGCATCTGGCGCAGTGTGCCCACCGGGTAATAGCCACGCTCGACCCCGAGCAAGATGCGCTCGCGCATCTCATGCTCGGGCGTCGGGAAGCCCGGGCTGCCAATGGCCTTGAACAAACGCACGTAGTGTTTCAGCAGCAGCTGCGGGTCCTGACCCTTGGGACGGCTGAGCAGCACGCGCATCACGGCGGGGCGCGCTTGTGCCAGGCCTTTGGCGCCGCTGGTGCTCATCACGCTGGTCAAGCTCAGCACCCGCTCGGGTGCCGCCAGTGCGATGCGCTGCGCAATCATGCCGCCCATGCTGACGCCGAGCACATGGGCTTTTTCAATGCCGAGCGCATCCAGCACACCGAGTGAATCAGCCGCCATGTCGGCCACGCTGTACGGCGCCTGCGGTCTCAAACCCAGTTTGTACCTGAGCCCCTGCCAGACCAGGCGCGGCTTGCCCAGGGCTTCAAAGCGGTGGCTCAGGCCAACGTCGCGGTTGTCGTGGCGGATGACGCGGTAGCCGGCGTCGACCAAGGCTTGAACAAAAGCCGGTGGCCAGGCCACGAGTTGCATCCCCAGCCCCATGATCAGCAGGACCACCGGGCGATCTTCGCCCGCGTCACCGGGGCCGCTGTCTTCAACCTCGATGTCAATGCTGTTTGATCTTATTTTCATAGCGGCTTAGACATATTGCACGCGGGCTAGAGGCTGATTTGCCATAAATTTTAGCCTAAAGCTGCGAACGCCGGAACACCAGCCGGTCTGGCTCAGAGGCGACACGGTCAAAAGCATAGCCCTCGGCATCAAAGCTTTCAAGCTGCTTCGGACGGCTCAACCGGTGCAGGGCTGCGAAACGCGCCATCAGGCCACGGGCCCGCTTGGCGTAGAAGCTGATGATCTTGTACTGCCCGTTGCGATACTCCTGGAATACGCATTCCACCACACGGGCCTGCAGCGCCTTGCGGTCCACCGCCTTGAAATATTCTTGCGAGGCCAAATTGACCACGACCGGCGCGGCATCCTTGTGCAAGCGGGTATTGAGGTAGTCGGAGATTTGTGCGCCCCAGAATTGGTACAGGTCCTTGCCCTGCGGGGTGGCTAGTTTTGTGCCCATTTCCAGCCGGTAAGGCTGCATGTAGTCCAGCGGTCGCAGCACGCCGTACAGGCCGCTCAGGATGCAGACATGCTCCTGCAACCATTTCAAATCGACCGCTGCCAGGCTCTTGGCATCAAGCCCTTCATAGACGTCCCCATTGAAGGCCAGCACCGACTGTTTGGCGTTCTTGGTGGTGAATTTCGGCACCCAGGCTGCATAGCGCGCCGCATTCAGGCCGGCAAGCGTATCGCTCAGGCTCATCAGCGAGGCGATGTGCTGCGGTGATTTTTGCCTCAAGACACCGATCAACTCGGCGGCTTGCGCGATGAACAGCGGCTGCGTGTGCGCCGCGGTGCCCGCCGGGGTGTCAAAGTCAAGGGATTTGGCGGGAGACAACAAAAACAGCATGGCGGGGGAACTCGCTTCAAACGCGCGTTAAAAAAGAAAAGGCTTCCCTGGACGAAGCCTTGATTATCGTGAAGTGAGTCAAGCGACTACTTGAGGTCACCCGCCAGTGAGGCCAGCGATTCAGGAGCAATCATGACATGGGCCGGGTAGTTGGTGTGGTCGCAGCCGAGCTTGACGCTGGCGCCGGCTTTGACCGCGGCGCACATGGCCGGCGTCAACTCGAAGCGCACAAAGTGAACCGCAGACGTCTTCTCGTCGTTTTCGCGCTCCATGTCCTCGTCGGCAATGGCATAGACGCGCGGCTGGCCTTCGACTTCGACGAACAAATGGTCTTCCACGCCGATCAGGCGCGCAAGTTCGCGCTTGCGCTCGTTCACGTCGGGGTATTCCAGCATGACCGTGGCTTTCCAGTTGCTGCCGGTCGGCACCAGCGGTGCGTAAGCGTCAATCTCTTGCAAGATGCCCTCTTCTTCAAATACTTTCTCGATGCGCAGCATTTCCTGAATCTGGTAGCGGATTGTCATCTCGCTCTCGAACTGCAGGTTGATGAACTCACCCAGGCGCACGCTGCGCAATTTGCGGTGCGCCATCACGAACGCCTTGTTGGCCTTGCGCCACTTGCTGTAGGCCTCTAGCGACATGAGGCTGTCAGAGGTGATGTTTCCGGTTATTTGCATTGAATCTCCAAAATGGCAACAGTTTCTGTTCACTTCAAACCATAGGCCTTGGCCACCAGGCTCAAGGGGTGCAGCAGCTCGGGCGTGCCGAGCTGATTGACTTCAAAGCCCTGCGCAATGTGGTGGCCACCGAGCGGGCAGTCCGAGCTGATGAAATCAGGCTTGCTGCCGTCTTTCATGGTCGCCATGCCTTTGAACAAGGGTTTGCCGATCTTCATGGCCTGCTCATGGTGCGCTTTCTTGACGCCAAAGGTGCCGGCGTGTCCCGAGCAACGCTCAAAGGTGTTGACCGTGGTGCCCGGAATCATCTTGAGCATCTCTTCGGTTTTCTTGCCGATGTTCTGCACCCGGCCGTGGCACGGAATCTGGTAGCTCACGTTGCCCAGCGGCACCGGGAAATCAGCCTTCAAAAGGCCATCGCGCTTGCGCTGCATCAGGTATTCAAACGGATCCCACATCGCGTCCTTGACCAGTTGGACGTCCGGCTCATCCGGGTACATCAGCGGAATCTCCTGCTTGAACATCAACGCGCAACTGGGCACCGCCGCCAAAATGGCATAGCCCTCCTTGGCATATTTGGCCAGCACCGGGATGTTGGCTTCCTTGGCTGAGTTGACCGACTCCATGTCACCGAGTTCGAGCTTGGGCATGCCGCAGCATTTTTCCTTCTCGACGATCACATAAGGCACCTCGTTGTGATCCAGAATTTTGAGCAGGTCCAGGCCAATGCCGGGTTCGTTGTAGTTGATAAAACAGGTGGCAAAAATGGCGACCTTGCCCGGCGTTTTTTCACCGTCGGTCACGATCGTGGCCTTGGCCATGGGCGTGCCCGAACGAAATTTCTTGGTCGCCAGCGACGGCAACCAGGCATTCTTGTCCACGCCCGCCACGCTTTCCATCACGCTGCGCGCGACCCTTGTCTTATTGACTGCATTGGCGACCTGCACCACGATCGGTATGCCAGCCAACTGCCCATGCACATCAGTCGACGCCAAAAACTTCTCGGCCGTTGACACCTCGCCTTTTTTGAACTTGATCGCCTTGGCGCGCAGCATAGTGTGCGGAAAGTCGAGGTTGAACTGGTGCGGCGGCACATACGGGCACTTGGTCATGTAGCACAGGTCACAAAGGTAACACTGGTCCACCACCTTCCAATAGTCCTTTTTGTCGACGCCATCGACTTCCTGCGTCCGGCTCTCATCGACCAGGTCAAACAACGTCGGGAAGGAACCGCACAGGCTGACGCAGCGACGGCAACCGTGGCAGATGTCAAAGATGCGCTCGAGCTCGTGAAAGGTGGCTTCTTCGTTGTAGTAATCGGCCCCCTTCCAGTCGATCGGGTGACGGGTGGGCGCTGATAGATTGCCTTCGCGTGCCATGGTGCAGTCCCTTGGGTATTTTTTTGTTGTCAGGCTTTGAGTCTTCTGCATTGGGCGCTGCAAGCAACGCCCAACACAGACGAATCAAGCGAGATTAATCGACCAATTCAACCAATGCCTTGGTATAACGATTGGCGTGCGAGCGCTCGGCCTTGGCCAAGGTCTCAAACCAGTCAGCCACCTCGTCATGGCCTTCATCACGCGCGGTCTTGGCCATACCAGGGTACATGTCGGTGTACTCGTGGGTCTCGCCGGCTACCGCCGACTTGAGGTTGTCACGGGTGGCGCCAAAGGGCAGACCGGTGGCGGGGTCGCCACAGGTTTCCAGCCACTCCAGATGACCGTGCGCGTGGCCGGTTTCGCCTTCGGCGGTGGAGCGGAACAGCGCAGCCACGTCAGGTTGACCTTCCACGTCGGCCTTGTTTGCGAAATACAAATAACGGCGGTTGGCCTGGGATTCGCCCGCGAAGGCGGCCTTCAGGTTGTCTTCCGTCTTCGAGCCTTTGAGTGCTGCCATGTAAATCTCCTTCATCAGTTAAAAAATTGAGGCGCTTGGCTTTGAACAATGCTTTGCCAAAGACCGTTGCAGCATAGACCGGATCAAGGCCGGCGTCTAATTGGCTGCATCAATGCCATAAATTGTTTTTGACTATGAAAACGCGATTTTTGATAATCGTCAACAAGCAGCAGCTGGGCGCCCGTGCAAAACCGGGCCTGCCGAGCATGGCTTCAGGCACGGGCATTCGGGCTCCCATCCAGGCGCGCGACGGTGTCGAATAAAATTCTGACTGATCAGTCCCCATCCCCTGCGGCATTTGCATCCCGATGCCGCGCTCGCTGCCACCTGCCCACCCGGGCGTGCCAGCGAAACAGCCAAAGACACCATGAACGACGCTCTGCAACAACCCGGCCTGAACAGCCTGTCCAAATCATTTGAGCCTGCCGCGCTTGAAGCGCACTGGGGTCCCGAGTGGGAGAGACGCGGATACGGCGTAGCGGGCTACCGGGGCACGGGCAAACCAAAAGAGGGTGCCGAGTCCTTTGCCATCCAGCTGCCACCGCCCAACGTGACCGGCACGCTGCACATGGGGCACGCCTTCAACCAGACCATCATGGACTCGCTCACGCGCTACCACCGCATGCGTGGCGACAACACGGTGTGGATTCCTGGCACCGACCACGCCGGCATCGCCACGCAAATCGTGGTGGAACGGCAATTGCAGGACCAAAAGGTCAGCCGCCATGATTTGGGACGAAAAAATTTCGTCTCGAAGGTCTGGGAATGGAAAGAAAAATCCGGCAACACCATCACCACGCAAATGCGCCGCATGGGCGACAGCGTGGACTGGAGCCGCGAGTACTTCACCATGGACGATAAATTGTCCAAAACTGTGACCGAAACCTTTGTCCAGCTTTATGAACAAGGCCTGATCTACCGTGGCAAACGGCTGGTGAACTGGGACCCGGTGCTGCAAAGCGCGGTGAGTGACCTGGAAGTGGAAAGCGAAGAGGAAGAGGGCTCTTTGTGGCACATTCTCTATCCCTTTGCCGACGGCCCCCAGTTGGTCAATGGCGAACTGGCGCCCGGCCTGGTGGTTGCGACCACGCGCCCGGAAACCATGCTCGGCGACGTGGCAGCGATGATCCACCCCGAGGACGAACGCTACCAGCATCTGATCGGTAAACACGTCAACCTGCCCTTGTGCAGCCGCAGCATTCCCGTGATTGCCGACGATTACGTGGACAAGGCATTCGGCACCGGCGTCGTGAAGGTCACGCCCGCACACGACCAGAACGATTACGCGGTCGGTCAGCGCCACAAGCTGCCGATGATTTGTGTACTGACGTTGGACGCAAAGATCGACGCGGTGGCGCCCGCCGCGTACGTCGGCATGGATCGCTTTGTGGCGCGCAAGCAAATTGTCAAAGACCTGCAAGCGCTGGAACTGCTGGTTGAGGTCAAGAAACACAAACTCATGGTGCCGCGCTGCGCCCGCACCGGCCAGATCATCGAGCCGATGTTGACCGACCAGTGGTTTGTCGCCATGAGCAAGGTCAGCCCGATCGACCCGACCGGCAAATCAATCGCCCAAAAAGCCATCGACGCCGTGCAGTCCGGCGACGTCAAGTTTGTGCCCGAGAACTGGGTCAACACCTACAACCCGTGGATGAACAACATCCAGGACTGGTGTATCAGCCGCCAGCTTTGGTGGGGCCATCAGATTCCGGCCTGGTACGGCGAAGACGGTTCTTTTTTTGTAGCAAGAAATGAAAACGAGGCAAGGGCTAAGGCCACAAAAGCTGGCTATAACGGGATATTGACGCGTGACGAGGACGTGCTCGACACCTGGTACTCCTCCGCCCTGGTACCGTTCAGCACCATGGGCTGGCCAAATGTGGCCCCCACGCTCCCTGCTGCGCGTGGTTCGCTGCCCCCCGAGGGGGCTGATTTTCCTAGGGGCGGCCCTTCGAAAAATTCTCCCACCGATTACGACCTCTACCTGCCCTCCTCCGTGCTGGTCACGGGCTACGACATCATCTTCTTTTGGGTCGCCCGGATGATCATGATGACGACGCATTTCACCGGCCGGGTGCCGTTCAAACACGTCTACATCCACGGTCTGGTGCGCGACGCGCAGGGCCACAAGATGAGCAAATCAGAAGGCAACGTGCTCGACCCGGTGGACCTGATCGACGGCATTGCGCTGCCCGAGTTGCTGGTCAAACGCTCTGAAGGTCTGCGCAAGCCCGAAACCGCCCCTACGGTTCGCAAAAACACCGAAAAAGAATTCCCCGCTGGCATCCCCGCCTTTGGCGCCGATGCGCTGCGCTTCACCTTTGCATCCCTCGCCTCCCTGGGCCGCAGCATCAATTTCGACACCAAACGCTGCGAGGGTTACCGCAATTTCTGCAACAAGCTGTGGAACGCCAGCCGCTTTGTGCTGATGAACTGCGAGGGCCAGGACTGCGGCTTGAACGAGCACAGCCCTGCCGACTGCGCCACCGGGGGCGACGCGCCCGCCTACCTGGCGTTCAGCGCCGCTGACCGCTGGATCGTCTCGCTGCTGCAGCGCACCGAGGCTGAAGTGGCCAAAGGCTTTGAGGAGTACCGCCTGGACAACGTCGCCAACACCCTCTATGACTTTGTCTGGAACGAGTTCTGCGACTGGTACCTGGAGATCGCCAAGGTGCAGATTCAGGGTGGCGACGACGCCCAAAAGCGCGCCACGCGCCGCACCCTGATTCGCACTTTAGAGACCATCTTGCGGCTGGCGCACCCGGTGATTCCGTTCGTGACCGAAGCGCTGTGGCAAAAGGTGGCGCCGGTGGCGGGTCGTGCAGGCGCATCGGTCGCCATTGCCGCCTACCCGCAGGCGCAGCCCGAGCGCATTGACGAAGCCGCGCTGGCCTACGTGGGCAAGCTCAAGCTCTTGGTGGATGCCTGCCGCAATCTGCGCGGCGAGATGAGCGTGTCACCCGCCACCCGCTTGCCGCTGTTCGTGATCGCCAGCCAAGCCGATGAAGCCGCCTTCTTAATGCAAGCGGCGCCAGTCTTGAAAGCGCTGGCCAAGCTCAATGAGGTGCGCGTGTTTGACGATGAAGCCGCTTGGGCAACGGCCGCACAAGCCGCACCCGTGGCCGTGGTCGGTAGCGCGCGCATTTGTCTGTTCATGGAAGTGGATGTCGCTGCCGAAAAGATGCGTCTGGGCAAAGAAGCCGCGCGCCTGGAAGGCGAGATCGCCAAGACCGAAGGCAAGCTCAGCAATGAGGCTTTTGTCGCCAGAGCGCCTGCAGCCATCATCGAACTGGAACGCCAGCGCATGGCTGATTTTGGTGCGACCCTGGCCAAAATAAAGGACCAACTCGCACGACTGGGCTGAAATGCCGCTCAGGCCGCTACAAGCGCCTGATGTGATTCCATTTCCAAATCATTCATGTCTAGGCGTTGAGCCGCAGGCAGTGCTATTGCACGGCAAGGCGAGACAACAACGACAGGGATGATTTAGAAGTGGCATGAGGTTAACGCCGACGCATCACGTGGATGTAATCGGCGCCCACGGTGTGCTGCTCCAGCAGCTCATTGCCGGTCTGCTTGGCAAAGGCCTGAAAGTCACGCACCGAGCCGGCATCGGTGGCGACCACCCGCAGCGTCTGCCCGCTTTGCATGTCGCTCAATGCTTTTTTGGCTTTGAGGATGGGCAGCGGGCAGTTCAAGCCGCGGGCGTCCAGTTCTTTGTCGATTTGCATCAAATGTCCTTGAAATTGGGGCGATTCTAAAGTTCAGGCCGGGAACACGCCGGTGGAGAGGTAGCGGTCACCCCGGTCGCACACAATGAACACGATGGTCGCATTGGATTCACGCTTGGCAATTTCCTGCGCCACCCAACAGGCGCCGGCCGCTGAGATGCCGGCAAATATGCCTTCTTCCCGCGCCATGCGTCGGCACATCTCTTCAGCATCTTCCTGGCTCACGTAGACCAACTCATCCACGTGGGACGGGTCGTAAATCTTGGGTAAATACGCTTGCGGCCACTTGCGGATGCCAGGAATACGCGAGCCCTCGTTGGGCTGCACACCAATGATCCTGATGGCCTGGTTCTTCTTTTTCAAGTATTGAGAAACGCCGGTGATGGTGCCGGTGGTGCCCATGGCGCTCACAAAATGGGTCACCTGCCCCTTGGTATCGCCCCATATTTCGGGGCCGGTGGTTTCAAAATGAATGCGCGGGTTGTCAGCATTGGAGAACTGGTCCAAAACTCGGCCCTTGCCATCGCGCTGCATTTGCTCGGCCAGATCGCGTGAATACTCGATGCCGCCGCTCTTGGGCGTGAGGATCAACTCGGCACCGAAGGCCTTCATGGTTTGGGCGCGCTCGATCGACAGGTCTTCGGGCATGATCAAAATCATGCGGTAGCCCTTGATGGCCGCAGCCATGGCCAGTGCGATGCCGGTGTTGCCCGAAGTGGCTTCGATCAGCGTGTCACCCGGCTTGATCTCGCCACGCTCCTGCGCCCGCTGGATCATGGACAAGGCCGGTCGATCTTTGACCGAGCCAGCGGGATTATTGCCCTCCAATTTTCCCAAAATGACATTGCCGCGCGTGGCGTTGCCTTGCGCCCCGATGCGTTGCAGTCTGACCAAGGGAGTTTTTCCGATGGAATCTTCAATTGTTGAATATTTCATACCCCACACTGTGCCATAATTCGCGGCTGCACAAAGCGTCGCCCGGGTGGTGGAATTGGTAGACGCACGGGACTCAAAATCCCGCGCCGCAAGGCGTGCCGGTTCGATTCCGGCCCCGGGCACCATTTGGTGATTTCAGACGCTATAAAGTCTCTCAGAACCCGCATGCTTCATAGGCATGGCGGGTTTTTTGTTGCAGCCGGCGCTCAAGCCTTTGGCGCGTCCACCCAGGCACATTCACAGGTGAAGTGACGCAGATACTGCGGCTGCTTGGTGATTTTGACGCCGCGGATGCTGGCCGCTTTTTGCTTGACCTCGTCGATCACCTCGGCGGCGTAATCGAAGTGGCTCTGCGTGTACATGCGCCGCGGAAAGGCCAGGCGCACCAGTTCCATGCTGTGGTAAGTCTCGCTGCCGTCAGGCAAGCGCTTGCCAAACATCACCGAGCCGATTTCCACCCCACGAATGCCGCCTTCCAGGTAGAGCGCATTGCACAGCGCCCAGGCGGGGTAATGCGCCACCGGCATGTGGGGCAGAACCGTTCTGGCATCGATATAAACCGCGTGACCGCCGGTCGGCTTGACGAAGCCCACGCCCGACGCCTCCAGGCGCTCGCCGAGGTACTCAGCCGTGCGCAGGCGGTAGCGCAGGTAATCTTCCTGCATGCCCTCCTCCAGCCCCACGGCGAGCGCCTCCAGGTCGCGTCCGGCCAAGCCGCCGTAGGTGGGAAACCCTTCGGTCATGATCAGCACATTGCGCACCGCGTCCATC
>JBBQQX010000014.1:0-47520 GCA_038215405.1 Burkholderiales bacterium
CAGGTCAAGGCGAATGGTCAAATCACCGGCGTGGAGGCGCTGGTGCGCTGGCAACATCCGCAGCGCGGTCTGGTGCCACCAGCCGAGTTCATCCCGCTGGCCGAAGAATCGGGCCTGATTCTGCCGCTGGGCGATTGGGTGTTGGAGGCAGCTTGCGCCCAACTGGTACTGTGGGCGACGCAGCCCGCCATGGCGCATTTCACGGTGGCGGTGAATGTCAGCGCGCGCCAGTTTCATCAAACGGACTATGTGGCACAGGTGTTGGCGGCGCTTGAGCGCACCGGCGCCAACCCGCAGCGCCTCAAATTGGAACTGACCGAGAGCCTGCTCGTGAAGCACATTGAAGACGTGATCGGCAAGATGCGCGCCTTGAGAGAGACCGGCATTGGTTTCTCGCTGGACGACTTTGGCACCGGCTATTCGTCGCTCTCTTACCTGAAGCGCTTGCCGCTGGATCAACTCAAAATCGACCAGGGCTTTGTGCGCGACATCCTGAGTGATGCCAATGATGCGGCCATTGCCAAAATGGTGGTGGTCCTGGCTGAAGCGATGGGGCTGGCGGTGATCGCCGAGGGCGTGGAAACCGCGGGGCAACGCGACATGTTGGCCGAGCAGGGTTGTCATGCCTACCAGGGTTACCTGTTCAGCCGCCCGCTACCGCTGGAAGCATTTGAAGATTTTGCCCGCAAGCAGACCCCGGAAATGCCGGAGAATCTATAGAAAATCGGGCGTTAGCCCACGTGGAATAAGCCTGACTAGCTATTTATTCAGGAGTATTTATGAAAATGCAGCACGAATGCAGTGCGTAGCGCCACCCCAGCGCTCAAGGAAAACCCAGGCGCATTAGCGCCGGGCCTCTAATTTCCCAAGCAGCGCCTCTCTGATGGCTAGGGTTTACCCTGCATAATGTGAGACCAAGTTCCACTGGAAACAGGTGCTGTCATGAAGAAATCGATTTCACTCGCGCCACCCCCTCAAGGGCAATTGGCTGCGTCCCGGTCCCTTGATGAAGCCTTTCATGCGCAACTGGCCAAGCTCAACCTGGGTCTGCCCCCGATTTCCCTGGGCTTGGCTTATGCCGACTGGGCCATGCACCTGGCCACCTCTCCGGGGCAGCAAGTGATTCTGGCACGGCGGGCGCTCGCACTGTCGCAACAAGCAATGTGCCGCCCCTGGCAAGAACCAATCGCAACCGATGAAGAAGCACAGCCTGCACCCACAGCCGATCCGCGTTTCACTGACCCGGGCTGGCACCAGTGGCCCTTTAATGTGTTTGAGGCGACTTTCAAGGCCAGCAACACCTGGTGGCACGAAGCCGCTCAGGTTGAAGGCGTGTCAAGCCACCACCGCCATCTGGTTGATTTCTATACCCGTCAGGGGCTCGACGCGTTGTCGCCCTCCAACTGGCCTTTGAGTAACCCCGAAGTGCTCAAGAAGGGGCGCGAATCCTGGGGCCAAAGCTGGATCAACGGGTACCAACACCTGGCGCTGGACCTGATTGAACGCCAGCAGCAAAAACACCTGGGGGCCTCCGGCAAGCGCAAAGCGCTGCCCTTCAAGGTCGGGCAGGACGTGGCGGTGACGCCGGGCAAGGTAGTGTTTCGCAACCACTTGATCGAGCTGATCCAGTACACGCCGAGCACCGAAACGGTACTGCCCGAGCCGCTCTTGATCGTGCCGTCGTGCATCATGAAGTACTACATCTTGGACTTGTCGCCCGCCAACTCCATGGTGCGCTATCTGGTCGCACAAGGCCACACTGTGTTCATGATCTCATGGCGCAACCCGGACGCGTCCGACCGCGAACTGGGCATGCAGGATTACCTGCAACTGGGCGTGATGGAAGCCATGGCTACGGTCAAGTCGCTGACGGGCGCAGCGCGTATTCACAGCCTGGGTTATTGCCTGGGTGGCACTTTTCTGGCGATTGTGGCGGCCGCGCTGGGTGCGCGCAAGCCGCTCTCACAGCGCCGCAGCCAAGGCAAAGATCAACACCGTCGCCACGAAGACGCCGTCGCCTTTGACACGCTGCCCGAGCTGGCCAGCGTGACGTTGCTGGCCGCGTCGACCGATTTCAGTGAACCGGGTGAGTTGGGCGTATTCATTGACGACGCCCAGCTCGTGACCCTGCGCGAGTCGATGGCGCGCACCGGCTATTTTTCAGGCAGGCAAATGGCCGAATCGTTCCAGTTTCTCAATTCGCGCGACCTGATCTGGTCGCGCAGCACCCGGCGCTACCTGCTGGGCCAGGACGAGGTCGGCAACGACATGATGAGTTGGAACTTTGATGTCACGCGCCTGCCCGAGCGCATGCACAGCGAGTATTTGTCGTCCTTGTTTCTCAACAACGCGCTGGCCACGGGCAACTACCGGGTGGCCGGCGTTGGCGTCGCGCTAATGGACATCCACGCACCGCTGCTGGTGGTGGGCACCGTGCGCGACCACGTGTCGCCCTGGCAGTCGGTCTACAAAATTCATCTGCTCACTGACACCCAAACCACCTTCATTCTGGCCGCGGGCGGCCACAACGCGGGCATCGTGTCCGAGCCCGGGCACCGCGGTCGCAGCTACCAGATCAGCAGCGTGGAAAAAGGCCATGCCTGGGTCGATCCTGACACCTGGGCAGCGCAGGCAGCCGTGGTCGAGGGTTCCTGGTGGGAGGCCATGCACCAGTGGTTGCGTGAACGCTCGGGCAAGCCCGTGTCAGCGCCCGTCATTGATGCCAAGACCGTGCTGGGCGATGCCCCCGGCGACTATGTGATGGTGCGCTATGCCGATTGATCTAAGCCCCAAAAACGACCTGAACGCTGACCGCCTGCATCAGATGGAAGCGGCCATTGAAACCCTGAACATGCGCATCGCCCGCCTGGCCATCGCCTTGGGCGTGGCGCTTGACAACGAGGGCGAGGTCGCCAGCCTGATGGGCGAAGAGCATGACACGACCGTGCTGCATGAGCGCCGTGTCAGCGCCGAACACCTTGATAGCGCGCACGCCCACACCGGCCCGGAGTGCCGCGTGGCGCACCAGCGTCAAGAGTTGCGCGGCCTGCTGGTCATGCGCTACGAGGTTGAAAAGCGCTATGTCGACGATGCCGGCGTCACCGTCACGCACCAGATCATGATCGAGGCCGAGCAGCAACTGGAACGCAAAGGCTTCAAGCCCGGCGTTGACGGCATCGACCTGGACCGCCTCTTCAATACCTGAGACCCATCCATCCGCCCAGTGCTCACGCCTTGGCGTGCCTTACCCTGCCCATTCCTGATGCGCCATTTGCTTTTGCCACTCCACTGCCAAGCCCGCCATGAATTTTTCACTGCAGGCTGATCTGATCGAAAACGTCATCTTTGACGAAATTGCCCTGGGCCAAAGCGCGCGCCTGCTGCGCACCCTCACGCTCGCAGACATTCAGGCTTTTGCCGCCGTGTCGGGCGACACCAACCCGGCCCATTTGAACAACGACTACGCCAACGACACCTTGCTGCAGGGCGTGGTGGCGCACGGCATGTGGGGCGGCGCCTTGATCTCGGCCTTGCTCGGCACCCAGTTTCCGGGCCCGGGCACGATCTACCAGGAACAGGTGTTGCACTTTGCCAAGCCGGTGCGGGTGGGCGACACGCTCACGGTGATAGTCAAGGTGGTGAGCAAGAATGACCTGAACAAGAGCGTCGAACTCGATTGTCAGGTGCTGAACCAAAAAGGCGTGCGCGTGCTGTACGGCACGGCACGGGTGCTGGCCCCGACCCGAAAGGTGCGCCTGCCGCGCGTGAATATTCCGCAAATCCAGTTGTATGACCCGCAAGCGCGTTTCAATGAATTGCTGGCGCTGGGCAAGGGCCTGCCGGCGGTGCGCTGCGCCGTGGTGCATCCGTGCGACGCGGGCTCGCTCAGCGGCGCCATGGACTCGGCCCGCTACGGCCTGATCGTGCCGCTACTCATTGGCCCGGAGCTGCGCATTCGTCGCGTCGCCGAAGAGGCGGGCATTGACCTGGGTGATGCCGAAATCGTCGCGGTAGAACACAGCCATGCGGGCGCCGACCTGGCCGCAGAAATGGCCGCCCGGGGTGAGGTCGAGGTGCTGATGAAGGGGGCCCTGCACACCGACGAGCTGATCAAGGCCGTGCTGGCGCGCCCCGAACTGCGCACCGGGCGGCGCATGTCGCATGTGTTTCGCTTTGACATACCGCTTTACCCCAAGCCGCTGCTGATCACCGACGCGGCGCTCAACATCCGCCCCACCCTGGCGGAGAAAATGGACATCATTCAAAACGCGATCGATTTCGCCCGCATCATGGGTGTGGCAATGCCAAAAGTCGCGATTCTGTCGGCGGTGGAAACCGTGAACGCCAACATCCCATCCACGCTGGACGCGGCGGCCCTGTGCAAGATGGCCGATCGCGGCCAGATCGTCGGCGGCGTGCTGGACGGCCCGCTGGCTTTTGACAACGCCATTTCCGCGCATGCGGCGCAGATCAAGAACATTGACTCGCCGGTGGCCGGGCAGGCCGACATCATGGCCGTGCCCGATCTGGAGTCCGGCAACATGCTGGCCAAGCAGCTCGAATACCTGGCCGGCGCCTCCGGCTCGGGCCTGGTTCTGGGCGCGCGCGTGCCCATTGCCCTGACCAGCCGCGCCGACGGCCCCATGAACCGGGTGGCCTCAAGCTTGCTGGCGCAATTGGCGGCCTGCAGCGCCCGACGCAACCCATCCAATCCACTCGTTTAAGGAACACACCCCATGGCCATCCTCTCCGTCAACGCGGGCTCGTCCACGCTCAAGTTTTCCTTGCACCCGCTGCAAAGCGGGCAAGTGCAGGCCAGCGTGCTGACCGGCAGCATCCAGGGGCTGGAGCCCGGCGGCGCGCCGGTGCTGGACTGGACTTTTCAGGGCCAGGCCCAGCATCGGCAACTGGAACGCGCCGCCGATCCATTTGAGCAAGCGCTGCACAGCCTGGGCGAACTGCTGCGGGCTGACCCCGCCATTCCCGTGATCGAAGCCATTGCGCACCGGGTGGTGCATGGCGGGCGCACGCTGTCGGCCAGCGTCATCGTCACCGAAGTCATCATGACCGAGCTGATCCGCCTGACCTCGCTGGCACCGCTGCACCAGCCACAAAACCTGCAAGGCATTCGCGCCTTTCAAAAAGCGTTCCCCGACCTGCCGCAGATCGCCTGCTTTGACACCGCCTACCACGCCACGCTACCCGAGGTCGACTCCACCTTTGCCCTGCCGCAGGCGCTCACAGCGAAAGGCGTGCGCCGCTACGGTTTTCACGGCCTGTCTTACCAGTACGTCATGAGCGTGCTGCTCGAACGCAGCGAGCTGGCCCGGGGCCGCGTGCTGATGGCGCACCTGGGCAACGGCGCGAGTCTGTGCGCGGCGCAGGGCGGGCTGAGCTGCTCTACCAGTATGGGGTTTTCGGCACTTGACGGCCTGATGATGGGCACGCGCACCGGCTCCATCGACCCCGGTGTGCTCTTGTATCTGATGGAGCAAGGCTGGGACCATGACCAACTGGAAACCCTGCTCTACAAGCAAAGCGGCTTGCTCGGTGTCTCGGGAATCAGCGCCGACATGCGAACCCTGCGCGCCGATGGCAGTGCGCCAGCCCAGGCGGCGATTGATCTGTTTACCTACCGCCTGGTGCGTGAAGCCGGCGCGATGGTCGCCTGTCTGGACGGGCTCGATCTGCTGGCCTTCAGCGGCGGCATTGGCGAGCATGACACCGAGTTGCGCGCACAGATGGGCCAGCGCCTGGCCTGGCTGGGGGTCGTCATCGACCCGCTGCTCAACAGTCAAGCCACCGGCAATGAGGTGCTGGCGATCCACGCGCCAGAGAGCCGGATCCAGGTCTGGGTGGTGCCGACCGACGAAGGCCTGGTGGCGGCGCGTGAAGCGGCGCGCCTGATCTGAGCGAGCCGTTCGCTCTGGCGCGGCCGTGCGCGTCCAGATGCGGCTTTGCGATACTCGGGCCATGCAGTTACAAGACATCCTTTATTCCCAGGGCTTTGGCACGCGGCGCGTGTGTGCGGGTCTGATCCAGCAGGGTTTGGTCCAGGTTTATGAGTCAAATGAGGCTCTAGCCCCCGTCCTATATACGCAAGCAGCTACTGAATTTGCAGCGGAGGGTTTGCGCTTGCGGGTTCAGGGGGTGGACTGGCCGTACCATGAAAAGGCCTACGTCATGCTGAACAAGCCAACCGCCACCGAGTGCTCGCAAAAGCCCTCCACCTATCCCAGCATCTACACCTTGCTGCCCTCGGCCCTGCGATTGCGTCCGCAAAAGGGCGCGGTGCAAGGCGTGCAGGCGGTGGGCCGGCTGGACCAGGACACCACCGGGCTGCTGCTGCTCACCGATGATGGCCAGTTCATCCACCGCATGAACTCACCGCGCCACCACGTGCCCAAGGTCTACGAAGTCACGCTCAAGCACCCGCTCGATGAGACGCAAGTGGCGCGATTGCTGGCGGGCGTGGTGCTTGACGACGACCCGAAGCCGGTGCGCGCCGCGGCGGCCGAAGCGGTATCCAGCCACCACCTGCGCCTGACGCTGCTAGAGGGAAAGTACCACCAGGTCAAACGCATGGTGGCGGCGGTCAGCAACCGGGTGGAAGCCTTGCACCGCTCGCAAATTGGCGGTTTGCGCTTGCCCGAGAATTTGGCACCGGGCCAATGGCGCTGGTTGAGTACGGCTGATCTGGCCAGCCTCAAGAGTTGATACGGCCAGCGCGCGTATGCTTGTGGCATGAACCTGTTTCTCGATGCCTTCTGGCGCGCATTGGCGTATTGCCTGCGCCCACGCGTGATGCTGCTGTCGCTGCTGCCGCTGGTGCTGATGGTGGCACTCGCCTGGGGGCTGGGTTACTACTTTTGGGATAACACGCTGGAATGGGTGCGTGGCGCGCTGGAGGCCTCCACCCTCGTCAACACGGTGTCGAACTGGTTGCAGAGCGTGGGCGCAGGCAGTCTCAAGCTGGCGCTGGCGCCTTTGATCGTCATTTTTGCCGTGACGCCGATCCTGGTGCTGCTGTCCTTGCTGACGGTTGCGCTGTTGATGACGCCGGTGCTGACCCGACTGGTGGCGGCACGTCGTTTCCCGCAGCTCGAACGCAAGCACGGTGGCTCCTTTGTGCGCAGTCTGCTATGGTCCCTGGGCTCGACCGGTTTGGCGGTGATGGCCTTGCTGGTGTCGCTGCCGCTGTGGTTCATTCCGCCCTTGATTCTGGTGCTGCCGCCGCTGATCTGGGGCTGGCTGACCTACCGCGTGATGGGCTTTGATGCGCTGGCCGAGCATGCCAGTATCGAGGAACGACGCGAGATTTTTCACCGCCATCGCGGCTGGCTGTTGGGCATCGGTATTTTTTGCGGTTACCTGGGCGCCGCACCCAGTGTGTTGTGGGCCTCAGGCGCCTTGTTCGCCGCAGCGTTTGTGATTCTGGTGCCCGTGGCGATCTGGTTGTACACGCTGATCTTTGCGCTGTCCTCGCTCTGGTTTGCGCATTACAGCCTGGCGGCGCTGCAAGCCTTGCGCGCCGAGACGGCGACGGCGGCCCCGGTCACTACCCCGCCCTTCGCAAGTGACACAACAATTGACGCGCAGGCGCTAACATGGGCGCATGAACCCACTGCCAACGACAACACCTTGCGCTAAGGCCGCACCCCGTTTCGGCCTGATCATCATTGGTGATGAAATTCTGTCAGGCAAGCGCTCTGACAAACACCTGCCCAAAGTCATCGAATTGCTCAAGGCACGCGGCCTGGCGCTGGACTACGCCGAATACGTGGGCGACTCGCCGGATCGCATCACAGCGACCTTGACGCGCGCCTTTGCCTCGGGCGATGTCGTCTTTTCAACTGGCGGCATCGGCGCCACGCCCGACGACCACACGCGCCAGTGCGCGGCCAAGGCACTCGGAATGGAATTGGCGCTGCACCCTGAGGCGGCCGAGCTGATCCGCCAGCGCATGCAGGATATGGCCAGGGAACAGGGCAGCGTCTTTGAGCCCGATCACCCCGACAACCTGCACCGGCTCAACATGGCCATGTTTCCGGTGGACGCGCAGCTCATCCCCAACCCGTACAACCGTGTTGCCGGTTTCAGCTATGGGTCCGTCCACTTCGTGCCGGGTTTTCCGGTCATGGCCTGGCCGATGATCGAATGGGTTCTGGACACGCTTTACCCGCAGTTGCATCAGACTGCCGCCTGGATTGAGCAATCGGTCATCGTGTTTGGCGCCATGGAGGCGACCCTGACGCCGCTGATGCAGGACATTGAGCGACGGCACGTCGGCGTCAAGGTGTTCAGCCTGCCCAGCGTGGATCATCCCGCGTATGGTCGTCACATTGAACTCGGGGTCAAAGGCGAGCCCGCACGCGTCAGCCCTGCCTATGCCGATTTGCTAAGCGGCTTGCACCATTTAAATGCAAAACTTGGCCCCGAACTGGTGCAAAAATAATTGACATGATGGGACGCCGGTAATTTCGCACTTGTTTGGTGCTTGAATTTGGTGCATCCATCTGATGTTTCTGTGCTCAGGGTCAGTCGGAGCTCAAAAGTCAGGGCAAAATGTTGTGTTGCCTATTTAGGTCGCCGCGCCGCAACTGGCACAAAACCTGCATGACACCGAACCATATCCTTTTCAACAACGATTCAACCAGGAGTATTTGATGGCCAAGACCGTCGCAGACGTCATGAAGATGGTGAAAGAAAACGAAGTCAAGTTCGTTGACTTCCGTTTCACCGATACCCGGGGCAAGGAACAGCACGTGACCGTGCCGGTTTCACATTTCAATGAAGACAAGTTCAGCGAAGGCCATGCCTTTGACGGCTCGTCCGTCGCGGGCTGGAAAGGCATCGAAGCCTCCGACATGCAGCTCATGCCCGACCCCAACACCGCCAACATTGACCCGTTCTTCGAAGAAACGACGATGTTCCTGAGCTGCGACGTGGTTGAGCCCAGTGATGGCAAAGCCTATGACCGCGACCCGCGCTCGGTCGCTCATCGTGCCGAAGCCTACCTCAAGGCCTCGGGCATGGGAGATACCGCCTTCTTCGGCCCGGAGCCGGAATTTTTCCTGTTTGATGATGTCCGCTGGAACACCGACATGTCGGGCACCTTCTTCAAGATCGACGACTACGAAGCGCCGTGGAATTCGGGCAAGAAGATCGAAGGTGGCAACCGCGGCCACCGCCCCACCACCAAGGGTGGCTACTTCCCGGTGCCCCCGGTGGACAGCACCCAAGACATGCGCGCCGAAATGTCGCTGATTCTTGAATCGCTGGGCATTCCGGTCGAGGTGTTCCACCATGAAGTGGCAGCCCCGGGCCAATGTGAAATTGGCACCAAGTTCAGCACGCTGGTGCAGCGCGCCGACTGGACCCAGGTCCTGAAGTACGTGGTGCAAAACGTGGCCAATGCCTATGGCAAGACCGCCACCTTCATGCCCAAGCCCATCGTCGGCGACAACGGCTCGGGCATGCACGTGCACCAGTCGATCTGGAAAGACGGCAAGAACCTGTTTGCCGGCGACGGCTATGCGGGCCTCTCGGACTTTGCGCTGTACTACATTGGCGGCATCATCAAGCATGCGCGCGCGCTCAACGCCATCACCAACCCCGGCACCAACAGCTACAAGCGTCTGGTGCCTGGCTTTGAGGCACCGGTCAAACTGGCGTATTCGGCTAAAAACCGCTCGGCTTCGATCCGTATCCCTTATGTCGCCAACCCCAAGGGTCGGCGCATCGAGGCGCGCTTCCCTGATCCGCTGATGAACCCGTACCTGGGCTTCTCGGCCCTGATGATGGCCGGTCTGGATGGCGTGGAAAACAAGATCCACCCGGGCGAAGCCGCCACCAAGGACCTGTACCATCTGCCGCCCGAAGAAAACGCCAAGATTCCGACGGTGTGCCACAGCCTGGACCAGGCGCTGGACTGCCTGGATGCGGACCGCAGCTTCCTGACCAAGGGCGGCGTGTTCACCGACAGCCTGCTCGATGCCTACATTGAACTCAAGATGGGCGAGGTCACGCGCTTGCGCATGGCCACGCACCCGATCGAGTTTGATATGTACTATTCGCTGTAAACGTTACAGTTTGTGGCAAAAAAGGACGGCTGCGGCCGTCCTTTTTCATTGGTGCGACCTGAACCGTCTGCACTTCACAGGTAACTGACGCATACTGACGGCCTTGTCCATACCTATTTTTCTGGCATGGAAAACTTATGAACCCTGTTTTATCGATTCCCTTACTCGTCGCCCTGGCCGCTGGTGTTTTTTCGGCCAACAGCGTGGCGCAAGAACGCATTTACCGCTGCGGCAACGAGTACACCAACACGGTGCCTGACGCCAAGGCAAAGGGCTGCAAGCTCGTTGCAGGCGGAAACGTGACCGTGGTGCAGGGCACGCGCCCCAATGGCAGCCAGCCCAAGCCGGTCGCAGCGGCGTCGCAATCCGGATCAAACGGTCAGCGCGTCGACGCCGCCGATCAAAAATCGCGCGACTCGGATGCGCGCCGCATCCTGGAAGAAGAACTGAAAAGGGCCCAGGCACGCCAGGACGAGCTGCTGCGCGAATACAACAACGGCGAGCCGGAAAAGCAGGGCATTGAGGCGCGCAATTACCAGAAATACCTGGACCGCGTGGCAGAACTCAAGGCCGCACTGGCCCGCAACGAAGGCGACTTGGCCGGCATTCGCCGTGAACTCGGGCGGCTCGGCGCCGCGGCGGCGGCACCTGCGGCAAAATAGCCGGCTTGAACAATCCCGATCACTCCCCCCCCACTTCTGGCGCCGCGCCCAGCGCTGCCGAGACCCTGCGCTTCCAGTCCTTTGACCTGCTCGCCACGCTGGTCGCGGTGGTGCACAGCAACGGCACCGTGATGTTTGCCAATGCCGCCCTGGAAGATGCCCGTGGCATCTCGCGTCGCACGATTGTGGGCTCTCACTTCCCGGACAGTTTCACTGAGCCCGGGCGACTCCAGCATGCGCTGCAAAGCGCCGATGACAACGAGTTTGCGGCCTTGCGTTATGACACCTGGCTTAAACGCCTGAACCACGAAGCCTTGCCAGTGCACGTGATCGTGACGCAGACGGAAACTCGGGATGAAATTGTGGTCGAGCTGCTGCCGCTGGGGCAACAGGCGCGTCAGGACCGCGAGGAACGTCTGGCAGAGCAGGCGCAGGCCAACAAGGAGCTGATTCGCAACCTGGCGCACGAGATCAAGAACCCATTGGGCGGCATTCGCGGCGCAGCGCAGTTGCTGGAACTCGAGATGGACTCAGCCGAGCTCACCGAGTACACCCAGGTCATCATTCATGAGGCGGACCGCCTGCAGTCGCTGGTGGACCGGCTGCTGGCGCCGCATCGGCGCCCGCATTTGGTGGGGGACGTCAACATCCATGAGGTCTGCGAGCATGTACGGCTGCTGCTGTCAGCCGAATTCCCCAGGGGCTTGCAGGTGGTGCGCGACTTCGACACCTCGATCCCGGAGTTTCGCGGTGACCGCGAGCAGCTCATCCAGACCGTGCTCAACATTGCGCACAACGCCTGCCAGGCCCTAAGCGCACAGATCGCACTAGGCATCGCCTGCCTGACTTTCAGAACCCGAATTGCGCGCCAAGTCACTTTTGGCAAGCAACGCTACAGGTTGGCACTGGAATTGCATGTGATTGACAACGGGCCTGGTGTACCAGACGCGATCAAAGACCGAATCTTCTTTCCGCTGGTGTCGGGGCGGGAAGGTGGTTCGGGGCTGGGACTGACATTGGCGCAGACTTTTGTTCAGCAGCACCACGGTTTGATCGAGTGCGACAGTGTGCCAGGCTGCACGGATTTCAAGATATTGATTCCGCTTCCTTAACCGCTCCAGCCACTTGGCCATTGACCTGAGGTAAACCCGCTTATGAAGCCGATTTGGATCGTAGATGATGACCAGTCTATCCGCTTCGTGCTGGAAAAGGCGCTCTTGCGCGAGAACCTGCCAACGCGCAGTTTCAACAGTGCGCGCGAGGTCCTGACCGCGCTGGCTGATTGCAACGAAGACATTGCGCCACGTGTCTTGGTGAGCGACATTCGCATGCCGGGCGGCTCGGGCCTGGACCTGCTGGACAAGGTCAAGGAAAAATACCCGGCGCTGCCGGTGATCATCATGACCGCGTACTCTGACCTGGACAGCGCGGTGTCGGCCTTTCAGGGCGGCGCGTTTGAGTACCTGCCCAAGCCTTTTGACGTGCCCAAGGCGGTGGAACTGATTCGCCGCGCGGTCGAAGAAAGCGAGCGCGAAGAGGTGGCGCAAGAACTCACCACCGAGGCCCCCGAGATGATGGGTCAGGCGCCGGCCATGCAGGATGTGTTTCGCGCCATTGGCCGCTTGAGCCAGAGCAACGTCACGGTCATGATCACCGGCGAGTCTGGCTCCGGCAAAGAACTGGTGGCGCGCGCGCTGCACAAGCACTCGCCCCGCTCCAAGGGGCCGTTTGTGGCGATCAACACCGCGGCCATTCCCAAAGACCTGCTCGAGTCCGAGCTGTTCGGCCATGAGCGCGGCGCTTTCACCGGCGCGCAGGCGATGCGCCGGGGCCGCTTTGAGCAGGCCGATGGCGGCACGCTGTTTCTGGACGAAATCGGCGACATGCCGTTCGACCTGCAAACTCGGCTTTTGCGCGTCCTAAGCGACGGCCATTTTTACCGCGTCGGGGGCCACAGCGCCGTCAAGACCAATGTGCGCGTGATTGCCGCCACGCACCAGAATCTGGAACAACGCGTCAAGGACGGGGCCTTTCGCGAAGACTTGTTTCACCGGCTCAACGTCATTCGCCTGCGCTTGCCGCCGTTGCGCGAGCGCCGGGAGGACATTGCGGTACTGACACGTCACTTTTTGCAGCAAAGCGCGGTGCAACTGGGCGTCGAACCCAAAAGGATTTCAGACGCGGCGCTGGCGTGGCTGGGCAACTTTGCCTTTCCCGGCAACGTGCGGCAACTGGAAAACATCTGCCATTGGCTCACCGTGATGGCGCCCGCGCAGGTGGTCGAACCCAAGGACTTGCCGCCCGAAGTGGGCGTGATGACAGCAAGCCCCGGCGAAGCCCCCGCCGCCCTGCCCTTGCCGACACCCGTGATGGCGCCCGCTCCACTGCCGTACCCATTGGACTCAACCCCGGTATGGACTGCAACCGGCCAAGACCCAACGCCCACCGACGGATCGACGCCCGAGGCACCACCGCTGCCCGACAACGCGGCGGCAGTGGCCGAGTCGGCCTGGGAGTTGGGGCTTCAAGCCCAAGCCCTGGCTTTGCTGGCAAGCGGACGCAGCGATGTGTGGGACGTGCTGACGCGCCGCTTTGAGTCACGTCTGATTACGGCCGCGCTGGCGACCACCCGGGGCAGACGCATCGAGGCCGCCCAAAAGCTGGGCATAGGCCGCAACACCATCACGCGCAAGATTCAGGAGTTGGGTTTGGAGTAAATCGGGCTTTAACCCACGTCCGGCTTGCGTGAGCAGCTATTTAATTCATTGTTGGTTTCTTGGTCTTATGCTGTAGCTTCTGAGACGGTGCTTTTCCAAGTTATCTTTCCCCCACTCACTCCCCCCGCCCTCTCCCGCCCCGCCGGGCGGAAGAGGGAGCCAACAGCCACATGTGGCCGCGTCTATGAAGGTGGGAAATCTGTTTCTGGATGGCGCGCTGCCACAAGGTGGCAGCAATGGCCATGCGAGGCCGATCACCCACGTGGTGGCTGCACGCCTTGCCGATTGATGAGAGCGACTGGTTCATGAGATATGGCCACTTTGAGGCCAACAGGCCGTCAAGCGCTCATTTACCACCGCAAGAGACGCGGCTAAATGAAGCTCCCCTCTTTCGCCCGGCGGGGCGAGAGAGGGTTGGGGGAGTGAGTGGGGGAAAAATAACTTAAGAATTGACTGCGTGTCGCCGCCACTAAAAAACAAAAAAACTTATGCCTTTTGCCCCTCTAGCCCCCGTCCAGCCTGCGTCAGCAGCTATCAATACAAGAACAATCAAATCTTCTCAACGTCCGCCAGCGTCACCACCACCGGCGCATGGTCGCTGGGCCGCTCGTTCTTGCGCGGCGCCTTGTCAATCACACAGCCGGTCACCATGGGCTTGAGCGCGCTGCTGACCAGAATGTGGTCAATGCGCAGCCCCTGATTACGGCGAAAGGCAGCGTTGCGGTAGTCCCACCACGAATAGCTTTTGGCCGGCTGATCGAACAGGCGGTAAGCGTCATGCAGGCCCAGCGCAATCAGCGCGCGCAGGTGGTAACGCTCTTCTTCGGTGCAATGGATCGTGTCTTTTAGACCCACCGGGTCCCATACATCGGCATCGTCAAAGGTGATGTTGTAGTCGCCCATCAGCACCAGTTGGGGGTGTTTGACGAGTTTGGCGCGAACCCAATCGCGCAGGCCCTTGAGCCACGCCATCTTGTACTCAAACTTGTCGGAACCCGGTTCCTGGCCATTAGGAAAATAGGCGCCGATGACGCGCACACCGTCCACAGTGGCACTGATTGAGCGCGCCATCTCGTCGTCAAAGCCGGGGATATTTTTCACCACGTCAGTGGCGGGAGCGCGGGTGAGAAGCGCGACGCCGTTGTAGGTTTTCTGGCCGAAACACTGGGCTGAGTAGCCGGCTTGTGCAAAGGCCGCATGCGGGAATTTATCGTCGGTCAGCTTGAGCTCTTGCAGCGCCAGCACATCGACCGGATTGGCAACCAACCAGTCCAGCACCTGCGGCAGGCGCACGGTCAGCGAATTAATATTCCAGGTGGCAAGTTTCATGATTAAATAGGTCTCTAGCCCTCGTCCCGCAATCGTATTAAGCTACTAAATATGTAGCGCAGCCAGCCCACCAACGAGGATACCGACAGCGCCCGCGGCAAACATGGCGTACTCCAGCCACTTCTTCTTCGTAAGCAGAGAAATCGCCGCCAATGCTATACAGACCTGCAGCACCGTCGTGGACTGCGCCCAGCGGTGGTGCTGGTGCAGCTGCTCGTCACTTTGCTTGTCCCAGTGCGTGGCGTCAAGTTCCAACTTGTCAGCCACCAGCTTGATGTCGTTCTTTTCTTTCTCGTAGCGGTCTATCTTGGACTGGTAGCCTGCCTTTTTGTCCTGCGGCGCCAAATCAAGCGCCAATTCAGCCAGTGACTGCTTCGTGCTCTTGGCCTGAAAGAAATTCCATTGGTTGGAGGCTTCCGTTTTCTTGATGGCGGCATTGTTCTTGTACAGACCGGCATTGGCTTGCGTGGCGCCGCCCATATAACCAAAGATGGCGCCCACCGTGGCAATGATGGCGGTAAACAAGGCGATCTGGTTGATCATGCCGCCGTGATCACCATGGTCTGCGCCATGACTGCCCGCTTGTGCGTGCTCCAACTCGTGATCATGCGGGCCGTGGACGTGAAAACCATGTTCTGACATTTCAAACTCCCGTATTTCTGCAATAGTTGACAAAACTGAAACCCAGTCCCGCGGATGAGGTGTGTCGCTCGCGCGCGCTCTCCACCCAGTCCGGCCCGAAAACCGGCGCGAACGCATCGCCTTCAAAGTCGGCCTCGATCTCGGTCACGACAGCCATGTCAGCCAGCGCCAGGGCTTGAGCATAAAGCTCTGCACCGCCAATCACCCAGGCGGTGCTCTCGGGCGGACACATTGCGCAGGCGTCAAGCAGGGTGTGAACCACGCGGGCGCCTTCGGCCTGCCAATCGGCCTGCCGTGTCACCACAATATTGAGCCGCCCCGGCAGCGGCCGGAACTTCGGGGGCAAGGAGTCCCAGGTCTTGCGCCCCATGATCACGGGCGAGCCCATGGTGGCACGCTTGAAATGGGCCATATCTTCCGGCAGATGCCAGGGCAACTGGCCATTGACGCCGATGACGCCGTTGCGCGCGCGCGCCAAGATGAGATTGAGTTTCATGCGGATGGTGTCAATTGTTTGGGTTGACGGGAAGGAAGCAAGACGGCGGCGATGGCCGCCATGACGCACAGGGCCGCGACTAGATCCTGCCAGTGCGGCCACTCACCCACGATCAAAGTGGCGCTGAGCGTGCCCACCAGCGGCACCGCCATGATGCTCATGGCACTGGTGGCTGGCGGCAGGTGGCGCGCCAGGCCCGCCCAGAGGGTCTGGGCAAAGCCGTAGTTGATCAACGCGCCATAGGCCAGACTGCCCCACATCAGGGCCGAGAACGCCCAGGCTGGCCAGGGTTCGTTCAAGGCCGCGATGAGCCAGAGGCAGGCGCTGGTCAGGATCATCATCCACACCGTCAGCGTTTCCACCGGCAGGCTCAAGCGAGCGCGGCGCAGCATCAGCGTGCCTGCGGCCCACGACAGGGCTGCGAGTTCCATCCAGACGATGCCCAGGGGTCGCCCGGAGATGGCGGTGAATTCGTTGGCCGTGAGCAGCACGATCGCCAATGCCACGGCAGCCGCCGCGAACGCCACCCGGCGGGTGAGGCGCTCACCGAGCACCAGCGCGCCAAGCAACACCGTCCAGATCGGCATGGTGAAACCCAAGATGGCGGCGCGCCCGCTGGCGAGCTCCTTCACACCCAGAATGGCGAAGGTGTGCCAGCCCAGCATGTTGGGCAGGCCCAGGGTGATGACCGAGCGCCACTCGGCACCGCGCGGCAGCATGCGTACGCCTTTGACGCGGTAGTAACTGAAGAGAAAAAGTGCACCGAAGCTCATGGTCAAGGCGCGAAAATACAGTGGCGAGAGTGCGCGCAGGGAATACTTCATCATCGGCCAGTTGACGCCCCACATCAGCGTGAGCGCCAGCAGGCTCCAGAGCTGGCGCCGGCTGATCACACCGCCACCGGGGCCTTGATGGCGGGGTGGCACTCGTAGCCCAGCACCTCAAAATCCTCATACGCGTAGTCGAAGATCGACTCGGGCCGACGTTTGATGTTCAGCGTGGGGTAGGCATGGGGTGTGCGGCTCAGTTGCAGCACCACCTGCTCGGCATGGTTGCTGTAAATGTGGCAGTCGCCACCGGTCCAGATGAAGTCGCCAACGTCCAGGTCACATTGCTGCGCCACCATATGGGTCAAAAGCGCGTAGCTGGCAATGTTGAAGGGCACGCCCAGAAAGATGTCGGCGCTGCGCTGGTACAACTGGCAGCTCAGTTTGCCTTTGCCACCGGGCGCGGTCGCCGGCGCCACGTAGAACTGAAAAAAGGCGTGGCAAGGCATCAGTGCCATCTGGTCGAGCTCGGCCACGTTCCAGCTGCTCACAATGATGCGGCGCGAGTCGGGATTGCTTTTGAGCGCCTTGATGGCCTCGTCGATCTGGTCGATATGGCCACCATCGGGCGTCGGCCAACTGCGCCACTGCACGCCGTAGACCGGACCGAGCGAACCGTCGGGGCGGGCCCATTCGTCCCAGATGCTGCAGCCGCGTTCTTGCAGCCACTTCACATTGGAATCTCCGCGCAAAAACCACAGCAGTTCCAGCACGATGGCCTTGAGGAACACCTTCTTCGTGGTGACCAGCGGAAAACCCTCGTTCAAATCAAAGCGCATCTGGTAACCGAACACGCTGGTGGTGCCGGTGCCGGTGCGATCCATCTTGAACACGCCGTGGGTCGAAACATGGCGCAGGAAGTCTTCGTATTGGCAGCGGATGGGGTGAGAGGTCATAGGAGCGGTATTTTCCTACAAGTCCAGTCATGCCGGCGCCAAGGCTATAGTCAATGTCATTATGCAAACCCTCGTTAGCTCCGATCAGATTGAGCACTTGAAGGCAACACAGGCGGTGCTGCTCCTTTTTGGCAGCCCCCAGTGCGGCGTGTGTCAGGCCATCAAACCGAAGCTGGAGGGTTTAATGGCGCAGCAATACCCCAAGATTGCGCTGATCTACATTGATTGCGTCCAGAGCCCGGACATTTGCGCCCAGCACGGCGTCTTCAGCCTGCCCGTGGTGCATTTGTACATTGAAGGCCAGCTGTTCCTGGAGCGCGGCCGCAGTTTCAGCCTGCTTGAGTTGGGAGATCAAATTGAGCGCATTTACCGCCTGTGGACAGCAGCGTAGTGCAGTTCTTGGGCCCCTCGGGCGCCATTAAGCCCGCAGCACCCGCCCCGGATTCATCAAATTCTGCGGGTCCAGCGCCCGCTTGATGGCGCGCATCAGGCCCAAGGCCACCGGCGATTTGTAATGCGCCAGATGATCGACTTTCAGGCTGCCCACGCCATGCTCGGCAGAGATTGAACCGCCAAAAGCCTGCACCGAGTCAAACACCAGGGTGTTGACCCGCGCTTCATCGTCACGCAAGAATTCTGCGGCATCAACGCCCAGAGGTGCCTGCACGTTGTAGTGCAGATTGCCGTCGCCCAAGTGGCCGAAGTTGACCAGGCGCACGCCAGGAATGGCTTGCTGCAAGAGCGCGTCGGTGGCGCGCACGAACTCGGCAATGCGTGAGATCGGCACCGAGATATCGTGCTTGATGTTGAGCCCCTCAAGCGCTTGCGCCAGCGGGATGCTTTCGCGCAGATGCCACAGCTGGCGCGATTGCGCCAGGGTCTCGCTCACCACGGCATCGGTGGCGTCGCCCTGCCCGAGTGCAGTTTCCAGCAAATGCTCGAACTGCGCGTGCGCGTGCAGCTCGGATTCGTGATCCGAGTTCTCCAACAAGACACAGAACGGCGCCTCCAGATGCAGCGGCACCCGCAGTTGCGGAAAATGCTTGGCGACCAGGCCCAAGGCGAACTGCCCCATCACCTCAAAGCCCGTCAGCCCGGCGCCCAGGTGCCGATGCGCCAGGCCCAACAAGGTCACGGCCGCTTCCAGCGAGGGCACCGCGACCCAGGCCGTCAGCTGCGCGGCGGGCAAGGGGTACAGCTTCAGCGTGGCAGCCGTGATGATGCCCAGCGTGCCCTCGGACCCGACAAACAAGTCGCGCAGGTCGTAGCCGGTGTTGTCTTTGCGCAGGCCCGAGAGCCCATGCCACACCTCGCCCTGCGCCGTGACCACTTCGAGCCCCAGGCACAGGTCGCGCGCGTTGCCATAGCGCAGCACCTGCGTGCCGCCGGCGTTGCTGCCCAGGTTGCCGCCGATGGTGCAGCTGCCCTCGGCAGCCAGGCTGAGCGGAAACAGCAAATTCGCCTCCTCCGCCCGCTCCTGCAGGTTCTGCAGGATGCAGCCGGCCTCGACCGTCATCGTCAGGTTGTTGGCGTCCAGAGCGCGCACCGAACTCATGCGTTGCAGGCTCAGCACAATCTGATGCCCCGATTCATCGGGCGTGGCACCCACCGCCAAGCTGGTGTTGCCGCCCTGGGGCACGAGGCTGACGCCGCAGGCAGGGTTGGCGCGCAAGTGGTCCGCGCAGGCCTTCACCACCTGCGCGACCTCGTCGGTCGACGCGGGCCGCACCACCGCCAGTGCTTTGCCATGAGAGCGCTTGCGCCAGTCCTGCTCCCAGGCGCTCAGGTCGCCATCGGTGAAAACGTGGGCGGTGCCGACGATGTGACGAAGTTCATCCAGCAAGGTTTGCATGGCTTGTGCTTTCTTTGGAGGCGTTTTTAAGGCGCAAGCGAACGTGCAGCGCGCAAGCGGTGAACAGAACCAGGCACAGCGCCACCTCTGCCATGGCCAAATAATTGCTCGGCGCTTTGTCGCTGTAGGCGCGCACCACCCCTTCGGTGAAATACAACCACACCATCAGGCTGACCCAGCGGTAGGTGTACATGCGGTTTTTCAGCAAACCGGCCAACGGCAGGCACAGTGGCAACACTTTGAGCGCCAGCCAGGAGCCGCCCGGGCGAATCGGAGCCAGCCATAGCTCCCAGGCCAATCCCAGCAGGATCAGCCCGAGCAAGCTGCCCACGGCCAGCACGCGTGTGGTGCGCACCGAGGCCGAGGCGTTGTTTTGTGGTGTGTTCGTTGAAGTCTTCATTGGAGTGGCATCATAGCGGCCATGCAAATGCCCCTGCCCCACCCCGCCGCGCCACCCCCGAGCTGGTCGCAGCGCCTTGAAGTCCTGTTACGAGAATTGTCAAATTTCCCCTGGAAGAGCACGGCAAGCACCCTGCGCGCGCGTTTCTCGCAAGATCGTCTGGGCCTGACGGCCAGCAGCCTGACCTTCACCACCACCATGGCGCTGGTGCCTTTTGTCACGGTAGCGCTGGCCATTTTTACGGCCTTTCCCATGTTTGCCCAGCTCCAGAGCGTGCTGCAGCAGTGGTTGGTCAAAAGTCTGATTCCTGAGAACATCGCACGCCAGGTGCTGGGCTACCTGACCCAGTTTGCCGGCCAGGCCAGCAAGCTGGGGGGGGCCGGAATCGCCCTGTTGCTGGTCACGGCAGTCGCTCTGATCTTGACGATCGATCACACGCTCAACAGCATCTGGCGGGTGCGCACCCGCCGCCCGCTCGGCCAACGCGTGCTGGTGTACTGGGCCGCGTTGACCCTGGGGCCGCTGTTGCTGGGCGTCAGCCTGAGCATCACGTCTTATGCCATTTCGGCGTCCAAAGGCGTGGTGGGCGCCATGCCCGGCGGCGTCCAACTGCTGCTCGACGTGTTGCAATTCTTCCTCGTGGCTTGGGGCATGGCGGCGATGTACCACTTTGTGCCCAATACCTGGGTGAAGTGGGGTCACGCCTGGGCCGGCGGCCTGTTTGTCTCGGCCGGCATTGAGTTGGCCAAGAAGCTGCTGGCCTTGTACCTGGGCAAGGTGCCCACCTACTCGGTGCTGTACGGGGCCTTCGCCACCGTGCCCATCCTGCTGATCTGGATTTACGTTGCCTGGGTGATTGTTCTACTGGGCGCCGTCATCGCGGCCTACTTGCCGAGTCTGACCTCAGGCATACAACACCGCGGCCGTTCGCATGGCTTGCAGTTTCAGCTGGCGTTGGAGGCGCTGCAGCAGCTTGAGCGCGTGCGCCCTACAGATAGCAAGGGCCTGACGACGGATCAACTGACCATGTTGCTGCGGGTCGATGCGCTGCAACTGGAGCCGGTGCTGGAAACCTTGGCTGAGCTGGACTGGATCGGCTTGCTCGACGAAGAGTCCAAGGGTGAAGCGGCACGTTACGTGATGCTGACCAACCCAGACACCACCGCGCTGGCGCCTTTGCTTGACGCGCTCCTGTTGCACCAGGAGGAAAGCACGCAGAATTTATGGCAAAACGGTCGCTGGCCCACGCTGCTATTGCGTGAAGCGCTATGAATCTTTCAATGCATGAAGAACAAGCGCCCAAAGATGACGGCGCGGGGCGACACATTCCTACAGCGAAAAGCGAGCGCCATGGTTAGCATGAGAACTTCACCTCAACCACATCAAGGAGTCTCACCATGAGCGTCGCCAAAGTCATTGAAGTCAGTGCCACCAGCAAGACCAGTTTTGAAGATGCCATCAACCAAGGCATCGCCCGTGCGTGCGATACCGTCGCCAACGTGCGCGGTGCCTGGATCAAGGAGCAAAAGGTCTCGGTTGAAGACGGTCGCATCTCGGCCTATCGGGTCAACATGCAGGTCACCTTTGTGATCGGCGGCGACAAGTAGGCATTCGTGCCGCCATGCGCCTCACGCTTTTAAAAAGCCGTTTAAAGCGGCCAGCATGGCGTCGGGCGTCTCGGTCATCTGATGGTGGCCACCCGGCAGATAAACCACTTGCGCGTTGCGTGCCTGTTTGATCAGGCCCTGCGCCGCTTTGGGCGGCGTCATCTGATCGACGCTGCCCAACACAAACAACACCGGGCAAGCTACCCGCGCCATGGCTTGCTCGCCATGGCTGTAGCTGTCGCAGGCCTTGAACCCCATGTGAAACAGATTCACGCGCGGG
The DNA here is from genome assembly GCA_038215405.1 of Burkholderiales bacterium. Lineage (GTDB taxonomy): Bacteria > Pseudomonadota > Gammaproteobacteria > Burkholderiales > Burkholderiaceae_C > Rhodoferax. The sequence continues at coordinate 21,791 of JBBQQX010000014.1, forward strand.
TTGCTGGCCAACACCCGACGCCCCAGCGCTATCGACGCGCCGTAAACCCAGGTGCCCGGCCCCAGGCTGGAGGGTGGCGGGGCCAGGGTCGCGCGTGAAAAAATATTGACCATCTCCAGCGCCTTCATCGGCTCGTTCAGCGAGGATTCCAGCAGCGCGGGTGACACCTTCATCGGGAACGCGATGCCCACCAGCACCAGTTGGCTGATGCGTTCTGGTGCGCGGGCGGCCGCCTCCAGCGCCACCAGCGAGCCAAAGCTATGGCCCACCAGCGCGGCCTTTTGAAGGCCGGCAGCGTCCATCAGCGCCATCACAAAATCAGCGGCCTCCTCCACCGTGGCCGGTGCGTCCCCCGCGCTGCGGCAATGGCCCGGCAAGTCCAGCGCCAGCACGTTCCAGCCGTGATGCGCCAGGTAACGCGTCTGCAAAATCCAGACGCTGTGGTCGTTCAAGACGCCGTGGACGAAGATGACCGTGGGCTTGGCAGCATCGAATGCCTTGCCGCCGGTGTAGCAATAGGTCGTGGCATGGTTGACGGTTAAATACATGGCGGGCCCATCGAAATGATAAATTTAGATCAAACAGGGCTCTAGCCCCCGTGGAATAAGCGCAAGCAGCTATTAAATTAATTAACTTTGTTGCGCTGTGACAGGACCAGATTCAGCCCTTTTCAGCCGCTTTAAGCGCGCGTTTCAGGTCGTCGATCAGATCCGCCACGTCTTCCAGCCCGATGCTCAGGCGGATCGTGCCCTGGGTGATGCCGCCGGCCGCCAGCGCCTCGTCGCTCATGCGAAAGTGCGTCGTGCTGGCCGGGTGAATCACCAGGCTGCGGCAATCGCCCACATTGGCCAGGTGGCTGAAAACTTTGAGGCTCTCCACAAACTTTTTACCCTGCTCACGGCTGCCTTTCAAATCAAAGCTGAAGACCGAACCGGCGCCGCGCGGCAACAGCTTTTGCGCCAACGCGTGGCTCGGGTGGCTGGGCAGCAGCGGGTGACCAACGCGTGCCACAAAGGGTTGGCTGGCCAGGAACTCCACCACCTTGCGCGTGTTGCTCATGTGACGCTCCATGCGCAGCGACAGGGTTTCAATGCCTTGCAAAATCAGCCAGGCCGAATGCGGGCTCATGCAGGCACCAAAGTCGCGCAGCCCCTCGCGCCGGGCCCGCAGCAAAAAGGCGCCGACGGTCGACTCCTCACTGAACACCATGTTGTGAAAGCCCGCGTAAGGCTCGGTCAGTTCCGGGAATTTTCCCGACTTGTCCCAGTCAAAGCTGCCGCCGTCCACCACGATGCCGCCGATCACGGTGCCGTGGCCGCTCAAGAACTTGGTGGCGGAGTGGTAAACCAGATCAGCGCCATGCTCAAACGGCTTGATCAGCCAGGGCGAAGTCAGGGTCGAGTCCACCAGCAACGGTACGCCAGCCTCGTGGGCAATCGCGCTGACAGAGGCAATGTCGAGCACCTCCAGCCCCGGATTACCCACGGTTTCACCGAAAAACAGTTTGGTGTTGGGTCGCACGGCGGCGCGCCAGCCGTCGATGTCACCCGGCTTGACAAAGGTGGTCTCGATGCCGAAACGGCGCAGCGTGTAGTGCAGCAGGTTTTGCGAGCCGCCGTACAGCGCGGTACTCGCCACAATGTGCCCGCCCGCACCCATCAGCGTGGCCACACTCAGGTGCAGCGCGGCCTGGCCACTGGTGGTGGTGACGGCGCCGATGCCGCCTTCAAGTGCCGCCACGCGTTGCTCCAGCACGGCGTTGGTCGGGTTGCTGATGCGCGAATAGACATGACCGGCGCGCTCCAGGTTGAACAGGGCAGCGGCGTGGTCGCTCGACTCAAAGACGAAGGAAGTGCTGAGGTAGATCGGTACGGCGCGCGCGCCGGTGGCGGGGTCGGGCGCGGCGCCGGCGTGCAGTGCCAGCGTGTCGAAGCCGGGGTCAGAGTAGCCGGGCATGGGGTTCCTTTCTTCGTGCGTAGGTCGCGTTCATTATCCAGGCAAGATTGATCAGCCTGCGGCTGACCATCTGGGATAATTCTGCGCATGAGCGGCAACACCTTCGGCAAATTATTCGCAGTCACCAACTTTGGTGAATCCCACGGTCCGGCCATTGGCTGCGTGATTGACGGCTGCCCGCCCGGCATGCTGCTCAATGAGGCTGACATTCAGCCCGATCTGGACCGCCGCCGCCCCGGCACCTCCAAGTTCGTGACGCAGCGCAACGAGCCCGATGCGGTCGAGATTTTGTCCGGCGTTTTTGAGGGCAAAACCACCGGCACACCGATCTGTCTGTTGATCAAGAACACCGACCAGCGCAGCAAGGACTACGGCAACATCCTGCAGACCTTCAGGCCCGGTCATGCCGATTACACCTATTTTCAGAAATACGGCCTGCGCGACCCACGCGGTGGCGGGCGCTCGTCGGCCCGCCTGACCGCGCCGATGGTCGCGGCCGGTGCGGTCGCCAAGAAATGGCTGTTTGAGCACTACGGCACGGTATTTCGCGGCTGCATGACGCAAATCGGCGAGTTGGCTATTGCTTTTGAGTCCTGGGATTTTGTGCCGAACAACCCGTTTTTTGCCCCGGTGGCTGATGTCTCTAGTCTCGCAGACTACATGGAAGCGCTGCGCAAGGCCGGCGACTCCTGCGGCGCGCGCATTCGCGTCTCGGCATCGAACGTGCCGGTGGGGCTGGGCGAGCCATTGTTTGACAAGATGGACGCGGACATTGCCTACGCCATGATGGGTATCAACGCCGTCAAGGGCGTTGAAATTGGCGCCGGTTTCGCCAGCGTGGCGCAGCGCGGCAGTACCCATGGCGATTCGTTGTCACCCGATGGTTTCAGATCGAACAATGCCGGGGGTGTGCTGGGTGGCATCAGCAGCGGACAGGACCTGGAGGTGTCGATGGCCATCAAACCCACCAGTTCGATCCTGAGCCCGCGTGAGTCGATTGACATCGTGGGCCATTCCACCGAGGTGATCACCAAGGGCCGCCATGACCCCTGCGTCGGCATTCGGGCCACGCCGATTGCCGAGGCCATGCTGGCATTGGTGGTGATGGACCATGCATTGCGCCACCGGGCGCAATGTGGCGATGTGGCGGTTGATTTGAAGCCGATCAAGGCGTCGGCTTAACGCGCGAGCCCGGCGATGCCTTGAGGAGAAGGCGATGCGAACATCGCCGACCTCGACTTACGCTTTTTTGGCGTAAGCGCTGCACCAACCCTTGGCCGCCACTTGTTTACCGGCAAACAGGGGACAGGGACCCGATGCAGCACCGGCCTTGCCCTGGTAAAGGGCGCAATTGCCGCATTGTTGGGAAGCAACGTGTTTCGGAAACTTCTTGGCGTCCGCCTTGGTGGTATCTGCCACATAGCCCAGGGCTGTTGCCTGAGGATCGGTGGCAGCCACCATGGGCAGGTCAGCAGCCATGGCGTTCGCGCCGACCAGGGCGCTGGCACCCAAACTGAGTTGAGCAATAAATTCGCGACGGTTAGACATGGAATAGTTCCTGAGTTGAGAATAATGATCCGATTGCCAGACTTGGCAATCCCCATAGAGCGCATTCTATCGACTAGACAGCGCCGCCTGGGTCGTGCCCCGCAATTCCCGGACAAAGTGATTATGTGTAGTCCCGGCAAGTCTGAAGCACACCAAATTTTCCTACGCTGTTCGGCCAAACTTCGTATCGCAGCAACCACGGTGCAAGGGCCACTCGTGACGGCAGAGGCTGGGCTGGGCTACGCCCCCCGGCCTCATGCTGCCAAATGGCCAGAAGTTAGCGCGGGTCCACACCAGTTTCAACTCCGGTGATTCGACGCCGGCTCCTGCGCGATCAGGCCAATAGACACCAATGCGTGTGCCGTACCTAGGACGCAAACGTTTCTTTGGCTTGAAACTTGTTGAATATCAAAACATTGCGGCGCTACGATTCTCACAATTGGGCACTTTACTTTTCTTCATGCCCTTATTTGGAAAAACGACTATGCACCAACCGCAACAACTGCACCGACGCCTTCAAGACCTGCAAACCTTATGTGAAAAAATTCAGACTCGCTATGGCGATGACGATGATTTGGTCCGGCAATTGAAGCAGGCATTTGAGTTTCTTGCGGCCAATGAAACCAGAAACCGCGCGACAGTACACCACAGCCGACGCAAGCAGGACAAATCAGAACCCTCTATGCACCTGCACTAAACAGGCTCTTAGGGAAGATGTCCACGGCGTGAAGGACCGCGGATTGGATTGCGCATGTTTGCCAAAGGCAGCGTTCGTACTGGCGTCTTCCTAATTATTATTAAACGGCAATTGGCACCACCATCCCAACAAACACCCAGATGAGATCAAACCGCCATGAAAGGCGAGAGTGGGGTAGGTGTTGGGCGCGACATCAAGAAGCCGCAAGGACGCGCAGCACACGGGATCTGCCACAACCCGGCCGACTCAACGCCAACTCAGTCTTACATTTGCCTCAATTGCACGGTCTGAAGCCTCGCCAGTATTGAGCTTCACGGCAGTCTTGGACCAAAAGAGCAATGAAAGCCGCGCGTCAAATAGGAAAGAGAAAAGCCGCCCGCAGGCGGCTTTTTTGACCGAGCGCGCAGGCCTACTTACTGCCAGGCACCTTGCCTTCAACACCCTTGACAAAGAAGTTCAAGCCACCGAGAAACTTGTCATCGGCCACCGCGTCCTTGGCAATCTGAACCTTACCGGTGTTATCCACGATGGGGCCCTTCCAGATGGCGAAGCTGCCGTCAAGCAGGCCCTTCTTGACCTCTTCCACGCGCGCTCTGGTCTCAGCTGGCACATCTTCGGCAATTGACACGAGATCAATCGCTCCCTCTTTCACGCCCCACCAGGAATGGCCACCACCGACCCAAGTGCCGTCCAGCGCTTCCTTGGTCGCCTTGATGTAATACGGACCCCAGTTGATCACCGCAGACGCCAAATGCGCCTTGGGGCCGTAGGCCGTCATGTCGGAGTCCCAACCAAAGGCGCGCTTGCCCTTGACCTCGGCGGTCTTGAGCACGGCTGGGGAATCGGTGTTCTGGAACAGCACGTCGGCGCCGCCGTTGATCAGGGAGGTCGCCGCCTCGGTCTCTTTCGGCGGGTCAAACCAGCCATTCACCCACACCACTTTGGTCTTGATCTTGGGGTTGCTGGACTGGGCACCCAGGGTGAAGCTGTTGATGTTGCGGATCACTTCCGGAATTGGCACGGAGGCCACCACACCCAATGTATTGGTTTTGGTCATCTTGCCAGCGATCACGCCGGCCATGTAGGCGCCTTCATAGGTGCGACTGTCGTAGGTGCGCAGGTTCTCAGCTTGCTTGTAGCCGGTGGCGTGCTCAAACTTGACGCCCTTGTTGTCGGCCGCCGCTTTGAGCATGGGCTCCATGTAGCCAAAGGTGGTGCCAAATACCAGCTTGTTGCCTTGCCCGACCATGTCACGCAGCACCCGTTCAGCGTCGGCGCCCTCGGGCACGTTTTCCACATACGAGGTCTTGATCTTGTCGCCGAACTCAGCTTCAAGCGCCTTGCGGCCATTGTCATGCGCAAAGGTCCAGCCGCCGTCGCCCACCGGGCCGACGTACGCAAAAGCAATCTTCAAGGGCTCAGGTTTGGGCGCCGGCGCGGGCGCCGAGGCCACAGGTGCCGGTGCCGGGACGGGCGCGGGCTCTTCTTTTTTGCCGCAGCCTACCAGCGCAGCAGCGGCGACGGCGCTCAGGACGGCAATTTTCAACAGTGAACGTTCTTGCAGGTCGGTCATGTCAATTCTTTCTTTTGCGAAGTGGGTGACGGGTTAAAAAAGTCCGATTATGAACCGGGGGCATCATGAATCCGGGTAGAACGGTTTGCCGATTGAGGTGGGCATGTTGATCCGAATCCACTGCGGATTGCGCGAGATCAGCGCCAGCACGGCGATGGTTGACAGATAGGGCAGCATGGTCAGGAACTGGCTGGGAACGTCCACCCCGATGCCCTGCAAGTGAAACTGCAGCATGGTCACGCCGCCAAACAGATAGGCTCCCAGCAACACGCGCGCCGGGCGCCAGGTGGCAAAGGTCGTCAAGGCCAAGGCGATCCAGCCCTTGCCCGCGACCATGCCTTCGACCCACAACGGGGTGTAGACAATCGAAACATAAGCGCCTGCCAGACCGCACATGGCGCCGCCCGCCACCACCGCCATCAGCCGGATGCGCCGCACCGGATAGCCCAGGGCATGCGCCGATGCCGGGTTTTCACCCACACTGCGCAAAATCAGGCCCGCGCGCGTGCGGTACAAAAACCAGATCAGGCCCAGCGTAAATAGAACCGTCAAGTACACCAGGGGATGCTGGCGGAACAAGGCCGGGCCGAACCAGGGAATATCCGACAAATACGGAACAGCAAAACTGGGGCGTGCCGGCATCTTTTCCTGCACATAGCCGATGCCGACAAAGGCCGAGAAGCCGGCACCAAACAAGCTCACGGCCAAGCCGGTGGCATATTGGTTGGCATTGAGCCAGATCACCAACGCACCAAAAACAAGCGCCAGCAGGGCCCCTGCGCCCATGCCGGCGGCAAAGCCGAGCCAGTCACTGCCTGAATGGACGACGGTGGCAAAACCGGCAATGGCCGCGCACAGCATCATGCCCTCGGCGCCCAGGTTGACAATGCCCGCTTTTTCATTGATCAGCAAGCCCAGCGACGCCAGCGCCAGCACGGTGCCGGCGTTCAGAGTGGCTGCCATCAGCAGTGCATAAGACTCCATCATTTACCCCACTTCAAGCGAAAATTTACCAGCGTATCGCAGGCCAGCAAATTGAACAGCAACAAACCCTGAAACACGCCGGTGAGGGATTTGGGCAGGCCCAGGCGCGACTGCGCGAGCTCACCGCCGATGTAGAACATGCTCATCAAGATGCTTGAGAACACCATTCCGACGGGGTGCAGCCGCCCGACAAAGGCCACGATGATGGCGGCAAAGCCGTAACCGGCCGGCACGTAGGGTGTCAGCTGACCAATGGGGCCAGCTACTTCCAGCGCGCCCGCCAGCCCGGCGGTGCCGCCCGAAACCAGCAGGGCCACCCACAGCGCGCGGCGCGATGAAAAGCCGGCATAACGGGCCGCCGCCGGGGCCAGACCGCCGACCTGTTGCGCAAAACCAGCGCGGGTGCGAAACAGGAATACCCAGGTTGCGGCCACGCCCGTCAACGCCAAGAACACACCAATGCTGACGCGCGAACCCTCAAACAGGCGCGGGATGCGCGTGACCATTTCAAAGTTCTTGCTCTGCGGAAAGTTGTAGCCCTGCGGGTCCTTCCAGGGGCCCGACACCACAAAGCTCAAGACTTGCACCGCCACATACACCAGCATCAGGCTCACCAGAATCTCATTGGCGTTGAAGCGGTCACGCAACCAGGCCGTGATACCGGCCCAGAACATGCCACCCAGCACGCCAGCCACCAGGATCGGCAGCACAATCCAGCGGCCCGTGCTCTGGTCGGCCAGCAACGCCACGCCGCTGGCGGCGATGGCGCCCAGCACATACTGCCCTTCAGCGCCAATATTCCAGACATTGGAGCGAAAACAAACCGCCAGGCCGAGCGCAATCAGCAGCAACGGCGTGGCCTTGACGGCCAACTCACCCAGTGCATAAGCGCTTCGGATCGGTTCCCAGAAGAACACACTGAGCGCGCTGACCGGATCTTTGCCCAGCGCCGTGAACATCAGGACACCGACCATGACCGTGACCAGCAAGGCCAGCACGGGCGAGCCATAGCTCCACAGCGTGGATGGCTGCGCGCGGGCTTCAAGCCTGAGCATGGGGGCCTCCGCTCTGAACTGTTGGGGACAGAGCTGGTTCGCTTCGCGTAACTGCGGTCTGTCCCGCAAGGTCCCAGAGACCGCTCATCCACTCGCCCACTTTTTCCACCGTGGCCTGCGCAATCGGCAGCGAGGGCGACAGACGGCCCAGGGCAATCACGTGCAGGCGGTCACTGAGTTCAAACAACTCGTCCAACTCTTCGCTCAGCACCAGCACGGCGCAGCCGGCATCGCGCAGTTCCAGAATTTCGTTTCGAATCTGTGCCGCGGCCCCCACATCGACGCCCCAGGTTGGTTGCGAGACGACAAATAGTCTGGGGTTGGCATCAATTTCACGTCCGACGATGAATTTTTGCAAATTGCCACCCGACAAGGAGCGCGCCGCAACGCGCGGGCCACTGGCCTTAACGTTAAAGCGCTTGATGATGCCTGCGGCCTGTGCCTCAAGTTGCGCGACCCTGATCCAGCCTCCGCCGAGGCACGGGAAGGCAATGGCTTCATGGCGGGTGAGCAGCAGGTTGTGCGCCAAGCTGAGCGTGGGCACGGCACCGCGGCCCAGGCGCTCTTCAGGCACAAAATGCAGGCCCAGCTTGCGCCGCCCGCCCGGGTGCAGGCGCGACACATCCACCTCGCCCATCAGAATCGACCCCGGCTTGGCACGCACATCTTCGCCCGACAAGGCATAGAGCAGTTCCTTCTGGCCGTTGCCGGACACGCCGGCAATACCCACAACTTCGCCGGAGCGCACCTGCAGCGTGATGCCCGCGAGGTCCACGCCAAACTGGTCGGCGCGGGCCAAAGTCAGGTTTTGCACCTGGAGCAGCGGCTCGCCCAACTGGTGCTCGTGGCGCACAAGTTGGGGCAATTCGGCGCCGATCATCAGGCGCGACAAGGAGGCATTGGTCTCCTGCGTCGGGTCGCACACCCCGGTGACCTTGCCGCCGAGCAGCACGGTGCAGACATGGCACAGCTCGCGAATTTCGTGCAGCTTGTGGCTGATGTACAAGATGCTGCAACCCTCACTGGCGAGCTTCTTGAGCACCACAAACAGCTTTTCCACGGCTTGCGGCGTGAGCACCGAGGTCGGTTCATCGAGGATCAGCAACTGCGGGTTGGTCAGCAGGGCGCGGATGATTTCAACCCGCTGCATCTCGCCCACGCTCAACGTGTGGACTGGCCGCAAGGGGTCAATATCCAGACCATATTCTTGCGCTTTGGTGGTGATGCTGTGCGTGACCTGCGCCAAGCTCAGATGCTTGCCCAAACCGAGCCAGACGTTCTCGGCCACGGTGATCGTGTCAAACAAACTGAAGTGCTGGAACACCATGCTGATGCCCAGGGCGCGAGCTTCTTGCGGGTTGCGGATGTGCACCGGGCGGCCATTGAACAGCATCGTCCCGGCATCGGCCTTGACCGCACCGTAGATAATCTTCATCAGGGTGGACTTGCCGGCGCCGTTTTCGCCGAGCACCGCATGGATTTCGCCCGGCATCACGGTCAGCGCCACATCGCTGTTGGCGACCACTCCCGGATAGCTTTTGCTGATACCTGCAAGATGAAGTCGGGGAGGGGTCATTCTGCGGGTGATCTTGATATTTCCAGCCCGCTATTTTGCCTCAGCCTCAAAGCACAAAAACAACACAGACGCTTGGCCGACGATATGGCGTCAGCTTGCCAGGCGGGACAACAAGTCACTGACACGGCGCAGCAGCCATTTGGGCGTGCTGCGCGAGGCCAGCATGGCAGCCTGATTGATGACGCCAGGCACACAAATGACGTCGCCCTTCATACAGGCTTCAAAGCCCTGGCGCGCCACATCCTGCACGTCACCAATCAGAAAGCCGGGCAACTGGCTCAATTGTGCGTTGCCCTGGGTGGCGGCCTGCAGCATCGGGGTGGCGGTGATGCCAGGGCACAGCGCGGTGATGCTCACGCCGCTGCCTTGAAGTTCCTGCGACAGTGACTCGGTCAAGGACAACACGTAGGCCTTGCTGGCGGCATAAGTGGCCAGCAGCGGCACCGGCTGAAAGGCCGCAATCGAGGCCACGTTGAGCACGCGCCCGCTGCCCCGCTTGATCATCAAGGGCAAAAAGTGGGACATGAGCGCAGTGAGGGCCGAGATGTTGAGATCAATGACGCCTTGGTGGTCGGCGGACTTCATTCGGACAAACGGCTGCTGCGCCAAGACGCCGGCGCAATTGACCAGCACGTCGGGCAGGCGCCGGCGCGCCTTCAATGCTGTCGCCAGTTGATGTGTGGCATCAGGCAAAGTCAGGTCGAGCGGTACCACCTGCACGCGGCTCGAGTACTGCGCCTCCAGTTGGCGCGCGAGTGCCTGCAATTTGTCGGCACTGCGCGCGACCAGCACCAGATCGTGCTGCGCTTGCGCAAAGCAGTGGCTCAGCGCTTCACCGATTCCAGAAGAGGCGCCGGTAATCAGCGCGAGCGGGCGACGCGGGTGACGGGCATGGGCATGGGCATGGGCATGCATTATTTTGGCATGGCGGCAGCGCCTGCCGGGTTCAGACACCCGCCAGCAAACGCAGTCCTCCTGGGTCCACCAGATTCAAGGTGCGACCCGAACCGCTGATCAGGCTGCGCTCACGCATGTGGCGCAGCACGCGGGAAAAGGTTTCGGGTGCAATTCCCAACTGGGCGGCCACGGAACGCTTACGCTGGTGCAGCAGCACCGCCAACACACCGCAGTCGCCGGTCTGGGCATGCTGCAACAGCCACTCGGCACAGCGCGCCTCGGCATCTTTAGCCAGGCGGCTGACGGCCAATTCGGTTTGCTGGCGATGCGCCTTGGCGACGTCATGCAGGACAGACTGGGCTGACAAGGACATGGCGGTGAGCGAACGCAGAAAGTCGGCCACGGGCACGCGGCGCAAAAAAACTTCGGTCTCGGCGACCGCATCCACGGCATGGGGCAGGTTCAGCACGGCGGAGGTCGCCTCCAGCCAGCATGGACCTTCAACCGCCCCCAAATGATGCTCCATGACCACCCCTTCCTTGATGCCCAGGGCCACACGGCCCGACTCAACATAGTTGACCCACGGTGAGAGATCGGCGCGCTTGAGCAGAGGCTCACCCCGGGCAGCTACTTGGCGCTTGACGGCCCGGGCGATGGTATGGAGAGACAACATGGTCCCGACTGTGCCGCGCCGGGGACCCACTGATCTTGAGGGAAATCAAACAACGGCACTGAGGTGCGACGGGCGGCGCAGCGCCAGGAGGATGCTTTTCCCGCCAGAGGTCTCTCACCTCCCGGGTCAAGTTGCCAAGCAGTCGACAAACAGTTAGCTATATAAATAGTAGCTAATAACGCTTACTCCACGCGGGCTAGCGATCAATTTCGTCTAAAAATACGAAGAAATCAGCGCGCTGGGTCTCACTCGCCCAGGTAAGCGGCGCGCACTTTCGGGTCGTGCAGCATGGTTTTGGCGTCGCCCGTCATGGTGATCAGGCCCGACTCCATGACGTAGCCCCGATCGGCAATGGTCAAAGCACGACTGGCGTTTTGCTCAACCAGCAGCACCGTCACGCCCTGCGCGTAGACATCGCGCACCACTTCAAAAATCTTGTCCACCATGATCGGCGCCAACCCCATGGACGGTTCGTCCATCAGCAGCACTTTGGGGCGGCTCATCAAGGCACGGCCCATGGCCAGCATCTGCTGTTCGCCGCCCGACAATGTGCCCGCCAGTTGGTCGCGGCGTTCTTTGAGACGCGGGAAGATGGTGAACACCTTTTCCGTGTCAAGCAGAATTTCGGGCTTGTCGTCGCGGATGTAGGCGCCCATCTGCAGGTTCTCCGCAATCGTCATGCGGGTAAAAATGCCGCGCCCTTCCGGCACCATGGCCAGGCCCTGTTTCACCAAGTCCCACGGCCCCTGGCCGCGAATGCTTTTGCCCAGGTATTCGATGTCGCCGTCGTTGATCGGCAAGCTGCCGGTGATGGCCTTCATGGTGGTGGTTTTGCCAGCGCCATTGGAGCCGATCAATGACACCAGTTCACCCTCGTGCACTTCAAAATCAATGCCCTTGACGGCCTGAATGCCACCGTACGAAACTTTGAGTCCCGTCACTTTCAGAAAGATTTTTGTCATCTTTATTTCCTTAGTGGCCACTCGTGCCCAGATAGGCCTCAATGACTTTTTCATTTCGCTGCACATCGGCCGGCGTGCCTTCGGCAATCTGCTTGCCATAGTCGAGCACCGTGACCCGGTCGCACAAACCCATCACGAGCTTCACATCGTGTTCAATCAGCAAGATGGTGCGGTTGTCATTGCGAATCTTGTCGATCAGCTCGCGCAGCATCACCTTCTCGGTGGCATTCATCCCGGCGGCGGGCTCGTCCAGCGCAATCAGTTGCGGGTCGGTCGCGAGCGCACGGGCGATTTCCAGGCGGCGCTGGTCGCCGTAGCTCAGCGTGCGGGCCTTGTAGTCGGCAAACCTGGCAATGCCCACATAGTCCAGCAACTCGTGCGCACGCTCGGCAATCGCGGCTTCTTCTCGCTTGAAACCCGGCGTGCGGAAAATGGCACCGAGCAAGCCCGAATGCGTGCGCACATGGCGCCCGACCATCACATTCTCCAGTGCGGTCATCTCTGAAAAAAGACGAATGTTCTGGAAGGTGCGCGCAATACCCGCCTTGGCAACCAGATGAACGGCAGTGGGCTGGTAGGTTTTTCCGGCGAGTTCAAAGCTGCCACCGTCGGGCGTGTACAGGCCGGTCAACACATTGAAAAACGTGGTCTTGCCGGCGCCGTTGGGGCCGATCAGGCCATAAACCTGGCCGCGTTTGATCGTGATGCCGACATCGCTCAGGGCCTGCAGGCCGCCGAAACGCTTGGAAACGTTGGCAACGTTGAGTACGGTATCTGTCATGCGCCTTCTCCCTTTTGCTGCAAGGACTTGCCGTGCTCGGGCGACGGCCACAAGCCGCGCGGACGCATCAGCATGACGCTGATCATGGCCAGGGCAATCAGGAGCTGGCGCAAAATTGACGAATCCAGCCGTCCGCCGGTCATGGCCTGCAAGGGACCGGCGACGTAGCGCAACACCTCGGGCAAGGCCGAGAGCAGCACGGCCCCCAGAATGACGCCGGGCAAATGCCCGATGCCACCGAGCACGACCATCGCCACAATCATGACCGACTCCATCAAACTGAAGGACTCCGGCGAAATGAAGCCCTGGAAGGATGCAAACATGGTGCCTGAGACGCCGCCAAAAGTGGCGCCCATGCCGAAAGCCAGCAGTTTCAGATTGCGGGTATTGATGCCCATGGCCTTGGCCGCCACTTCGTCTTCACGAATCGCCATCCAGGCGCGCCCCACGCGCGAGAGTTGTAGCCGGTGCGAGATCAGCACACTGAGCAACACCAGCGCCAGGAACAGGTAGTAATACAAGGACACGGAATTGATCTCATAGCCGCCGATGTCGAGCGTGCGCCCCAGGTTCAAACCAAAGAAACTCAGAGAATCAATCTGGCTCATGCCCTTGGGCCCATTGGTGATGTTGACCGGGTGGTCCAGGTTGTTCAGGAACACCCGGATGATTTCGCCAAAACCCAAAGTCACAATGGCCAGGTAGTCGCCACGCAAGCGCAACGTCGGAGCGCCCAACAGCAGGCCAAAGAAACCGGCCAGGCCGGCGGCCGCCGGTATCACGATCCATAACGGTGCATGCAAGCCGTCCGGATACATCGCACCAATCCAGGCAAAAGTTTCAGTCAGGTGCGGCGAAGCCAGCAAGCCATACATATAGGCGCCGATGGCGAAGAAAGCGACGTAGCCCAGGTCCAGCAGACCCGCGTAGCCCACCACGATGTTGAGCCCCAGCGCCAGCAGCACATACAGCAGCGCCATGTCGGCAATGCGCACCCAGGCGTTGCCAAAGTTCTGCAGGATCAGCGGCAATATCAGCAGGCCAACGGCTGCCAATAGGAAGACAACGATTTTCTGTTGTTGTTTCATGATGTTCCTCTAATCAGTTGAGGACAGAGCTTGTCCGCTTCGCGTAACTGCGGTCTGTCCCACAAGGTCTCACGCACGATCTGCCACACGCTCACCGAGCAAGCCCGAGGGTCGCAAGGTCAGCACAAAAATCAGAACAATGAAGGCAAAAATATCCGAATAGTTGCTACCCAGCACACCACCGGTCAGGGTACCGATATACCCTGCGCCCAGGGATTCGATCAAGCCCAGCAAGATACCCCCCAGCACCGCGCCGCCCAAGTTGCCAATCCCGCCGAACACCGCTGCGGTAAAGGCTTTCAGCCCCGGTAAAAAGCCCATGGTGTGCTGCACCGTGCCGTAGTTGGCGGCCCACATCACGCCGGCAATGGCCGCCAGCACCGCGCCGATCACAAAGGTGGCGGAGATCACCACATCGGGCTTGACGCCCATCAGGGCCGCCACGCGGGGGTTCTCGGCCGTGGCCCGCATGGCACGGCCTAGCTTGGTGTAATTCACCAACCACATGAGTACTGCCAGCGACACCACCGTCATGCCCAGAATCAGGACCTGGGTCGGTGTAATCACGGCGCCGCCGATCTCAAACGGCGTGCGCGGCAACAAGGTCGGGTACGGTTTGTAGTTGGGCTTCCAGATGATCATGGCCAGGGTCTGCAACAGCAGCGACATGCCGATGGCCGTGATCAGCGGTGCCAGCCGGGGGCTGTCGCGCAGCGGCCGGTACGCCACCTTCTCAATCACAAAATTCAGCGTTGCCGCCACCACGCAGGCAATGATCAGGGCGATGAGCAAAATCAGCCAGCCGGGCGTGCCGGGCATGGCCTCCTGCATCCAGCCAATGATGGTCCAGCTGGTCAGGGCGCCGACCATCAACACCTCGCCGTGGGCAAAGTTGATCAGGCCGATGATGCCGTAGACCATGGTGTAGCCCAGCGCCACCAATGCATACATGCTGCCCAACACCAGACCATTGATGATCTGCTGTATGAAGGTATCCATAAACTTCTCCGATTTTTGACCGTCGCGTGATTCCGCCACCTGGGGCAGCGTGCGGGTTGATGAGCGCTGCAGCCTTGTGAGCTCTGCCAGTCTTCAAGCAAGAACCCTGCCAGCATTGACACGCTGGTTTGGGGTGGAGGCAATTGTAGTCAAGCGAAAACCGTCACGGCGCGGGCCAGCCGTATGGGTTTACCCTAGATTCCGCTAAAGATCAGCCTAAGACTGAATCAATAAGGACGACTAATAGTCAGAGTGGCCAGCTGCGCTGCCCAGCAGCGTGGTCGCGGTCTGCACGATGCTCGCCGCATCGACCTTGAAGAAAGCGCGCAGCGCCGCGCGCGTGTCGCTGCGCCCGAAGCCATCCGTGCCCAGCGTGACGTAGGAACGCCCCTCGGGCAGATAGGCGCGCACGCTTTCGGGCACCGCGCGCACATAGTCGGTGGCGGCCATGATGGGGCCCTGGCTGCCTTGCAGTTGGCGTGCGATAAACGGCTTTGCGTCACCTGCCGACTCGGTCTGACGCCGCTGCCCGCAGGCCTGGCCCTCGCGTGCCAGTTCGCTCCAGCTGGTCACGCTGAACACGTCGACGTTGACACCCTGGCGCGCCAGCAACTGCGCCGCGTGGATCACTTCAGTCAAGATCGCGCCCGAACCCAGCAAGGTCAGACTTTTTAGTGTTTTAGAGCCCCGGCCCTCGTCCCTCATGCCTAGATAGCTAGCGAATTTATAGCAACCTTGAATCACGTCGGGGGCCACGCCGGGGGGCAGATCGGGCTGCGCATAGTTTTCATTCATCAGCGTGACGTAGTAGAAGACGTCCTTCTGCTCAACCAGCATCTCGCGCAGTCCGAAGTCAATGATGAGCGCGAGTTCGCCGGCAAAAGCCGGATCAAAAGCCTTGCAGTTCGGGATGGTGGCGGCCATCAGGTGGCTGGTGCCGTCCTGGTGCTGCAGCCCTTCGCCACCCAAGGTGGTGCGCCCCGAGGTGGCGCCGAGCAAGAAGCCGCGCGCACGCTGGTCAGCCGCGGCCCAGATCTGGTCGCCCACGCGCTGAAAACCAAACATCGAGTAATAGATGTAGAACGGCAGCATGGCCAGACCATGCACGCTGTAGCTGGTCGCGGCCGCCGTCCAGCTGGCGATCGCACCGGCTTCAGAAATGCCCTCTTCCAGGATCTGCCCGTCCATCGCCTCGCGGTAGCTCAACACCGAACCGATGTCCTCCGGTGCATAGCGCTGCCCGATGCTGGAATAGATGCCGATCTGCTTGAACAGACTGGCCATGCCAAAAGTGCGCGCTTCGTCGGCCACGATTGGCACAATGCGCGGCCCCAATATGCTGTCCTTCAGCAGGCCGCCCAGCATGCGCACAAAGGCCATGGTGGTGTTCATTTCTTTGCCATTGGCCTGCAGCGCAAACTGGGCGTAGCTGTCGATGGCGGGCACCGGCACCGGGGCGCAGTTCGTATGGCGCTTGGGCAGGTAGCCGCCCAGGCGCTGGCGCTGTGCCTGCAAGTACCGCATCTCGGGGCTGTCGGCGCCGGGTTTGTAGAACTCCAGGTTTTTCACCTGTTCGTCCGTCATTGGCAGGTTGAAGCGGTTGCGAAACGCGATCAGATCAGCCTCGTCAAACTTCTTCTGGCTGTGCGTGGTCATCTTGCCTTGCCCGGCACTGCCCATGCCAAAGCCCTTTTTGGTGTGCGCCAGAATCACCGTCGGCTGGCCCTTGTGCTGCGCGGCGGCAGCGTAGGCGGCGTGAATTTTTACCAGGTCATGGCCGCCGCGCTTGAGACGGTCAATTTGCTCATCGGTCATGCCTTGCGCCAGGCGCGCCAGTTCTTCGTTCTGGCCAAAGAAGTTATCGCGGTTGTAGCGCCCGTCCTTGGCGGCAAAGGTCTGCATCTGGCCGTCCACGGTATGGGCAAAGGCTTTGGCCAGCGCGCCGGTCAGGTCGCGGGCAAAGAGGCCATCCCAGTCGCTGCCCCAGACCAGCTTGATGACGTGCCAGCCGGCACCGGCAAAGAGTTTTTCCAGTTCGTCGATGATGCGGCCATTGCCGCGCACCGGGCCATCAAGGCGCTGCAGGTTGCAGTTGACCACCCAGACCAAGTTATCCAGCCGCTCGCGCGCGGCCAGCGTGAGCGCGCTCATGCTCTCGGGCTCGTCCATCTCGCCGTCGCCAAACACGCCCCAGACTTTGCGCGCCGAACAGTCGAGCAGTTGCCGGTGCGTGAGGTAGCGCATGAAGCGCGCGTGGTAGATCGAACTGATCGGGCCAATGCCCATCGATCCGGTCGGAAACTGCCAGAAGTCAGGCATCAAATAGGGGTGCGGGTAGCTGCACAGGCCGCGCGCGCCCTGCCCGGTCGTGGCAAAAGGTGCGCTCAGCTCCTGGCGGTAAAAGCGCAGGTCTTCAGCGCTGAGGCGTCCTTCCAGAAAAGCGCGCGCATAGACGCCGGGTGCGCTGTGCGGCTGAAAGAACACCAGGTCGCCCAAAGAATTGACGGCCCCCGCGCTTGCCACGTCCTCGACTGCGCGGCGTCCAAGCCCCCCACTGGCCTCGCTGCGCGCCTGAAAGAAATGATTGAACCCCACCTCGAACAAATCCGCCGCGCTGGCGTAACTGGCGATGTGGCCACCGAGCTCGCCATAAGCCTGGTTGGCGCGCACCACCATGGCCAGCGCGTTCCAGCGCATTAACGAGGCCAGACGCTCTTCCAGCGCGAGGTCGCCCGGAAATACCGGTTGTTGATCGACGCCGACGGTGTTGATATACGGCGTGGCCAGCTCGGGCTGCCAGCCTACGCGCTGGACGCGCGCCAGCCGCGCCAGTTCATCGAGCATGTAGCGGGCGCGCTGCGGGCCCTGGCTGCCAAGCAGGCTTTGAAAGGCAGCGCGCCATTCGGCGGTTTCCTGCGGGTCCGGGTCGGGCGCGGCTTCCGCTTGAACATTCTCTGTCATCACCCACTCCTTGGCGTCAATCAATCAGGCCGTCTCAACACAAGGCTGGGCTGGCACCACGTCTTGCCTGGCACCGACCAGCCGCTGCGCCTGCTTCAGCGCCTGCGTGATGTCGGCCAGAATATCCTCGATATCCTCCAGCCCGATCGACAAGCGCACCAGCCCGTCACTGATGCCGTGCGCTGCGCGCTCCTCGGGCGTGTAGGTGGAATGCGTCATGCTGGCCGGATGCTGCGCCAGCGTTTCGGCGTCGCCCAGGCTCACGGCTCGTGTCACCAGTTGCAGCGCGTCCATGAAGCAGATGCCCGCAAGCAAGCCGCCTTTGAGCTCAAACGCCACCATGCCGCCAAACTGGCGCATCTGGCGCTTGGCCAGCGCATGCTGGGCAAAGGTGGGCAAGCCGGGGAAATGCACTACGTCGGTCGCCGGGTGGGCCTGCAGCAGCTCAGCCACCTTTTGGGCGTTCTGGCAATGGCGGTCCATGCGCAAGCTCAAGGTCTTGAGCCCGCGCATCACCAGGTGCGCGTCCTGCGCTGACATCACGGCGCCGGTCATGTCCTTCAGGCCGTAGAGCCGTACCCGCTGGGCCAGATCCAAGTCGGCAAAGATGGCGGCGCCTGCGGTCAGGTCACCGTGACCCCCGAGGTATTTGGTCATCGAATGCACGCTGACGTCCGCACCCAGCAGCAGCGGTTGTTGCAGGTAAGGCGTGCAGTAGGTGTTGTCCACCACCACCTTGGCACCACCCTGGTGCGCAATCTTGGCCACGGCTTCAATGTCCACCAGTCGCATGTTGGGGTTGGCCGGTGACTCGAAATGCACCACCCGGGTTTTGGGGCTCATGGCTTGCGCCACGGCGGCGGGGTCGGTCATGTCCACATGGCGAATCACGACTCCAAAGCGCGCCAGACCATGCGTCATGAAAGCAAAGGTGCAGCCGTAGAGCGTCATGTCGGCCAGCACCTCGTCGCCGGGCTCCAGCATCGACCACAGGGTGGCGCTGATGGCGCCCATGCCCGAGCCGAACACCACGGCGCCGGCGCCCTGCTCCAGGCTGGCCAGGCGCGACTCCAGCAGGGCCAGGGTGGGGTTGGATATCCGGGTATAGAAGTAGCCCGCCTCTTCACCGGCAAAGCAGCGCGCGCCATAGGCCACATCGGGGAATGCAAAGGTGGCCGAGGTGTAGATCGGCGGCACCAAGGCGCCCTGGTGCTCGGCGGGCTTGTAACCAAAATGAATGGCACGCGTGCTGAAGCCTTTGGTTTGCGTTGTCTCGTTCATGGTGGTTCCTTGTGGTTTGTTTCTGGGAGCTTCTTGCATGGAATTGTTTGCCGCATCAATAGGAAAAACTTGGCTTTTTTCCGGCGATTGACGCCAATCGGCGGCAAATAATTTCACGAATGTGTCAACTAAAGATAATATTGACCCATGAACCCCGAATCCATCGACGCCACCGATCGCCAGCTGCTCGACGCCCTGCAGCGCGATGCGCGCCAGACGATTGCCGAACTGGCGCAAATGGTGTCGCTGTCAGCGTCGCCGTGTTGGCGCCGGGTCAAGCAACTGGAGGAGTCCGGCGTCATCGAGGGCTACCACGCGCACCTCAACCGGCATCAACTGGGCTACGGCGTCACCGGCTTTGTGCATCTGCAAATGGACAACCACACGCCCGACGTCATGGCGGCCTTCGAGCGCGAGGTGGTCGCCCTGCCGCAGGTGCTGTCCTGCCACAACCTGTCGGGCCGCTACGACTACCTGATTGAAGCGATCGCACCCGACCTGGAGGCCTTCTCGCTGCTGGTGCGGGTAAAAATCCGCAACCTGCCCGGCGTGAAGGAAATCGCCACCAGCTTCTCCCTCAAGGAAGTCAAGCGCGCCGGGACCCTGCCGGTCAGTTAATACATTATGTTTTTTATAGCAACAAAGCTATGTATGACGAGGGCTAGAGGCGTAAATCGTTCAAATTTATTCACAATTGCCGGTCATGGCGATCACCATCGTCAAGCCGCCAGGGTGGTGATGGCGTCGAAGCTAGACCAAGGCTATTGCGCCGGCGCTCCGACGTGAGCCTGGGGCAGCTCGCGCAAGGACTGAAGCACAACACTGCGCCACATCGCCAGCGCCAACAGCAGCGCACCGACTCCGCCAAAGCCCATGGCGTAACGCAGCCCGAGGTGCTCACCCAGGTAGCCGCCCAGCAGCGCGCCCGGCCCGGCCGGTATCAGGATCAGCCAGCGCATGGTGCTGGTCATGCGCGCCAGCAAGGGCTCGGGCGTGACCGCCTGGCGCAGGGCGAGAAAGTTGATGAACAGAAGCACGGCACCGACGGCAAAACACACCAGCATCAACACATAGGACGCCACGGCAAAGCGCCCGGCCGGCACCAGCGCGAGCTGCAGCCAGCCCAGTCCGTTGATGGCCACGCCCAGGCTCAAGCACGGGCCGGGCCCGATGCGCTGCGACAGGCGATGGCCCAAGGTACTCGCCAACACGGTTCCCACGCCCAGCGCGGTGTAACTCAGGCCGACCTGCTGCTCGGTCAGCCCCAGCACGCGGATGGCAAACAGAATTTGCACCACCATGGCGGCATGATGAAACATCTGCCAAAGGCCCACCACCAGCGCCATGCGCGGCAGCAAGGGATGCTGCCAGACGAAACGCAGACCCTCCTTCAGGTCCAGCCCGAAGTGTCGCTCTGCCCCGGCGACCAGTGTCTCGCGCGCCCGCACGCCGCGCAAAAACGACACGCTGACCAGCAACAGCACGGCGTCGGCCAGCAAAGCCAGCGGCGCGCCCACCAACTTGATCAAGACGCCCGCAAAGCCCGGTCCGATCACCTCCGCGCCCGAGGTGGCGAGGGAATTCTTGGCATGCGCCTCGACCAGGCGCTCACGCGGCACCACCTGGGTCAGCACGATTTGCGCTGCCGTACCGGATGAGACAAACACGCAACCCATCACAAAGCCGGTGCCATACAAATACGGCATGCTCAAGAAGCCAAGCGCCCAGGCCGCTGGAATGCTGGCCAGCACCAACGCCACCGCGACTTCACCGGCGATGTAAACGGGCAGTTTGTGCACCCGGTCCAGCCACACCCCCACGGGCAAGGACAGCAATACAAACGGCGCCAATTCCATCGCCGTCAGCCAGCCCATCTGGGTCGGCGTGGCGTGCAGCAACAGGGCGGCCGTGAGCGGCACGGCCAGCATGGTGACCTGCTGACCAAAGGAACTGATCAGGATCGACAACCACAAGCGGCGGTAGACCGGGTCGCGCAGCAGGTCGGTGCCGGACAAGACAAAGAAATGACGCAATGATCGGGCCACGGCGATTGCGCGCTTCTATGGACTCGTCATGACTGACGGCAGTGACGGGGCCGAGGCCTCAGGCCAACAGGCACGCCACCTGGGTGTCGGGGCTGAGGGCGCGCAACTGGGGTGTTTGCTGTGCGCAGCCGGCCTCGGCTTTCGGGCAACGGGTGCGAAAACTGCAGCCCGAGGGCGGGTTGATCGGCGAGGGCAAATCGCCCAGCAAGAGCTGCACGGTCTTGTTGCGTTCACTGCGCGGGTCGGGCAGCGGAATCGCACTGAGCAAGGCCTGGGTGTACGGATGGCCCGGGTTCTGGTAAATCGCCTGCTTGGCTGCCAGTTCCATGGCCCGCCCCAGGTACATCACCATGACGCGCTGACTGATGTGCCGCACCACCGCGAGATCATGGGCAATAAACACCAGCGCCAGACCCATGGTGGCCTGCAACTCCTGCAGCAGATTGATGATTTGCGCCTGAATCGACACATCAAGCGCCGACACCGGCTCATCACAAATCACCAGCTTGGGCTCCAGAATCAAGGCGCGGGCGATGCCAATGCGCTGGCACTGCCCACCCGAGAACTCATGCGGGTAGCGGTTGATCTGCTGCTCGGTCAAGCCCACCTTGGCCATCATGGCACGCACCTTGAGCATCACTTGTGCGTTGCCCATCTTCGGAAAATGGGTGCGCAGCGGCTCAGCAATGATTTGCCCGATCGTCATGCGTGGATCGAGCGAGGCGAGCGGATCCTGAAAAATCATCTGCACATTTTTGCGCACCGCCTGCCAGGCGCCCGCGCTGGCGCCGCACAATTCCTGCCCCTGCCACAGGATGCTGCCCGAGGTCGGCGGGATCAGGTTCAGCATGGCGCGCGCCAATGTCGATTTGCCACAGCCGGATTCACCGACGATACCCAGTGTTTCGCCCGGAAAAATATCAAAGGAGACACCGTCCACTGCCTTGAGCACGCGCGCGGGCTCCCACGGCCAGGGCGATTCGCTGGCCAATTTGAAATGGACCTTCAGGTCGCGCACCGACAACAGGGCGGACGACGCGTTCATACGCTGACCCCATGCGCATGGCGCATGACCTCAAACACGCTCTTGTGGCAGGCGCGCAGGCCATCCGACCGCCCGGGTACAGCCAACAGCGCCGGCGGCTCGCTGATGCAACGGGGTTCCACCAAAGTGCAACGCTCACTGAAAGGACAGCCGGGGGGCAGTCGCGCCATGTTGGGCGGTGCGCCCGGAATCGTCACCAAGGACTGCTCGCCTTGCTCAAGCCGCGGTATGGCCCCGAGCAAGCCCACGGTGTACGGATGCGTCGGGTGGTAAAAAATGGCGTCAGCGCTGGCGTGTTCCATGATGCGTCCGCCATAGAGGACGATGACCTCATCGCACAGGCCGGCGACCACGCCCAGATCATGGGTGATCAGCACAATCGCCGTGCCATGGTCACGCTGCAGGTCACGCATCAGGGCAATGATCTGGGCTTGCACCGTCACATCCAGCGCGGTGGTCGGCTCGTCCGCAATCAAGACGTCGGGCTCGCACAAGAGCGCCATTGCAATCATCACGCGCTGGCGCATGCCGCCCGAGAACTCATGCGGGTACTGCATCACACGCTTGGCGGCCTCGGGAATTTTCACCGCGTCGAGCGCCTGCACGGCGCGCAGACGGGCCTGCTGGCGCGTCATGCCCTTGTGAAACTCCAGCACCTCGGTCATCTGGCGCTCCACCGTCAAATACGGGTTGAGCGAGGTCATCGGATCCTGAAAGATCATCGCGACCCGGTTGCCACGAATCGTGTTCAAAATCTTCGGCGGCAGACTGAGCAGGTCCTGCCCATTGAAACGAGCCTGGCCGCTGGCGCGCCCATTGGTCGCGAGCAAACCCATCATGGCCAGAACGGTCTGGCTCTTGCCCGAGCCGCTTTCCCCGACAATGCCCAAGGTTTGGCCACGTTCGAGCGTGAAGCTGATGCCGTTGACGGCCGTCACCTCGCCATCGGGCGTCTGGAACTGAACGCCGAGGTTGTCTACTTCAATCAAAGACATGTTGGTTACCGTTCCTTGGGGTCCAGCGCATCACGCAGGCCGTCACCAATGAAGTTAAAACAATAGAGGGTCGCAGACAGCAGGGCCGCCGGAAACAGCAATATCCAGGGCGACACTTCCATGGCCTTGGCGCCATCCTGAATCAACACGCCCCAACTGGTCATCGGCTCCTGAATGCCCAGACCCAGAAACGACAGCACCGACTCGGTCAGAATAACGCCAGGCACCGTCACGGTGGTGTAGATGACCACGACACCCAACAGATTGGGCACGATGTGAGAAAAGATGATGCGCCACGTGGGCACACCAATGGCGCGCGCTGCTTCGACATACTCCATCGATCGCAACGACAAGGTCTGACCCCGCACGATGCGTGCCATGTCCATCCATGAGAAGACTGTGATGACGAGCACCACCAGATAAAACTCACGCCCCAGAATGGTGACCAGCAGAATCGCGATCAGCAGGTAGGGGATGGCGTACATCATGTCCACGATGCGCATCATGAAGGCATCCACCTTGCCCCCGATAAATCCGGCGGTGGCGCCCCACAGAATGCCCAGCGACACGGAGCTCAAGGTGGCAAGCAAGCCCACCGTCAGTGAAATGCGCCCACCGATGAGACAGCGCACCAGCAAGTCCCGCCCGGCGTCATCCGTACCCCAGAAGTGGAAATTGCGCAGGCTCGGCGCTTGGCTCATGGCATCCCAGTCCGCGCTGTCAAAGGAGTAAGGCAAAAGCCAGGGCCCGACCACACAAGCGGTTGAAATCAGCAGCAGCAGAGCGAGGCTGAAAACGGCCGCCTTGTTGCGCACAAAGCGCCTGCGTGCGTCGGACCACAAGCTGCGTCCGGCGCCCAGACCCGCGTTCGGGTCCGTCGCGACGTCAGAGACCTTGGCCGCCAGGCCCGTCATTTCTTTGGAAGTCAGCATAAGGAGGTCAATAACGAATCTTGGGGTCCAGCCAGGCATAGGCCAGGTCCACCATCAGATTCAGTGCCACGGTAAGCACGGTGATCAACACCACCAGGCCCAGCACCAGGGTGTAATCGCGGTTGCCCGCGCCATTCACAATCAGTTTGCCCAGGCCGGGCAGGGAGAAAACCGTTTCCGTGACCAGGGCCGAGGTGATGGACGAGATCGCCAGCGGTCCCAGCAAAGACACCACCGGCAGCAGCGCCGGTTTGAGTGCATGGCGCAGCACCACCACACGCGTGGGCAGGCCTTTGGCGCGCGCGGTGCGAATGAAATTGCTGTGCATGACCTCGATCAGGCTGCCGCGCATCACCCGCCCGATGATCGACACATTGATGAAGGTCAGCAGCGCCATCGGCAAAATCATGAAGCGCAGCTCAAAATCATTCCAACCGCCGGCCGGTAACCACTTCAAGCCAATCGCAAAAATGATGATCAACACCGGCCCAATGACAAAACTCGGAACCGCGCTTCCAACGTTGCCGATCAACATCACCAGGTAGTCGACGGCGCTGTTTTGCCGCAAGGCGGCGATCGAACCCAGAGCGACCCCAATCACGATCGACAACAACAAGGAAACCCCACCGATGACCGCAGAGACTGGCAGGGCACCGGCCACCAAGTCATTCACCGACCAATCGGCATAACGAAATGAGGCGCCCAAGTCGCCTTGCAGCAGACTCTTCAGGTACAGCAGGTACTGCTGCCAGAGCGGCAAGTCCAGATGGTACTTGGCCTGCAGGTTGGCAAGCACCGCGGCCGAGACCTTGCGTTCTCCATCAAAAGGACCGCCCGGTGTGGCGTGCAACAGCAGGTAGCACACGGTGATGACCACCAGCATCGTCGGAATCGCCGCCAGAATCCGGCGCAGGGTGTAAGACCACATGAGTCAGGACTTAGTGCTTGATGATGTACAGGTCCTTGCTGCGAAAGCGATCATGCGCATTCAAAAGTGAATAGCCACCCACATACGATTTCACCAGGCGCGGCAGCGAGTACTGCAGCAGCGGGATAATGGGATAGTCTTGCATGATCATTTTGGAGGCTTGAGTCAGCAGCGTCCTACGTTTGACCGGGTCACTGCTTTGCAGGCCCTGATTGATCAGCTCTTCCGCCTTGCGATTGCAGTTGAAGTTGTTGTTCTGGTCGGAGTCACAGCGCACCAGGGCCAAAAAAGTGGTCGCGTCGTTGTAGTCGGCCACCCAGCCATTGCGCGCCATTTGAAACTCGCCATCATGGCGCTTCTTCAGCAACACTTTGAACTCCATGCTTTCGGTCTCGATATCCAGGCCCAGCTTGGTCTTCCATTCCGAGGCCGCAAACACGGCCATCTTCTTGTGGTACTCACTGGTGTTATACGAGAACACGAATTTACTGCCCGGCTTGACCCCAGCCTTTTCCAGCAGACTCTTGGCTTCGGCCACCCGCTTGTTCATCGGCCACTTGGCCCAGTCATAAGCCGACACATCCGCGCCGTTCACACCGGCCACCATCACGTCATAAGCCGGGGCCTGTCCATCCGCCGTCACGCGCGTGGCCAGTATCTCGCGGTCGATCACCATCGAGAGGGCCTGGCGCACCCGCACATCCTTGAAAACGGGGTTCTGGGTTTGGTACGAGTAGTAACGCAGGCCCAACAT
>JBBQQX010000015.1:0-47428 GCA_038215405.1 Burkholderiales bacterium
CCGATTTCCTTTCGCGATAATCGGGAAAGGCAGCCTGCACTCACGCCATCGGCGAAGCGAATGACGGGTTAGAATTCCGCGTTACCGGGAGTGCGGGCGAATGGAACAACGTCGCGAATATTGGTGACGCCGGTCAGGAACATCAGCAGTCGTTCAAAGCCCAGGCCAAACCCGGCATGCGGGACCGTCCCGAAGCGCCGCAAATCCAGATACCACCAGTAATCCTCGTCGCGCAGTCCGTGGGCTTTCAGGTTGGCTTGCAGCACATCCAGTCGCTCCTCGCGCTGCGAGCCGCCGATGATCTCACCGATCCTCGGAACCAGGACATCCAGGGCCGCGACGGTTTCTCCATCGTCATTCGCCCGCATATAGAATGGTTTCGCCTGGCGGGGGTAATCGTGAACGGTCACAGGGGACTTGAAGTGCTCCTCGGTCAAATAGCGCTCGTGCTCCGACTGGAGGGGCAATCCGTCAGAAATGGGAAACTCGAATGTTTTCCCGGAGGCCAGCAGGATCTTGATCGCTTCCGCGTAGGAGAGCCGCTGAAACGGGCGCTCCAGCACGAGGGTCAGGCGCGAGACCAGCTCCTTGTCGACGAATTTGCCGAAGAACTCCAGGTCCTCCTGACAATGCTCCAGGACATGACGCACCATCGCTTTGACGAACTCTTCCGCCAGATCCATGTCGCCCAGCAAGTCGCAGAAGGCCATCTCCGGCTCGATCATCCAAAACTCCGCGGCGTGCCGCGTGGTGTTGGAATTCTCCGCGCGAAAGGTCGGGCCAAAGGTGTAGACCTTGGACAGCGCCATGCAGTAGGTCTCCACGTTGAGCTGGCCCGACACGGTCAGGAACGCCTCCTTGCCAAAAAAATCCTGGGAAAAGTCGATCTTGCCGTCGGGCCGCTTGGGCAGGTTCATCAGGTCCAGCGTCGAGACGCGAAACAACTCGCCCGCACCCTCGGCGTCTGAGGTGGTGATGATCGGCGTGTTGACCCAGCAAAAAGCCTGCTCGTCAAAGAAGCGATGAATCGCCGACGCAATCGTATGGCGCACCCGGGTGACGGCGCCAAACACGTTGGTGCGCGGCCGCAAATGGGCGACCTCGCGCAAAAACTCCATGCTGTGCGCCTTCGGCGTGATCGGGTAGGTGTCGGGGTCATCCACCCAGCCGACCACCTTGATGGCGCTGGCCTGCATTTCAAAAGGTTGGCCCTTGGCTGGCGAGGGCACGATCACGCCCGTGGCTTCAAGCGCACAGCCAGCGGTGAGCCGCTGCACGTCGTCGGCATAGTTGGCCAGCGTGTTAGGGGCCACCACCTGCACCGGATGAAAGCAGGAGCCGTCAGACACATTGACAAAGGACAGGCCGGCCTTGGAATCGCGCCGGGTTTTCACCCACCCTTTGATCGTCACCTCAAGCCCGGCGGGCTCCGTGCCGGCCTTGCCGGCGAGAACATCGTGACAGCTGACGAAAGACGAAGAAGGAGACATGTGAAGGCCCTGCAAGAATCCGTGATGAGGTGCTCGATGGTAGCGGGTTCGAAGCAGGCAATCCATCAGATGGCAGGCGCCGCGCCGTAGTCAACACGGCAGCGACGACGGGGCCACCGCCGCATCAGGGCTTACTTGCCGTTGATGGCCAGCAATTCCACTTCAAACAGCAAGGTGGCATTCGCGGGGATCACCCCCCCGGCGCCGCGCTCGCCATAGGCGATGGCCGAAGGGCAGGTGAGTTTGGCTTTGCCGCCGACCTTCATGCGCTGCACGCCTTCGGTCCAGCACTTGATGACGTTGCCCAAGGGGAATTCAATCGCCTGGTTGCGCTTGTAAGAGCTGTCAAATTCTTTGCCGTCGGGGAAGGTGCCGCGGTAGTTGACTTTGACGGTGTCGCTGGCCTTGGGGCTGGCGCCAAGGCCGTCTTTGAGCGAGCGGTACACCAGCCCGCTGGCGCTGACCACCGCACCGGGCTCCTTGGCCGCGGCATCCAGCGTGGCGTCGGCCGCGTGGGCGGCGCTGAAGAAGGACAAGGCCGCGGCCAGAACGGTGAGGGGGAAACTGGTTTTCATGAGTGAGATACGGGTTAAGGTGAGGGAAACAAGCGCAGATTCTCGCTGAAATTGAAAGGGTGCCAAAGCGCCCATGCGTCAGTCAGATTTTTCAGATATTTAAACAAAATGAGGCTCTAGCCCGCGTGGAATAAGCTTGAGCAGCTATCGTTTTTAGTAATCAACGACCCGCAGGCTGAGTCACAACTCTAAATCGGGGCGTTGCTGCCAGTGCCGTCCTGTCAGCACCCTGCCCTTTAGCCGGCGCGCTTGAACAGCGCCAGCAGCGACCCGGCCAGCACGAACAGGCTGCCAAAGGTGCGGTTCATGGCGCGAATGTGGCTGGGTGACTTCAAGGCGCCGAGCACGCGCGCGGCCAGCGCGGTGTAGCCCGCCATCACCACCAGATCGGTAAAACCCAGCGTGGCGGCAATGATCAGGTACTGCGGCAGCAGCGGCTGCGCCAGGTTCAGAAACTGCGGCACCACCGCCAACAAGAACACCGTGCCCTTGGGGTTGACGGCGTTGATCATGAGCGCGCGCAGCACCATCGAGCGGCGCGTGACGAGCACGCCTTCGTCGGAGCGGGTCACCATGGGCGTGGCGGGCGCGCGCCACTGCGCGATGCCCAGCCACACCAGATAAGCCACGCCGAGCCACTTGACCACCAGAAAAGCCGTGCTCGAAGTTGCCACCAGCGCCCCCAGCCCCAGACTGACCACAATCACCTGAAACCAGATACCCAGGACCAAGCCGAAGGTGGTGAAGTAACCGCGGCGAAAACCGTGGTTCAAACCCGCACTCATGGCCGCCACTGCGCCCGCGCCGGGCGAAATGCTGATCGCCCAGGACGCGGCAAAAAAGGCCAGCCAGGTTGAAAGTGCCATGCGGCCCGGCTCAGAGCGGCGCGTTTTGCAGCGCCGCGATGCGCTCTTCGATCGGCGGGTGGGTCGAGAACAGCTTGCCAATGCCGCCGGCGATGCCCATGGCGGACATGCTCTTGGGTAACTCTGCGGGCACCATGCCGCCCAGACGTGCCAGGGCATTGATCATCGGCTGCTTGCGTTTGAGCAACTGTGCCGAACCCGCATCGGCGCGGAATTCACGGTGGCGCGAGAACCAGGCGACCACGATGGCGGCGGCAAAGCCAAGCACGATGTCCAGCACAACCGTGGTCACCATGTAGCCAATGCCTGGACCCGAATCGCGGCTGTCGCCCTTGCGCAGGAAACCGTCAATCGCGTAGGCGATGACGCGGCTCAGGAACACCACAAAGGTGTTCATCACGCCTTGAATCAGCGCCATGGTGACCATGTCGCCATTGGCCACGTGAGCGATTTCATGGCCGATGACGGCCTCGATCTCTTCACGCGTCATGCCCTGGAGCAAGCCCGTCGAGACCGCCACCAGCGCCGAGTTCTTGAAGGCACCGGTGGCAAAAGCGTTGGGCGCGCCGTCAAAAATGCCGACCTCCGGCATGCCGATGCCAGCGGTGTCGGCCAGCTTGCGCACGGTCTCCACAATCCAGGCTTCGTCCACGTTTTGTGGCTGCGTGATGATGCGCACGCCCGTGGTCCATTTGGCCATCGGCTTGCTGATCAAGAGCGAAATGATGGCGCCACCAAAACCAATGACCATGGCGAAGCCGAGCAGGGAGCCCAGATTCAGTCCGGCCGGGGTCGGGTAACGGTTGACGCCGAGCAGGCTGGCCACGATGCCCAACACCGCCACCACCGCCACATTGGTCAAGACAAACAAGAGAATGCGTTTCATGATTTTTCTTTCTAAGACGGTTCAAAGCAGCGAACCATTGGCACGGATGTTAGGGGCGCAGCGGTTGAATTCAAGACTTTGGCGCCGCAATGGCCCATGGAGTTTACGGGCATTCAAGAGCGGCCCCGGCCGATCCGGCGGCCCCGGCTTGGAGCAGGCGAAACACGCTGGCGTCGGCATAAAACGCCGGGTCTTCGTTGGCGCCGCACCAGCCGGGCACGCCCAGCACTGGCAAGTGGGCAAACGGCTTGGCCGCCAGTTTGTCGGCTGTCAGGTCCTGAGCCAGCCAGGCGTCGATATCCGCTATCAAATAACTAGCTGCTCGCACCCGGTAGACGTGGGCTGTGATCGCTTTTCTTGGTGC
Source organism: Burkholderiales bacterium (assembly GCA_038215405.1). Classification (GTDB taxonomy): domain Bacteria; phylum Pseudomonadota; class Gammaproteobacteria; order Burkholderiales; family Burkholderiaceae_C; genus Rhodoferax. Next base: position 4,182 of record JBBQQX010000015.1, read on the forward strand.
AGCCAGCTTTTCCAGCAAAGCGTGGCCGAACAGCAGCAGATGCGCCTGCCGCCACAGCGGGCGCAGTTCAATAAAAAGGCGTTGCCAGTCTTTGGCCACCAAGGCGTCCCACAGGGCGTCGGGCGCTTGCAGCAGCGCGGCATTCTCGTCAAACACCGTCAAGGCGTCGCGCGCTGGCCCGCGTTGCGCTTGAACGCCCGTGCGCGCAATCTGCGCCGCCTGGAGCTGGTTCAGCCGCGTTTTGCTCAAGGGGAATTGAAGCCAGCACAAGCCGTTGAAGAAGTCGTGCAGCCCGTCGCGCGTGGGGACGCACTGGGTGTCGAAGATATGCTGCTCGTAGGCAATGGCAGCGGGCAGCTCGCTTTGCGCCACAAAACGCACCGGCGCCAAGCCCGCCTGGTTCAGGGCCTGAGGCTGCGTCACCCCATCGGCTATTTGCTGGGCCAGCGGCTCTCCCCTTGCCCGCCACGGCGCCAGCCAAGGTGCGGCCCAGTCAACAGCGGCCAGCGGGTGAGGACGGCGCGCAATGTCTGTCTCGCCAAGCTTCAGCTCATTCGCCACGGCAGCGTTTCGCCCGCACCCAAAGGCTTGAGCTCGGCATCGCCATAAACAAAACGCTCTGGCGGCGTCCAGCTTTCGCGCTTTAACGTGATGCTGCCGGCGTTGCGCGGCAAGCCATAGAAATCGGCGCCATGGAAGCTGGCAAAAGCTTCCAGTTTGTCCAACGCCCCAACAGACTCAAAGGCCTGCGCATACAGTTCCATCGCGGCGTGAGCGGTGTAGCAACCGGCGCAGCCCGAGGCGTTCTCTTTGAGTTGGGCGGCGTGCGGCGCGCTGTCGGTGCCCAGAAAGAACTTGGCCGAACCGCTGGCGGCCGCTGCCAGCAAGGCGTGGCGATGCGTCTCGCGCTTGAGCACCGGCAAGCAGTAGTAATGCGGCCGGATGCCGCCACTGAAGATGGCGTTGCGGTTGTAGAGCAAGTGGTGCGCGGTGAGGGTGGCGGCGGTGAAGCGATCGGACTCGCCCACGTACTGCGCCGCTTCCCGCGTGGTGATGTGCTCGAACACGATCTTGAGCTCGGGAAAATCCCGGCGCAAGGGAATCAACTGGGTGTCGATGAACACCGCTTCGCGATCAAAAATATCAATCTCGGGCGCGGTCACTTCGCCATGCACCAGCAGCAACATTCCCGCGCGCTGCATGGCCTCCAGTGTCTGGTAGGTCTTGCGCAGGTCGGTCACGCCGGCGTCGCTGTTGGTGGTGGCGCCAGCCGGGTAGAGTTTGATCGCGACCACACCGGCGTCGCGCGCTCGTTTGACCTCATCGGTGGGCAAGTTGTCAGTGAGGTAAAGCGTCATCAGGGGTTCAAACTGCAGCCCGTCTGGCACAGCGGCCAGGATGCGCGCCCGGTAAGCCAGCGCTTGCGCCGTGGTGGTCACGGGCGGGCGCAGGTTGGGCATGATGATGGCGCGACCAAACTGGGCGGCGGTGTGCGGCACTACGGTGCTCAGCGCCGTGCCATCGCGCACATGCAGGTGCCAGTCGTCGGGCCGGGTCAGGGTGAGCGTGAGGGCTTGAGATGGTGTCATGGTGGCCATTGTCGCCAGTCAGCTGAGCACACCAAGCTCCGGCGGCGCAGACTCGGTCGCCTGCTTGTGGTTTTGGGCCAGCAGATAGTCCCACAAGGCCAGCGCCGCGCTCTTGACCGCGCGCTCAGCGATTGGGGCGGTTCGGTGCCCTGCGGGCTTGCCGCTCTCCTTGAACGTGGGCCGTTGCCGGTAAACACGCACCTCCATGGTGATCTCCATGCCTTTGAGGTCAGGGGGGACCGCACTGACGAGTCTTCTGGCGTACAAGTCTTTCTTGACAGCACTGAAAGGCAAAAAGGCAATGCCATGGCCTTCGAGCGCCATGGCCTTCAGGCCCTCGGCCATGTCGGTCTCGTAGACGCGGTCAAAATGGATGGCAGTGCCCGACTGCTTGAGGATCAGGTCCACCATCTGCCCCAGGTAGGCTCCCGGCGCGTAACCCAGGTAGGGCAGGAGCTGACCGGCGCGCCCGGGCAACTGGAACATCGGCGCACCGTCGGCATCGGGTTTGGCATAGGGGGCCACGACCTCTTCGCCCAGACTGACCATCTCATAGCGATCGGGGTCGAGCTGAAAGGGCTGCGACGGATGATGGTAGGCAATCAACAGGTCGCAACTGCCCTCCACCAGGCGCATGACGGCATCGTGCACATTGAGCGCAATCAGGCGGCTCTTGATCGGCCCGAATTGCTGCCGCAAGGCCGACACCCAGGCCGGAAAAAAAGTGAACGCCAGCGTGTGCGGCACGGCAAACTCGATCACATCCTTCCCGACCGAGGCATGCCCGCGCAGCATGGCGCGCGTGCTTTGCAGGGCCTGCAACATTTCCAACGACTGGGCATAGAGCGTTTGACCCGCTGGGGTCAAACGGGTCGGGTAATTGCTCCGGTCGACCAGATCGGTGCCGGCCCAGCTCTCAAGCGACTGAATGCGCCTTGAAAACGCCGGCTGCGTGACGTGGCGCAGCAATGCAGAACGGCTGAAACTGTGGGTCTCAGCCAAACTGACGAAATCTTCCAGCCATTTGGTGTCCATGGGCGCGAATTATGCGGCAATTGCATGCGCCTGCGTCGCTGTTTGGAGCGGCCGGTTCAAGCCCCTGGCTGCAGGTACTGCAGGGTGAAGGCATGGTCAGCATCAAGCGCCTGACGCAGCTGATGCGCAAACAGGCGTTCCACCTTGGGTCCGATCAGCGGCAGGCGCGATCTGACCTGCCAGCGCAGTGCCATGCGGCTCAAATTAGGCGCGGTCTGCACCAGGGTACCCACGCCGTGCGCCTGCAGGGGCAGACCGAGCGGCGTGATCTCAAGTTCGGCGCTGATCTGCGTCGGGCTGACACGGCGCCAGCGACTGCGATGGCGCAGCGTCTGTTGGCGTGCGAGCAGTGGGCGCGTCCAGACCGGCAGTGCAGCCACATCAACCGGCACATCGCGCTCCAGCTCGACCTCGATCAGCTGCGCTGTGGCCTCAAAGCGAAGCAGGCGCACCGCGCTCGCACCCAAGGCGCTGTACTTGCGCTGCGGGTACTCCGGGTGGGAGAAGACCGTCCACAAACGATCGAGTCCAGCCGGGAAGTGCTGCGTCAGGGAAAATTCCATCATGTGATTTCCCGGCGCCGCAGCGCCCGACAAGGGTTGAACCAGGTCGGCAGATGGGCCATTGGAACTCAGGCGCCAACCAAAGCGCCATAGGCCTGGCGCGTCTCGGGCGCCACCGACGCCAGCAATTGCGCATAGGGGGTCTTGTGGCGCATCAGCATGCGCGCCGACGCCACCATTTTGGAGCGGCAAAACCAATGGCAGGTGTGCTGCATCAGGAACAGTTCAGCCGATAGCGTGAAGGCCTTGTCCTTTTGCGTGCGCTGGCTGCTGTTTTGCGCCGCGCGCTCGATGCCTTGGGCATGGATGCGCAGGGCCTGGCGCAGATCAAAGCTGCTTGCGGGCAGCAGCTGATCGACCCAGGGCAGCGCCAACGGCAGGCGGCTGACGCGCGTTTGCGCGCCATCGACGCCACAGAACTCATCCACAAAACGGTTGAACTGCTCACACAGCGTCACCTCGGCCGAGTCCAGCATGTGCCAGATCTGCGCCTGACGCTCGGGCTCGGGCTCAGACAGGGCACGCAGGTAACCGTTGGTCAGGTTTTCCATCAGCTTCTCAATCTGGTACTTGCCCAGGTAGCTTGCGAGCAAGGCAATGCGGCGACCCTGTTCGCGCGACTTGGCAAGGTAGGCGCCAACAGCAAGCAGGATGAAGAGTAGGGGTAGTTCCATGGCGCGCTGTAGTAGGGGTTGAGTGGCGCCTTGAGTTTAGTGGCGCGCGCCAGCCTAAAATTGATTTCTTATGCCGGCCGACCCCATGCTCCTGTCTTCCCCCCAAAACGGCAAGCAGGCGTCTCGGCTGATCGTCTGGTTGATTGGCTTTTTTGCTTTTCTGAATGTCTACTCCATGCAGGCGGTGTTGCCTATGGTGATGAGCGACTTTCAGGCCTCTCCGGTGCAAGCGGGCTTGACCGTGGGGGCGACCATCCTGGCGGTGGCGCTGGTGTCGCCGTTCATGGGGATGCTCTCCGATGCGTTCGGGCGCAAGCTCATCATTTGCAGCTCCATGCTGGCGCTGACGCTGCCCACAGCCCTGATCCGGCTGGCGGGCAGCCTGAACGCGCTGATTGCGCTGCGCTTTCTTCAGGGGCTGGCGATTCCGGGCATCGTGGTGGTGCTCATCGCCTACATCTCCGAAGAGTTCCAGGCGAACGGCGTTGCCCGCATGACCGCGACCTACGTCGGCGGCACGGTCATGGGCGGTTTTTTCGGCCGCTTTATCACCGGCCATGCCGGTCATCTGCTGGGCTGGCGTGGCGCCTTCGTCACCTTGGCATTGCTCAATCTGCTTGGCGCGTTGCTGGTGCTGTGGCGGCTGCCACCGTCGCGCCGCTTTGTGCCTAACCGAAACATCAGCGCCGGCTTTAACACGCTGTGGCGCCACCTGCACCACAAGCGGCTGATGGCGGCCTGTGCGGTGGGTTTTTGCGTGCTGTTCTCGCTGGTGGGCACCTTCACCTATGTCAACCTGCACTTGGCCTTGGCACCGTTCTTTTTGACATCGGCGGGCTTGGCCAACGTCTTCGGCGTCTACCTGGTGGGCGTCCTGGTGACCCCGCTGGCCGGCCCTTATATCGTGCGGTTCGGCTTCCTGCGCGCGCTCTTGGGAGCCCTGTCGCTCTCTGGCGCGGGCCTGCTCCTGACGCTGTGGCCCTCCTTGCCTGCGGTCATCATCGGCCTGACGGTGTGTTCAACCGGTGTCTTCATTTGCCAGTCTGCGACCCTCAGCGCGATTGCCCAAAACGTCAGCGAGGGTCGCTCACTGGCCACCGGCCTGTACTACATGAGCTATTACGCCGGCGGCGCAGTGGGCACCTTGGTCGCAGGGCTGGCCTTCGAGGCCTGGGGCTGGAGCGGCTCGGTGTCCTCCATCGCATTGACGCAGGCTTTGGCCGGCGTTATTGCGGTGCTGGTCTGGCGGCCATCAGCCCAGGGCGCCAGTTGAATTGCGCCTTTCAAGGCGTTTAGAACGGAGCCCGGTAAATTATTGATTTTTATAGCGCTACACGCTTATTCCACGCCGGCTAGCGGCCAGAATCATCTAAAAATACCCAACAAAGACAGGAATACAGCAAACGCAGCGGCTGCCACCCTGGGCCACGAGCGGCGCCGCGTTGGCTGCAGGAAGGGCCAGAATCCGCTGATTCTTTCAAGCTGATCGGTCAGCCGCCGCGCTGCTTGCGCCGGCAGCGGTCATACTGCGCAGCTTGCGCCGGCTGCAGGAGACCACCATGCCAAAACTCATTCACCTCGCTTCATCGACTCCTGATGTCGGCGCGGCTGCCATGGCGCGCCCTCGCCTGAGCCGTCGATGAGCAAGTTGTTCTATTTTGATTTTGCCGGCTGGACGCTCAAAGCGCTGCAGCGCCTGCTGTACCGCTGGATACGAACCAACGCATTTCCGGAACAGGCAGAGATGCTCAAGCTTCGCCCTGGCGTGCCCATCATCTACGTGCTGCACAAACGTCACCTGTCCAATCTGCTGGTACTCGACCATGAATGCCGGCAGCTCGGGCTGCCACCGGCTTTGAAGCCGGTGCGAACGGGCAGTTTTCTGGCACACCGCTCCTTTTTTGTCTTGACGCGTGAGCCCGATAGTCCCGTGCTGCCCCAGCGACGCACGGCCCACTCGCGGCTGCTGTTGGCGCTGGTCAGACAAGCGGGGACGGACCCCAAATTTGAAGTTCAATTGGTTCCGGTGACTATCCTGTGGGGTCACGCAGCGAGCAAACAGGAGTCCATACTCAAGGCGTTTTTTGCCGAGACCTGGCAAGCCGCGACGCCCTTGCGGCAATTGCTCTCGATCCTGATCCACGGCCGCCACACGGTCGTGCGTTTCAGCGCACCGGTGTCCTTGCGCGACATGGTTCAGGACTGCCCCGACGCAGCCGCTGCGGCGCAGAAGATCAACGAGGTGCTTGAGACCCACTTTCGTCAGCAGCGCGAAATGGCGATCGGCCCGGATTTGTCGCATCGTCGAACCCAGTTGCGCGCCGTGCTGGCAACGCCCAATGTCCGCGCCGCCATCGCGGCCGAAGCCCATGACAAGGGCCTGCCCCTGGCCAAGGTGGAACAGGCAGCGAGCGACTTCGCGCACGAGATTGCATCCGACTTTTCGTTCTCGGTGGTGCGCGCCTTGTCGCTCTTTCTGGAGTGGGTCTGGACCCGGGTTTACAGCGGCATCGAGATTCATAACCTGGACCGGGTGACCGAACTGGCGCCGGGCAACGGCATCATCTACGTGCCCTGCCACCGCAGCCACATCGACTACCTGCTGCTGTCCTATATCATTTTTGGCCAGGGCATGATGGTGCCGCATATTGCGGCCGGCGCCAATCTGAACCTGCCGGTCGTTGGCAGCATTTTGCGCGGGGGCGGCGCCTTCTTTCTGCGCCGGCGGATCAAGGGCGAGCCGCTCTATGCCGCGGTGTTTCTGGCCTACCTGCATCTGATGCTCGATCGCGGCTTCCCGCTGGAGTACTTCATTGAGGGCAGCCGCAGCCGCAGCGGGCGCATGCTCTCACCCAAGGCCGGGATCCTGGCCATGACGGTGCAAAGCTTTGTCCGCGAGCACGCGCGCCCGCTGCTGTTTGTGCCGGTCTATGTCGGCTACGAGAAGCTGATGGAGGGCAGCGCCTACCTGGAAGAACTCGAGGGCAAGCCCAAGAAAAAGGAATCGCTGTGGGGCTTGCTGGGCGCGGTGCGGGTGCTACGGCAACACTTTGGCAAAGTGCACGTGAATTTTGGCCCGCCGCTGGCGCTGGAGGAGTTTCTGAACCAGCAGCATCCCAATTGGCGCGAGGAGCCGTTCAACCGCAAGGCACCCTGGATGCACGATGCGGTCGAGGAAACCGCCAAGGCGCTGGCCCGAAGCATCAATGCCGCGGCCGTGGTCAACGCGGTCAATCTGGTGGCCCTGACCCTGCTGTCAACGCCCAAACACACGGCCGATGTGCGACTCCTGCAGCGCCAGATCGAGCATGTTCAATTTCTGCTGGCGGCCGTCCCTTACTCGCCGTCCATGGTGGCCTGCGATTTGCCGCCGGATGAAATCCTTGCCCAGGTGCAGCGGCTGAAGTTGCTGGACTTCAAGGCGCATCCCTTGGGCGACCTTGTCCTGGCGACCAAGCAGCAGGCCACGCTGCTGGCGTATTTTCGAAACAATGTTCTGCATTTGCTGGCCTTGCCCGCCTTGTTGGCCTGTCTGGTCAGCCACAACGGAAGACTAAAGCGCAGCCGTGCCAAGGAGGCCATCAAGGGCATTTATGGCTTGCTGCGCGCCGAGCTGTTCTTGCGCTGGGAGCCGCACGAACTCGACGACCTGATTGACCGCACCGAAGATGCGCTAGTGCAGCGCGAACTCATCATCAAGGACGCCGCCAACAACGTGCTGCGCGCGCCAGACCCCAACAGCCAGGCCAGCCCGGAGTTGCGTCAGCTCGGCGAGATCATCCGCCCGACCCTGGAGCGGCAATTTCTGACGCTGGCGCTGCTCAAACACCACGGCAGCGGCAAGCTCAGCACCGCCAAACTGGAAGAAGCTAGCCATCTGCTGGCACAACGCCTGGCGCTGTTGTATGAATTCAATGCGCCTGAATTCTCGGAGAAATCACTTTTTACCAATGTGATCCACAACCTGATTGACGCAGAAGTCCTGCAGGTGGACGACGCCGGCCTGCTGCATTTTGACGATCGCATCACCGTGCCCGCCGGCCAGACCGAGCTGCTGCTCGGCGCCGATGTGCGGCACAGCATCGAGCGCATTGCCCTGACGGACGCACCCGCCACTGCGGCTCAGTCACCGCAAGAGGTCTAAGGCCCAGGAACATAGGCCACTTGCCGTGGCCGGGTCAACCCAAAAACTGTCAGCGCTGCGCCGCCTTGTCGATTTCAAAGCGCAACTCGGCGTAGTTCATGGTGACCGGGAACTGGGGAAACTCGTCGATCACGTTTTGCGGCGGGTGAAACAGGATGCCGGCGTTGGCCTCGGTCAGCATGGCGGTGTCGTTGTAGGAGTCGCCGGCGGCGATCACGTTGAATTGCAGTTCTCTAAAACGCTGCACCGCTTCTTTCTTCTGGTTCGGCATGCGCAGGTGGTAGTTCACCAGAAAGCCGGCGGCATCGGCCTCGAGCTTGTGGCAGAACAGCACCGGCATGTTCAGTTGCGCCATCAGGGGCATGGCAAATTCGTAAAACGTGTCGGACAGGATGATGACCTGGTAGTCGCGCCGCAGTGCGTCCAGAAAGTCGCGCGCACCGGCCATCGGCCCCATCTCCGAGATCACTTTCTGAATATCGGGCAGGCCGAGATGGTGGGTCTTGAGCAGGTCAAGCCGGTATTTCATCAGTTTGTCGTAGTCGGGCTCGTCGCGCGTGGTGCGCGCGAGCGCCGCGATGCCGGTGCGACTGGCAAATTCGATCCAGATTTCAGGGACCAGAACACCTTCAAGGTCAAGACAAACAAGCTGCACTGAAATTCTCCAAAAAGTTGGCGCCCGAAAGAGGCGTTTGCCCGGGCGCTTGAGTCGCGAAATACCGTGATGGAAACGGCCTCAAGCAAGTGTAGTGGGAACCGCAGGAACAACTGGAACCACTGGCCGGACGTAGCGCACGATCAGGATCTGCGCCGTGTAGTAAGTCGCCAGCACCCACACAGACACCAGCGGCAGCGGCTGCACAAAGCGGTTGATGGCGATCAACGAGTCGCTCAGCATGAAGACGCAGGCGCCCAGGCCCACCGCCCGGGCGGCGCCATCACGCAGCACCAGCGCGCGACCGATGGCCTGCGCCACCATCAGGGCGATCACACTGACGTAGGCTGCCACAGCGACTTTCAATGCCGGGTCGATCAGCCCAGCCCAGACCCAGGCGTACATGGCGCCGCCCAGGCCGAGCGTGAGCCCCAGGGCGCGCCGGCTGGGAAACCAGGGCACGCCTTGGCGGAACAGGGCGATGTAGAACAGATGCGCCACCAAGAAGGACGCCAGGCCCGGGATGAAGTAATTGCCGGGCAGCATCAGGAACACATCACCCGCCAGCGAGGCCACCAGCGCAGCCAACAAATACAGATCAAATCGGGCTCTAGCCCCCGTAAAGTAAGCACGAGCAGCTACTGCAACGATAGCTGCCAGCAGCGGCAGCGGTTTGAAGACAAAGTGCAGCGCAGGCAGCTCAGACACGCTGGTCGCGATGGACAGAGCCGCCAGCAACACCATCAGCCACGCCAACCCGGCGTCACGCGCTTTCATGAAGGAGGGGCAAGGCAAGTGCATGGCCATGGGGCAGCTTCGGGCCTTCAAGCACTGATCTCATCGAGCGTGTCGTCTTCCAGATGCCGCGTGTCGGACCAACCCACCAGCGTGAAACCATTGGGCGTCCACAGCAGGCGGTTGATGGCGGCATTGCCCAGGTCCCAGGTGCGCGGCGCCCGCAACTCCTGCCCGGTGGCTGCGCGGTACAGCACGTCCATGACGCCGCCATGCGCGACCAGCACAATCTGCTGGCCCAGGTGCTGCGCCGCCAGTTCAGAGGCGGTGCGCGTGATGCGTTCGCGCAGTGTGGTCAAGGACTCACCCCCTTCAGGCGCCCACAACGGGTCGCGCTGACGCCAGCGCCGCGACTGCTCGGGCCAAGTGGCCTCGAGCTCGGCAAAGGTCTTGCCCTCGAACACGCCAAAGCCGCGTTCGCACAGACCGGTGTGGGTCTGCAGCGTGCGACCGGTGGCATTGGAAATTGCGCGTGCGGTATCGACTGCGCGACGCAAATGGCTGGTGTAGATGGCACTGACAGGCTCATGCGCCAGCGACTTGGCCAGGCGCTGAACCTGCCAATGGCCTTTGGCGTTGAGTCCGATGTCGAGTTGCCCCTGGATGCGGGTGTCGACATTCCAGGCGGTTTCACCGTGGCGAACGGCAATGATGCGGGTAGCGTGCATGGTGCTGGGATTGATTAATACGAATTGATCTGAAGCAATGAATGCTATCAATATAAAAGCTGTTTACGCTTATTCCATAAGGGCTAGCGCCCTATTTTTCATAAATTCAGCAAACAGAGCCGAGCACCCGGACACCCGCGAGCTGGGCAACGGGAAAGCTTTCTTCGTCAAACACCCGGTCGCCGTCTGCATCGGGCACGCCGGTGATTTTGAGGCCCTTGAAATCGTAGCGCGTAGCGTCCATCAGGTGCGAGGGCACCACATTTTGCAGCGCGGTGAACATGGTCTCGGTGCGCCCGGGGTACTGCTTTTCCCAGTCGCGCAGCATCTGGCCGATGAGTTGGCGCTGCAGGTTTTCCTGGCTGCCGCACAAGGAACACGGGATGATCGGGAACTGCTTGTGCGCGGCCCAGCGCGTCAGGTCTTTTTCAGCCACGTTGGCCAGCGGACGGATCACGATGTGACCGCCGTCGTCGCTCACCAACTTGGGCGGCATGCCCTTGAGCTTGCCGCCAAAAAACAGGTTCAAGAAGAAGGTCTGCAGCATGTCATCGCGGTGGTGGCCGAGCGCAATCTTGGTGATCTTGAGCTCGTCGGCGACCCGGTACAAGATGCCCCGGCGCAGGCGGCTGCACAGGCTGCACATGGTCTTGCCCTCGGCGATGACCTTCTTGACGATGCTGTAGGTGTCTTGCGTTTCGATGTGAAACTCGATGCCAAGCTGGGCCAGGTACTCGGGCAGGATGTGCGCCGGAAAGCCGGGCTGCTTCTGGTCCAGGTTGACGGCCACGATCTCAAAGTCAATCGGGGCGCGCTTTTGCATCTTGAGCAAGATGTCGAGCAGCCCGTAGCTGTCTTTCCCGCCCGAGACGCAGACCATCACGCGGTCGCCCGCCTCAATCATGTTGAAGTCCATGATGGCCTGGCCCACCTGGCGACACAGGCGCTTTTCCAGCTTGTGGATTTCGTGCGATGCGCGCAGCGTCGCCTCGCGCCCGAGGCTGGGTTCGGACGCCGCCACAGCGCCGTGTGGCGCGGCATCCAGCGTGGTGGGGGCCAAATCGTCGGCTTGGGTATCGTTGTTGGTCCAGACTGCATTCATCATCTTGTTCCTATTCGGTCTTACGACCACTGCCCGATTTCCATGCGAAGCGCCACTTCGCAGTCGTCAAAAATCTCCAGCTTGGCAATCTTGACCCGCACGCCCAGCACGCCAGGCAGTTGCATCAAGCGATTCGCCAGCTTGCCAATCAAGGATTCGAGCAGGTTAACGTGCTCAGCGGTGCATTCGTCAATGATGATTTTGCGCACCTTGCGGTAGTCCAGCACATGGGTGATGTCGTCGTCACGGGGCAGCAGCGGCTGCGCGCCCAGGCTCAGTTCGGCATCGACCTGAATCGGCTGCGGTGCGGTTTTTTCAGCTTCCAGAATGCCCAGGTTGGCATCAAAGCGTAAGCCGGTGAGGGTGAGGGTCTGCTGACCTTGACTGGACTTCATAGCGACCTATCCTTGATGCAAAAGACTTCCACCCCGACGCCCTTGCAGTCCGGGTAAACATCGGGCTTGCAGCTTGACAGCCGCACTGCCTGTACATGGGGATGAGCGAGCAGTCTGCTGGCCAGTTCGTCACACAATGTCTCCTGTAACTCAACATGCCCGAGTCTGACTCGACTGGCGATAACCTTGCGCACGAAGTCGTAGTCGACCACTTCCGCCAGTTGGTCCGATTTTGGTGTGGAATGGTGGTAAGGCACAAACAGTTCCACGTTGAAAATGACACGTTGGGCTTGCGCTTTCTCGAAGTCATGGGCACCAATCAGCACCGGCACCACATGGTCGTGTAGAAAAATTCGGCGGCACGTCAGCGCCAGGTGAGTCAAGGGATCAAGCGTCATTGAGCGCCTTTCAGGAGGTCTTCCACCACAAACATCACGTCGCGTGGCAACGGGACCAGGTGCTGGCCATTGTCCACGGCCAAGGTGACACCGGTGATGCACGGATTTTCGGCCAAAAATAAACAGCTGGCCGCCACCTGGAGCGGCTCAGTGGCCTGGCGCATCAGGTTGACCTGGCAGGCCCGGTCAAAGTTAATCTGCGATTGAGGTCCGCTCAGGTAGATGAGACCCGGCGCTACACCGCACACCCTGAGGCGCGGCGACAGGGCCTGCGCCTGGAGCGCGACCGAGCGCTCCAGGGCGAGTTTGGAGACGGTGTAGGAAAAATAATCAGGATTCAGGTTAAAGACCTTTTGGTCCAGCACATGAATGATGCTTCGCGCGCCTGGTGGCGAGTCCGCCGGCAGACTTTGGGCCATCAGGCTAGAGAGTGACAAGGGTGCCAGTAGATTCACCTCCAGTTGCGTTCGCGCTGAGTTGATGTTGAGCTTGTCGGCGCTGTCCGGATCGAAGCTTGAGGCATTGTTGACCAGGCAATGCAACGGACCCGCCTGGGACACGACTTCGTCCATCATGCGCTGTCTCTGCGCTTCGTCGCTCAGGTCGGCTTGGATCGACCGGGCTTGCCAGCCCTGTTGACAAAGTTCATCGCACATCGCTTTTGCGACATCTGCTGACTGCTGGTAATGACACCAGAGCGCCCAACCCGCTTGTGCAAATTGACGGCAAATCAGCGCGCCCAATCGGTGAGCGCCACCCGTGACCAATACGGACTTAGCCATGAGGTGCTTCGACACTCAGCAGTGCGCGAACGCGACGAGATTTATCATTGACAGAGAAGACATAGTCAGCAATACATCCGCGGATTTTTGTTTTGATGTCGGCATGGGTGTAACGCGACCCATCGGCACTGGCCGACAAGTTCTCCAGAATTGCCGCAGGAATTTCCTTGCTTAGAACAAGTTGAGTCAGCGCCTTGAGTTTGACAGCGCCACCGTCACCAAAGACCAGCGCCACAACGATCAGGCCGACAGGCAAGCCCACCGTCAACATCGCAACCGAGGAGGAAATCGATTCGTGCTCGCCATAACGCAATCCCCAGAACAAAAGCCCCAACGCACTGACCAAAATCAGCAACATAATTGAGGCCAGCGCGAATCTGGCCCAAGCAGGTAACGCCAGCATTTTTAACCAGCGAATCAATTCATTCGATGTTTTGATTGATTCTTCGCTCATAAGTTGATCTATGTCTTTTTTGCCCGCCGAAACAATTTCGGCCAGTTTGACCCAAATTATCGTGGAAGCCATTGCCGTACAAGATGGCTGGATCGGCTTTGATAAATTCATGGCCCTGGCGCTGTACACGCCAGGCCTGGGCTATTACGCCAACGACAGCACCAAATTTGGCACCCTGCCCTATGCCAAACGGGCGGGCGAGGTCGTGGCAGGCAGCGACTTCGTCACCGCACCCGAGATGACGCCGCTGTTTGGCCAGACCCTGGCGACCCAAGTGGCGCAAGCCTTGCAGGTGACGCAAACCGCTGAGGTGTGGGAGTTTGGCGCCGGCTCGGGCGCGCTGGCGCTGCAAATCCTGGAGACACTGGCAGCGCAGGGACAACCCTTGAGGCGCTACCGCATTGTTGATTTGTCCGGCAGCCTGCGCGCGCGCCAGCAAACCAAGCTGGGAAAATTCGGCGACACCGTGCAATGGGTCAATGAACTGCCCGGTACGCTGCAAGGCGTGGTCATCGGCAATGAAGTGTTAGACGCCATTCCGGTCAAGTTGCTGGCCCGGTTCAAGGGCGTCTGGTTTGAGCGCGGCGTGGCCGTGGGTGCAGCGGGAGAATTCATCTGGCAAGACCGCCCAACCGAGCTGCGCCCACCGCTGGCGATTGACGGCGCGCATGACTACCTGACCGAGATTCATCCCCAGGGCGAGTCGTTCATCCGAACCCTGGCCGACAAGTTGACTGCTGGCGCGGCCTTTTTCATTGACTACGGCTTTCCCGAGCACGAGTACTACCACCCGCAGCGCCACATGGGCACCGTGATGTGCCACCGCAGCCACCAGTCTGACACCGACCCGCTGGCCGAGGTCGGTCTCAAAGACATCACCGCGCATGTCAACTTCACCGGCATGGCGCTGGCCTGCCAGATGGAGGATTGGGGCGTGCTGGGCTACTGCACGCAGGCGCGCTTCTTGATCAACTGCGGTCTGGTGGCCCGCATGGAAAACGCCACGCTGCAGGAACGGGTGCAGGCGCAAAAACTCATCATGGAGCACGAGATGGGCGAGCTGTTCAAGGTCATCGGTTTTTTCAAAGGCGAGCCCTGGCAGGCGCTGGGCTTTGCCGACGGTGACCGCACCCACACGCTGTAGCGCGCGCCGTCGTTTAACCGGAGCCGTTGACTCGTATGCTGCGCTGGCTTGTTGTCGTCTTTCTGGCTCTGTTGTTGCTCAACGGACTGATGCCATGGTTACAGAAACTGGGCTTTGGCAAACTTCCCGGCGACTTCTCGTTCCGGCTGTTCGGGCGTGACTGGTTCATCCCGCTGAGCACGACGATTGTGCTCAGTCTGCTGGCCACCTGGGTGTCAAAGATCATTTAATCCATCAGAGCGCGCCTTCCAAGAACAGCGCCGACACCGTCTTTTCCGTGCTGGACGCCGCCGCCCTGGCCGGCTGCTACGCGCCAGACGCCGTCTTGGACGACCCGGGTGGAACTGTCGCGGAATCGATCAGCTTGTGCGCCCACTTTTTCAATGACATAATGCGTCCAAGAGATTAAACCAATGATCAACAAGACCCCGCCCCCCCCTGCAGAAGCAGCGCTCACGCTCGAACAGGTGCTGTCGAGTTTTCGCACCTGTGCTCCGGTGTTCAATGCCTTGGGCGACAAGTACCGCCAGGACATCATCATGCTGCTGGCGCAGGGTGAGCGGCTCAACGTGAATCAGATCGCAGAACATACGCCGCTGTCGCGGCCCGCCATCTCGCATCACCTCAAGGTGCTGCTGCAAGCCAGGCTGATCACGCTGGAGCGGGCCTCGCGCGAGAATTTTTACAGCTTGACGCTCGATGCGGCGCTGCTTGATCTGCGCCGCTTGGTTGACCAGGCAGAAGCCTCCTGCACCTGAGCCCCAATTTCCGAGTCGGCACTTGCGTGCCATTTCTTAAGCCCTATCCGTCCAATGGATTAAACCAGTAGTAAATCAAAATGAACAAAACCCACCCAAATCCCCCGGTCAACAAGAAGACCGCCTTGATCACCGGTGCATCGTCGGGCATCGGCCTGGAGTTGGCCGAAAACTTTGCGCGGGATGGCTACGACCTGGTGCTGGCAGCGCGCGGCGTGGCCAAGATGCAGGCCCTGGCCGAAGAGCTGCAAAAGCGCTACGACATCACGGCCACCGTCATCGGCGCCGACCTGGAAACGCCGGACGGCGCCAGCGGGCTGCATGCTGAAGTGAAGCGCCACGGCATCACGATCAGTGCTTTGGCCAACAACGCCGGCTATGGCACCTTTGGTGAGTTCAAGGATTCGGCCCTGGCGTCTGAACTGGCCATGATGCAGCTGAACATGAACACGGTGGTGACGCTGACGCAACTGTTCATGCCCGATCTGCTGGCGACCCGGGGCAAAATTTTGAACACCGCTTCGACTGCGGCCTTCCAACCCGGCCCCTACATGGCCGTGTACTACGCCAGCAAGGCTTTTGTGCTCAGCTTCTCAGAGGCCATCGCCTGCGAGTTGCAGGGCACGGGCGTGACCGTGACCGCGTTTTGCCCCGGCCCCACCGCTTCGGGCTTTCAGGACAAGGCGGCGATGCAGGACTCTGCCCTGGTCAAAGGCAAAAAAATGCCCAGCTCAAAGAGCGTGGCCGCAGCAGGCTACCGCGCCCTGCAACGCGGTCAACGCGTTTATGTACCGGGTTTCATGAACTGGGCCATGGCGCAAAGCGTGCGCTTCACGCCGCGCCGCGTGGTGACCCTGATGGTCAAGCACTTGTCCAAGCCCAGCCGCCCTTAAAAATTCAAGCGCCGCAGCACTTCTTGTATTTCTTGCCGCTACCGCAGGGGCAAGGGTCGTTGCGGCCGGGAGTCGGCGTCTTGTGCACGGTCTGCTGGCGCGGCCCGAGAGTGCGCCAGAGTTCGCGCAGGTCGTACACAGCCCAGATCGCGTTGGCATAGGCGTCCATGCGCTGCGCGCTGATGCTGGGCGCGCCGTCTTCGGCGTAAAGCGATAGCGTGTACGGGTCGGTGTCGTCTTCGGTCAGGGCCACGATGGCCTCCAACGCCTCGTTCAGCCACTGGGCCGCCTCTTTGTCACGCGGCGCGGCCCATTCTTCGGGCCAGGATTCAACCGCATACATGAAGCCCAAGGCCCAGATCTGGGCGTAGGACGGGATGACCTCTGCGCCCAGTTCGGCGCGCGCTTCTTCGGGCAAGGCGGCGACAGCGCCGCGCATGTCCATCACCTCGGGATAGTAGGCGGCTTCGTCACCCAGATTTTCTATCCTGGCGTTGAGCGCCTCGGCCACTTCGTTCCAGCGCCGACTCCACAGTGCCATGAAGCGGCTGGCCTGGGCGTCGTCGGCAAACGAGCCCTCATCGACCTCGCCATCAAAGCCAATGGCAAGCAACAGGGGCAGATACTCCGAGGGCATGATCACACGGCGGCAGCAGACCAGCGCCGCCATGAAGCCTTCACAAAACTCCAGGTGCGGTGTCTCGTCATAACGACTTCGCAGATCGTCCAAAATGGCGTCCATTTCGTCAAACTCGTCTGGCGTCAAAGATTCTGGCACCAGGCCAACGGGGTCGTCTGCGGTGCTGCTGGGTGTTGGGCTCATGGTGCTGGCGGTGCTCATGTTCATGGTTGGGAAATGCCCGTATTTTGCCTTGCCGCCGGCTGGCAACTGGCGCGGCAGGCGATGCGGCTAGTATGGTGGCCTTGAAAGGACCGGCGCCATGCTCGACTATCTGAATGCGATCTATCCGGTGCGGTACACCGTTTTTGGCCTGAGCAGCTTCGGCCTGTTGCTGACAATCTTTTCGCTGGTGGCCTTTGGTCAGGGCGTGGAGATGCTGCTGATGTTTCTGCTGCTGGTCGGCATCGGTGTTTTTGACCTGCTGCAAAGCCGGCGCGCCTTGCTGCGCAATTACCCCATCATCGGCCACCTGCACCTGCTGCTGGTGTATTTGCAGCCAGCCATCCGCCCGGACGTGGGTGACAGTGGCATGAGAAGCGCCCCGTTCTCACGCGCCCAGCGGGCCCTGGTGGTCCAGCGCGCCAACGGCGCCAGCGAGCTACGCCCCTTTGGCACGGCGCTGGCGGTGCAGGCGCAAGGCTACGAATGGCTTAACCACTCTGCGGTGCCCACGCGCCTGGATTCGCACGACTTTCGCCTCACCATTGGCGCTGACCGGGCGCAGCCCTACAGCGCGAGCGTGTTCAACATCTCGGCCCTGAGTTTTGGCGCCTTGAGCGCCAACGCCATTTTGGCGCTCAACGCCGGCGCCCGGCGCGGCGGCTTTGCCCATGACAGCGGCGAAGGCTCGATCTCCAGCCATCACCGCGTGCATGGCGGCGACCTGATCTGGGAGATTGGCACCGGCTACTTTGGCTGCCGCAATGGCGATGGCACCTTTAACGCCGACCAGTTCTCCAACCACGCGCGCGACCCGCAGGTCAAGATGATCGAGCTCAAGCTCAGCCAGGGCGCCCAGCCGGGCTGCGCCAGCGTGCTGCCCGCCATCAAGGTCACGCCCGAGATTGCCGCCGCCCGCGGTGTGCCCGCCGGTCTGGACTGCGTCTCGCCCGCCGTCCACAGCGCCTTCACGACCCCTTTGGGCCTGCTGCAGTTCGTGGCGCGGCTGCGCACCATCGCCGAGGGCAAGCCGACCGGCATCAAGCTTTGCATCGGCCACCCGTGGGAATGGTTTGCGCTGGTCAAGGCGATGCTGGCCAGCGGCATCACGCCCGACTTCATCGTGCTCGACGGCGCCGACGGCGGCACTGGCGCGGCACCGCGGGAATTTAGCGACCATGTGGGCGCCCCGCTGGAAGAAGGCCTGCTGCTGGTGCACAACACGCTGCGCGGCGCGGGACTGCGCGATCAGATCAAGCTGGGTTGCGCCGGCAAAGTCACGAGCGCCTTTGACATCGCGCGCCTGATAGCGCTCGGCGCCGACTGGTGCAACAGCGCGCGCGGTTTCATGTTTGCCTTGGGCTGCATTCAGTCGCAGCACTGCCACACCAACCAGTGCCCGACCGGCGTCGCCACGCAAGACCCGCTGCGCCAGCGCTCGCTGGTGGCGCCGGACAAGGCACAACGCGTGTACAACTTTCACCAGCAAACCCTGCGTGCGCTGCGCGAACTGGTGCAGGCGGCGGGGCTGACGCATCCCGGTGAGCTCACGGCGCATCATGTGATGTGCCGCACCGCGACCCATCAGCTCAAGTCACTGGCACAGTTGACGGCGACCCCGCTGGCCATGGGCGCCTTGCTGCAGGATGATTTGAGCGGCCTGGCGCCGGTCTACCAGCAGCACTGGGCGCAGGCCCGGGCAGACTCCTTCATGCTGCAAAATTAGTAGCTAAAGATAACCGTGCATCGGGGGCTAGAGTCCGATTTTTTATATAACGCACGGCGCGGTGTCCGCACATCAATGTGCGCTGGCCACAGTCTCAACACAAAAAGCTGAAAGTTGTTGCAACACCGTCTGTACCGCATCGTTGGCCGCGAGCACGCCGCCATAAGGGTCGTCGCTGGCTGCGTCAACCGCAGCGTCGAACTGACGCCATGCGAGCACGCGGCGTGTCTTGTCGTCGATCAGGTAGGCGCGCAGCGCAAAACGCACGCGACTCGGCGAGGTCTGGAACTCCTGCCGCAGCCGCACGATCTCGGTGTCTAGGCGCAGGTCGCCGCCCGCCGCACCGGGTGTCAGCACCACCGCCGAGAAAGCCCCGGTCTGCTCGATGGCCGCCACCAGCAACGGGCCGAGCATGCGCGCGGGCGGGTCTACCCATTCGCTGTTCGCGAAGTATTCGAGCTTGTGGTTCTCGCGCATGTAGATGATGCGCTGGCTGTCAAAACCGGCCGCCGCGCGCGGCGGATTGATGATGAGCGTCGGTGCCGCCGGGTTTGACCGCGCGGGCGCCATCAAAGCTGCGTTGTCGAGCGAGTAAAAGGCTGGCGGTGGCGTTGCCGTCGGGCTCAGCACGCTGCACGCACCCAGCGCCAGCACCGACAGCGCGCCAGCCATCAGGCGACCCGGTCTGGTAAAAAATGTCCTGCTCATGGCTCTCATGGTTTGGCTCCTGATTCTCCGGGCCCGGGCGGGACCGGCTTGCGCCCGAACAGCAGGCCGCGCGGATCGCGCTCGGTCTGCTCGCTCAGACGCCGCAGTGACGTGCTCAGCGTGCTCAGTTCGCCCAGCATGCGTTCGAGCTCTGGCTGTGTCTGCGTGCCAAAGCGCTTGACATCGGCGCCGATCGCATCGACCGCCGTGCCGGCGCTGACACTGGTCTTGGCGACCTCATTGCCCATCTTCTCGACGGCGTCGGCGCTGCGTCCCAGGCGCTCCACCACGGACGCCAGGTTCGCGCTGGCTTGCGCGGTATGGGCGAGCGTGCGTTCGGCGTGGCCGATACCGGCATCGATGGTGTCCTTGCGTGCGGCGACGGTGCGCGCCACGGTGGCAATGTCGGCCAGCGCACTCTTGAACGCGGCCCGGTTCTCGTCGCTCAGGAGAGCATTGATGCTGTTGGACGTGCTGTCGAGCTTGGCCAGCACACTCGTGAGCACGTTCTCCAGCCGGGCGCTGAGCGAGGGCTTGGTACGGATCACGGGATAGCGGTTGCCGGCAGTCACCTGCAAGGGCCGCGACGCGACGGTGCCGCCACTGAGTTCAACATAGGCGATGCCGGTGAGGCCCTGGATCTTCAACACCGCGATGGTGTCTTCCTTGATCGGTGTGCCCTGCTCGATCGCGAACAGCAGATTGACGCGCTGAGGGTTGATGGCATCAAGCTCGATGGCCCGAACCTGGCCCACGTCGACGCCGTTGTACTTGACCGGCGCATTCAGATTGAGGCCGGCCACCGATTCGTCCTCGGTCGCCGCATAGAGTTCGTATTTCTTCTGCCACGCGCCGCCCGCGGCGAGCCAGAGCACGCCGGCAATCAACACGCTGCCGAGGATGAGCACGAAAGCGCCCACCAATGAATAGTTCACTTTGGTTTCGATGATGGCTCCTCAAGGGGTTCAGGGCTCGGCGCGTTGACCGCTTGGTGTTCGGGTTTCTGGATATGAGGCTGGGGCTGGGCCGAACGCGCGCGTGGGCCCTCAAAAAAGGGGCGGATCGCGGGGTGATCCATGTGGGAGAGCTCGGTCATCGAGCCCACGCCTTGCACCCGGCCTTCGGCCAGGACTGCGACCCGATCGGTCACCTGCCACAGCAGATCGAGATCGTGCGTGATCATGACAATGCTCAGGCCAAAGAGGTCGCGCAGCTTGAGCACGAGTTCATCAACGCCGGCGGCGCTGTCGGGATCGAGCCCGGCAGTCGGTTCATCCAGAAACAGCAGCTCGGGGTCGAGCGCGAGCGCACGCGCCAGCGAAGCGCGCTTCATCATGCCGCCGCTGAGCTCCGCCGGGTACTGTGCGCCGACCTCGGGTTTGAGTCCGGCCATCGCGAGCTTCCAGTGCGCAATCTCGTCGATCAAGGCGTCGCCAAGGTGGGTGTGCTCGCGCAGCGGCAGCCCGACGTTCTCCAAGACCGTGAGCGAGCCGAACAAGCCGCCGTGCTGGAACATCACGCCCCAACGCTGGCGCAGTGCCAGGGCGTCCAGGTTCGAGATGTCTTGCAGGTCAACGCCGAGCACGCGAATCGTGCCTGAACTCGGCGGCTGCAGCAGAATCATTTCGCGCAGCAGCGTCGATTTGCCCGAGCCGCTGCCGCCCACGACCGCAAATATCTCCTTGCGCCGCACTTCAAGATCGAGATCCGAATGCACCACATGCTCGCCAAAGCGCGTCGACAGCTTGCTGATCTCGATGATCATCTCCGGGGCGGTGGCGGTCGCGCTCACGTCAGAGATCCAGCACACTGAAGGCGATCGAGAACAGGGCGTCGGCGACGATCACGAGGAAGATCGACTGCACCACGCTGCGCGTGGTCTGACGTCCGACGCTGTCGGCACCGCCCTGCGTGCGAAAACCCTGAAAACAACCGACCAGCGTGATGATGGCGGCGAACACGGGCGCCTTGCCAATGCCGACAAGGTAGGAGGTGATGCTCACGGCCTTGGCAAAGCGGTCGAGAAACTCGCCAAAGCCCACACCGAGCTGCGCGCGCGCCATCAACATGCCGCCGAACACGCCAAACACATCGGCAAACACCGTGAGCAGTGGCAGCACGATCACCAGCGCGATGATCTTGGGCAGCACCAGCAGTTCCAGCGGCGCAATCCCAAGCGTGCGCATGGCATCGATCTCCTCGGTCACGGCCATGGTGCCGATCTGCGCGGCGTAAGCCGATCCGGAGCGCCCGGCGATGATGATCGCCGTGATCAGCGGCGCAAACTCGCGCAACATCGACAGACCCACGAGGTCGGCCACAAAAATGTTGGCGCCGTATTGTCTGAGCTGGTCCGCGCCCTGGTAGGCGACCACGACGCCCAGCAACAACGACAGCAGCCCAACGATGGGCAAGGCGTCGAACCCGGCGGTGCGGATGTTGAAAAGGACCGGGCGCCAGCGCAGCCGCGCCGGGTGCGCTATGGAGGTGGCCAAGACCAAGGCGGTCTCACCCAGGAAAGCCAGCAGCGCCAGCATCTGCTCAGCCGCAGCCGCTGCACTGCGCCCGATGCGCTCCAGCGCGGACACAGGCCGTTTCGCAGGCGGCTCGGGCAGCTTCGCCTGGTCGGCCACATGCTGCGCCACGAGATCGAGCAGTTGAGCGAACTCAGGGCGCAGGCCGCGCAGCGTCACGGCCACGCCTTCGCGGCGCAGGCGCAGCAGCAGTTTGTGCAAGACCCAGGCGCCCGAGGTGTCCAGCGCCTCGATGCCGGTGGCGTCGGCCGTCACTGCGGTCGCGCGGGCAAGCCGCAGCAGTTCGAGCTGCGGCGCCAGGTCATCCATGAAGCGAGCAGCCCAACGCCCCGACAGCGAAAGGTCCTGCGGGGTCGACAGCGTGATTGCGGCGGGAGCCATCAGGACGGGCGGCATAGTTGACCCGCAGGCTAAGCCAAACGCCCTGGTCTGTATGTGCGCAAGCGCACCGTTGCCCTGTGTCTAAGGGGGTCAGCTCTTGCGCCAGCAGGGCTGGCGGCTCGAACTCAGGCGCCGGCGCAGGGCCGGACGCCATCCTGGTGGACGGCAGGCAGCGATGCCTGTTATGCTACTTAATTAATAGCTGCAGACGCCCTTACATCAAGGGACAGAAGCCGTTTTGCCATACAAAGCACGGCGCGGTCCTTGCTCAGCAGCGTCGCCTTGTGCGCGACGGCCAGGTCGATGAACTTCTGGTCATCCGGGTCGCGGCAGCTCACCCGGGCTTTGGGCGCGGTGTCCATCCATTGCGCCTGACCATCAAACTGCGCCAGCACATCGACGGCGCTGACCTTGTGCGAGGCCAGGCGCAGCACGATCTTCGGGTAGCCGAGCACCCGCGCCAGTTCATCGCGCATCGCTTTGGTGGCAATCCACTGGATTTCTTTGGCGGCCAGCGCCAGCTTGAGCGGCTGTGTGGCCGGGTCATCAAAGACGAAGGCATCGAGCACGATGTTGGTGTCGAGGACGATCATTGCGCGCGCGCCGAGCCCTTCACCATGTCGAAGCGGAACAGGCGGCATTCGATCGGGCCGTTCCACATCGGCACGCGGCGCGACTCCTTGAGCCGCATCTTGCCGGGCAGTTTCAGGTCGGGCGTGAGGATCCAGGCGCTCCAGCCGGGGTAGTTCTTCTTCCAGTGGCTGGCCAGCTGGCTGAAGAATTCGCCGCCCTCCTGCGTTTGCGGCAGCTCGCGGGCGCCAAAACGACCCCTTTCAGCCTCTTCGTCCTCAAACTGACTGTCCGCGTGGCGCCCCCCTTTGGCCACGCCGGCGACTTCAATGCGCTCGCCATAGGGCGGGTTGAGCAGCATCATGCCGGGCTGATCGATCGGCGGCAGGCGCTGCAAGGCATCACCGCCACGAAACTCGATCACATCGGCCACGCCCGCGCGCTGCGCATTGCGCTGGGCAAAGTCGACCATGCGGTGCGCCACGTCGCTTCCAAAAATAATAGGTTTCTGGTTTGGAGCCCTTACCACTTCTGCCTCTTTAGCTTCTTTTTTTATAGCATCCCAGACCGGGCGCTGAAACGGCAGATATTTCTCGAAAGCAAAACGGCGCAGCGAGCCGGGCGCGATATTGCAGGCAATCTGGGCCGCCTCGATCACGATCGTGCCACTGCCGCAGCAGGGGTCGTACAGCGGCAGCAGGTCCGCGTCGCCGTCAAACCAGCCGCTGGCCGCCAGCATGGCGGCGGCCAGGGTCTCCTTCAGGGGCGCGTCGCCCTTGTCTTCGCGCCAGCCGCGCTTGAACAGCGGCTCACCCGAGGTGTCGATGTAGAGCGAGCAGTTGTCGGTGGTCAGGTGCGTGTAGATGCGCACATCGGGCCACTGGGTGTTGACGTCCGGGCGCACGCCGCCCGCCGTGACGCGGAAACGGTCGCACACCGCGTCCTTGATCTTGAGCGCGGCAAAATTGAGGCTGGTCAGCGGGCTGTGCTGCGCCGTCACTTCCACCTTGATGCTTTCGCGCGGTGTGAACCAGCGCTCCCACGGCACCTCGCTGGCGGCGCGGTACAGGTCCTGTTCGTTGCGGTACTCCGTGAAGGACAACAGCACCAGCACGCGCTGCGCCAGGCGGCTGTGCAGGTTGAGCAGCATCGCATGGGCGAGCGAGGTGCGCACCGCGACGCCGCCACGCTGCTTGGTCACGCAGCCCGGCGGCAAGCCGGTGATGCGCAGCACCTCGGGCGCCAGGTAGTCCTCCACGCCAGCGGCGCAGGGCAAGAAGAGTTGAAGTTGGTTCACAATGCTTTTCTTAAAGATGCGGGGGCAATGCGCAGCCCCTCGCGGTATTTGGCGACCGTGCGGCGGGCGCACTCGATGCCCTGCTCCTTGAGCATTTCGGACAACAGGTGGTCACTGAGCGGCTTGTCCGTGCCCTCGGCGCCGATGAACTGCTTGATCAGGGCCCGCACGGCCGTGCTCGACGCGTTGCCGCCCGACTCGGTGCCCAGGCCCGAGCCAAAGAAATGCTTGAGCTCGAAGGTGCCCTGCGGGGTTGCCATGTACTTGGCCGTTGTCACCCGGCTGATGGTGGACTCGTGCAGCCCGAGTTCTTCGGCAATCTCGCGCAGCACCAGCGGGCGCATGGCGAGTTCGCCGTGCAGGAAAAAGCTTTTTTGCCGCTCGACGATGGCGGTGCTGACGCGCAAAATGGTGTCAAAGCGCTGCTGAATGTTCTTGATGAACCAGCGCGCCTCCTGCAGGCGCTGCTGCAGCGCGGCGTAGCTCGACGCCTCGCTGCCGCCGCCCTTGTGTTGCTTGAGCGCATTGGCGTAGATGTCGTGCACCCGCAGGCGCGGCATCACTTCGGTGTTCAGTCGGACCTGAAATTTCGCTTGGGTTCCCTGACCCACTTGAATCACCAGCACGTCGGGCACCACGATGTTGCGCTCTACATTCACAAAGCGGCGCCCCGGCTTGGGCTCCAAACGCGCAATCAGTGCGATCGCCTCACGCACTTGCGCATCCGTGGCCTCGCACAGCGGCATCAAGCGCTTGATGTCACGGCGTGCCAGCAATTCCATGGGCTGGGCACAAATGCGCAGTGCCACCTGCACGGCGGCGTTGCGCGCCGGGTCCGGGCGACCCAGCTGCAAGAGGGCGCGCAGTTGCAGACTCAGGCACTCGGCCAGACCACGCGCACCCACCCCGGGGGGCTCCAGACTCTGCAGCAGGCCCAGGGCGACCGTGAAATGATGGACCAGTGGCTCAACCTGCGCCTTATCGCCAGCGGCGAGCCCTTCGGCGAGTGAAATCAAAGTGTCTTCCAGATATCCATCGTCGTTGAGCGACTCGATCAGGAACTGCAAGGCGGCGCGGTCTTCAGCGCTCAGGCGCAGCGCCAGCGCCTGCGCGTGCAGATGGCTTTGCAGCGACACCTGGGTGCGCGCCAGTTCGGTCACATCGGCATCGTCGTCACCGCTCAGGTTGTTGTTGTGGGCCTTGGCATCACCGCCCCACTCGCTGTCGTCGGGCGCCATGGAGGCGCTGCCGTCGCCCTCCCAACTGGGTGCATCGTCGCTGGAAAGTGGCGAAACATTTTGATCATTCTCAGCTGTAGCCCTTGTTTCTGTTGCATAGTCAGCTATTGAATGTGAAGCATACTCGGCATCGAGATCATCGGCACGGACCGGGGTATCGGCCTGCGCCAGACCGAATTCTTCCCGTACCGGCGCATCGGCATTGAGCTCCAGAAACGGATTCTCATCGAGCATCTGATCGACCTCCGCGCTGAGTTCCAGCGTGGAGAGTTGCAGCAGCCGGATCGACTGCTGCAACTGCGGCGTCAGCGCCAGATGCTGCGAAACCCGAAGGGAAAGCCCTTGTTTCATGCCGCCGCGCGCTTACATCTTGAAGTGCTCGCCGAGGTACACCCGGCGCACCTCTGAGTCGTTGACAATCTCGGCCGGGGTGCCCTGAGCCAGCACACTGCCATCGCTGATGATGTAGGCGTGGTCGCAAATGCCCAGCGTCTCGCGCACGTTGTGGTCCGTGATCAGCACCCCGATGCCGCGATTTTTGAGAAAACTGATGATGCGCTGGATCTCGATCACCGCGATTGGGTCGATCCCGGCAAAGGGCTCATCAAGCAGAATGAAACGCGGTTGCGTCGCCAGTGCGCGCGCAATCTCGACCCGCCGGCGCTCACCGCCGGACAGCGCCAACGCCGGTGTTTGCCGCAGGTGCTCCACGCGCAAGTCCTGCAACAAAGCGGTCAGGCGTTTTTCAATTTCAGTCTTGCGCAGCGGCTGGCCGGCTTCGTCAAGCTGCAACTCCAGCACCGCGCGCACGTTGTCCTCCACATTGAGCTTGCGGAAAATCGAGGCTTCTTGCGGCAGATAGCTCAAACCGAGCCGGGCCCGGCGGTGAATCGGCAGATGTTCAACCGACTGACCGTCAATCTTGATGTCACCAGCGCTGCAGGGCACCAGGCCGACGATCATGTAGAACGATGTCGTTTTACCGGCGCCATTGGGGCCCAGCAACCCGACCACCTCGCCCTTGCAGACCACCAGCGACACGTCTTTGACCACCTTGCGGCTGCCATAGGACTTCTGCAGATGACTGGCCTCAAGTCGGCTCTCACACTTGGCCCCGTCGGTGCGCAGCGGAACGGGGCGCACAAGGCTGACCGGCATCACTTTTGTTCCCCGCCCAGCGTGGTGGTGGCGCGCAGGGCAGCGCCGGGCGCTGAGGCCGCGGTGGCGGGTGCAGTGGCCGCTGCAGGGTCTGTCCTGGGTGTCAGCATGGCACGCACCCGTCCGCCGGTGGCGCTGGGCGCGCCATGGGCAACACCGCCATCGATGCTGAACACATCCGTGCTGTTGTTGTAAACGATCACGCCGCCGCTCATTTCGTCGTTCACCGTCGCACCCAGGTAGCGGCGCAACTGGGCCTGCTTGGCAAATTTCACCGTGTTGGCGCGGCTGTCGTATTCAATGGTTTCGCCCTGCCCTTCGATGAATTCTTCCAGCCCCTCACGCTTTTGGCGAAAATACGCGAGTTTGCCGGGCTCGGCCGTGACCACGCCATACTGGTTGCCGTCGGGGTCCTGGCGCACCTCAATGCGGGCGCCGCGAATCACAATAGTGCCTTTGGTCAAGACCACGCGACCGGTGAAAACGCTGGTCTTCTTGGTGTCGTCGTAGCGCAAGGCGTCGGCTTCCACATTCATGGGCTTGTTGCGGTCGCCCTGTTCAGCGCATGCCCGTCCACCGGACAGAGCGAGGGCCGCGAGCAACAACAAAGTGGCGTGTGGTGATTTCATAAAGGCATGAATCTTGCGTTGAATTCTTGTCTTTTTATTGTAACGACCCGAAGCCACGCCTGACCCGGCTGTGTCGCCCATCGGTCAAAGGAATCAAAAGGACCAGAATCGCGCGGTGTCGCACGGGCCGGCACTGAACCGCATGGTGCCGGTACTCTGGCAAGCTGCGCTTGCGTTAACGCAAGCGCAGGGCCGGCGCGGCGGCCGGCCGTGAGTCGAGGGATTTATTGGGCGCTGCGCACTTGGTTGACCAGGAATTCCACCACTTGCAGCGAGCGCTCCATGCTTTTGGCGAGGGTGCCGTCGGTGTAGAAGCGACCAGCCACGCCCAATGCGGGCACGCCTTCAACCTTGTAAGCGTTCTGCAACTGGGTGGCGCGGCTGGTCTTGGTCGAGACCGAGAACGAGTTGTACTGCTCCAGGAATTTGGCTTTGTCCACGCCCTGTTTGGCGACCCAGTCGACGATGGCGCCGCCCGTGGCCAAATTCTGTTTTTCACTGTGAATCGCGGCAAACACTTTGCGGTGCAGTTGATCAAGCAAGCCCATTGCCTCCAGGGCGTAGAACAGGCGCTGCTGTGGCGCAAAGTCGTCGCGAAACGCTATCGGCACGCGCCGCACCACCACGTCCTTGGGCACGCGCTTGCTCCAGGCATCAAAAGTCGGCTCAAACACGCTGCAATGGGGGCAGCTGTACCAGAAGAATTCGACCACTTCGATCTTTCCGGCGGGTGCCTCCACTTGCGCGGGCCGCTCCAACTTCAGGTAGTCCGCGCCGAGTTCGGGCTTCTTGCCCTGCACCTGAGCCGGGACGGTCGTTTGAGCCTGTGCGCCTGGCAGTACCAGCGCGCTGGCGGCCAGGGCGGCGCCACAGCCAAGGGAAAAATCACGACGCTTCATAGGGAAACACTCCAAAAAAAATAGTGGGACCGGGTGGATCAACAATAGTTCAACGAATCAAGGGCGATAGCGCTAGCGCTGTACCCGCACCAACGCCGTTTCGTAGCCGGCGGCATCGAGCTTTTCCTTGACGCTGTCGGCCTCTTCCTTCTTGTTGAGGGGCCCCACGCGCACCCTGAACACGGTCCGGCCCGACTGCTCACGTTCGCTCACTTTGGCCTGGACTCCACCGAGAGAGAGGCGGGCGCGCTGGCTCTCTGCGTCGTCCGCCGTGCGGAAGGCGCCAATTTGGACGAAGTAGGAGAACGGTTCAGCCGCTGGATCAGCGGTGCGCGCCTTCGCCAGATCTCCCAAGGGATCAGCCGACACGGCTGGTTTCAGTTCGGCCCCCTTAGCGACTCCCTTGGCGGCTGGCAGGACGGGAGCTGCCGCGTCCACGCCCGCTGCAGCGTCCGCCTGCGCAGGTGCTGCCGGTTTGGCCGGGGTCTTGCCATACAAGGGCGCGTTGGGATCCCAGTTCTTGTTGCGTTCGGACTCAATGACATCCTGTTCCGCCGAGCGATTTTGACCCTTGTTGACAAAGGGAATCGGCACCTTGGTGACGTAGACCGCCACCGCCAGCGCGGCCCCGAGACCGACCACGACTCCCATGATGAAGCCCAAAGTGGTTCCACCGCGTTGTTGATTCATGCTTGCCATTCTTTCTGATCAGTTGGGGACAAGGCTCAAGCTCTGCCCGCAAGGCTGTTGATTTACATTTTTTGCGGGGCACTCACGCCCAGCACCGCCAGGCCATTGTGCAGCACCTGCGCGGTCGCCGCGACCAACGCCAACCGGGCGCGCTTGACGAGCTCATCGTCCACCAGAATGCGCTCGGCATCATAGTAGCTGTGGTGGCAGGCAGCCAGTTCCCGCAGGTAAAACGTGACGTCATGCGGGGCAAAATCCAACGCTGCCGCCGTCAGCATCTCGGGGTACTTGGCCAGCAGCAGCAGCAGCGCCAGCGCCTGCGGGCTTTGCAGCGGGCTCAGGTCGGCTTGTTGCAGGCTGGCCACATCGCCGCCCCAGGCCGTCAGCACCGAGCAAATCCGGGCATGGGCGTATTGCACGTAATACACCGGGTTGTCATTGTTCTTGGCCACCGCCAGGTCGACATCGAAGGTGTACTCGGTGTCGGGCTTGCGGCTGAGCAAAAAGAAGCGCACCGCATCTTTGCTGGTCCACTCGATCAGGTCGCGCAGCGTCACGTAGCTGCCCGCGCGTTTGGATATTTTGACCTCTTCGCCGCCCTTGACCACGCGCACCATGGTGTGCAACACGTAGTCGGGGTAGCCTTGGGGGATGCCCACGTTGGCGGCTTGCAGACCGGCGCGCACGCGGGCAATGGTGCCGTGGTGGTCGGTGCCCTGGATGTTGACCACCTTTTCAAAGCCGCGCTCCCACTTCGTGATGTGGTAGGCCACATCGGGCACAAAGTAGGTGTAGCTGCCGTCGCCCTTGCGCATGACGCGGTCCTTGTCGTCGCCATACTCGGTGGTTTTCAGCCACAAGGCGCCATCCTGCTCAAAGGTCTTGCCGGCATCCATCAACCTTTTGACGACCGCATCGACCCGGCCACTCAGGTACAGGCTCGATTCCAGGTAGTAATTGTCAAACTGGACGCCGAACGCCTTCAGGTCCAGATCCTGCTCGCGGCGCAAATAGGCCACCGCGAACAACCGCATGTCGTCCAGCGCCTCAATATCGCCCGAGGCGGTGAATTCGCGGTCGTCCGACTGCACCGTCTTTTTGGCCAGGTAATCAAAGGCGATGTCCGCGATGTAGTCGCCGTTGTAGGCGGCGGCGTTCTCGCCGCTCGGCCACTCTGGGTCGCCCGGCTTGAAGCCCCGGGCGCGCAACTGGGTGCTGCTGGCCAGGGTGCCAATCTGCACGCCGGCGTCGTTGTAATAAAACTCGCGATAAACCTCCCAACCCTGGGTCTGGTTCAGGTTACAAATGGCGTCGCCCAAGGCGGCCTGACGGCCGTGGCCCACATGCAGCGGGCCGGTCGGGTTGGCTGAGACAAACTCTACCAGCATGCGCTTGCCCATGGCGGGCTGGCTGCCAAACTGCTGGCCCTGTGACAACACCGCGCGCACGCTTTGCTGCTTGGCCTCGGGCTTGAGCTTGATGTTGATGAACCCGGGCCCGGCAATGTCAACCGCTTCGACCCAGCGTGCAAACGGCGGCGCCGCCAGCAACTCGGTGCGCAAGGTTTCCGCCAGTTGACGCGGATTGAGCTTGAGTGGTTTGGCCAGCTGCATGGCAGCGGTGGTGGCCAGGTCGCCATGGGCGGCGACTTTGGGCGATTCAAAGACGGCCTTGGACCCCGCGCCGGGGGACAATTTTTCAAGCGCTTGGTGCAGCGCTTCGAGCAATTCAATTTTTACAGACAACATGGTTTCATTTTACGGGGACGGCGTTGGGGCTTGCGTCAACCGCACTGCCGTTCTGGTGACAACACGTCAGCGGGTCTGCCAATTCGCGCGTTGTGTGTTGGAATCCAGCCCGGATTCCCTTCCAAACCTCTCCTTCAAGGAACGACCATGAACAAACTACTCAGCCTTCTCGCCATCAGCTTATCCCTGTCGGTGGGCGCCGCTTACGCCGCCGACGCACCTGCCGCGCCCGCAGCCAAGCCGGCGCAGCAAAGCAAAATGGCCACCTGCAACCAGGACGCTGGCGACAAAAAAGGCGAGGAGCGCAAGGCCTTCATGAAAGAGTGCCTGAGCGCCAAGCCGGTTGTCGCTGGCAAGACCACTTCCCCCAAACAAGTGGCGCAGCAGGAAAAAATGAAGGCATGCAATAAAGACGCGGGCGACAAGGCGCTCAAGGGTGCCGAGCGCAAGAAATTCATGAGTGCCTGCCTGAAAGGCTGATTCGCGTCGACCCGGAACGGTGCAATCCGCCGTAAATTGCACAAAAACCCCGCCGGTTCTGCCGAAGCGGGGTTTTCTTTTGGCATGATGCGGTCATGATGTCCCGCTCCCACCTGTCTCCCTCGATCTCTTGCGTCATCCCCGCCTTCAACGAGGCGGGCAACCTGGTCACCGTGTTGCCGCAAATTCTGGCCGCCCTCTCCATCCTGAGCCAGCGCGTTGAGCTGGTCGTGGTCGACGACGGCAGCCGCGACGACACCACCCAGGTGATGCAGACCCTGTGCGCCGCCCACCCCGAAATGGTGTACCTCAAACTGTCACGCAATTTTGGCAAAGAACCCGCGCTGACCGCAGGCATTGATGCCGCGCGGGGCGAAGTGGTGGTTTTGATGGATGCCGACGGCCA
The DNA here is from genome assembly GCA_038215405.1 of Burkholderiales bacterium. Taxonomy (GTDB): domain Bacteria; phylum Pseudomonadota; class Gammaproteobacteria; order Burkholderiales; family Burkholderiaceae_C; genus Rhodoferax. The sequence goes on from JBBQQX010000015.1 coordinate 35,536, forward strand.
ACACCCGGTGGCACTGCTGCCCGAGATGCTGAAAAAGTGGCAAGAGGGCGCGGACGTGGTGTATGCGGTGCGAAAGACACGTGACGACCAGTCGGGCCTGCAGGTCAGCCTGACCGGGTTGTTCTACAAAATGGTCAATTTCGGCAACCGGGTCAAAATTCCGGCCAACGCGGGCGACTTCCGGCTGATGGACCGCAAGGTGGTCGATGCCCTGAAAAGCCTGCCTGAGCGCAACCGCTTCATGAAAGGCTTGTACGCCTGGGTCGGTTTCAACAGCACCGCCATCGACTACCAGCCGTTGCCACGCGCCGACGGCAAAAGCAACTTTGGCCTGCGCGGTTCGCTGTCGCTGGCGCTGACCGGTATTCTGGCGTTTTCCATTGCCCCCTTGCGCGCCTTGACTGCGACCGGCCTGGTGCTGTCGGCGCTTGCCTTGGGCTACGGCGCTTGGGTGGTGGGGGATTATTTTATCGCGGGCATCGCCGTGCCGGGCTACGCCACGATTGTGGTCGGCATGATGTTTTTCAGCGGCATCCAGCTGCTCTCCATCGGCGTGCTGGCGGAGTATGTGGGACGCATCTATGAAGAGGTCAAACAGCGCCCACCGTACCTGATCAGCCAACGCTCGGGCACTGGCTTGATCGAGCCCTTGTATGCGCCGGCGGCGGGCACTGCGCCGCTGGTGCTGCAACAGTCTTCCCTGCTTTGAGCGCGTCCACCTTCTGGTTTCTGGCAGTCGGGGGCAGCGCCGCGCTCACGCATATGGCGGTGTTTGCGCTGGCACAAGGCCACATGTGGCCCGAGCTGGCCAATGCACTGGGTTTTTGCGTTGCCTTTTTTGTCAGCTTTGCCGGCCACCGGCTGCTGAGCTTCAAGGACGCAGGCACCAGCGTGGCAACCAGCCTGAGCCGCTTTGCAGCGACGGCGTTGGCGGGCTTCGTCAGCAACGAAATTGTCTTTATGCTGCTGCTGCGCACGCTGGGCTGGCCCGCGCTGCTGGCTTTATTCGCCGCGCTAGCGTTTGCAGCCGGGCAGACCTTTGTGCTCAGCCGCTTCTGGGCCTTCCGCCGTTAACGGATTGCCGGACTGGTACAGCAGCCAGCCCGCGCCTTGGTAAAACAGCGTCCAGCCGGTCAGCCCGTCGGCCATTTTGTTGCCTTTTTGGACCACCAACCAGTTGCCCGGCACGGCCCCGGCTGGCGCCAGCACCTCGGGTGACTGCAAGACCTGGGCCGCCTGCGCGTCAAAGTCAGCGCCTTCAAACAGTTCGCGCTGCCAACCGTCACCGGCGTGTTGCCGCGATGCGGGCCAGTCTTCCAGCACCACCATGGGTTTGCTCGTCTGTGCGTAGAACGGCAGGTCGTAAGGGTACTTGCCCGACACATAGACGGTGTCTGTTGGCCGGGCGGCACAGGCCAGCGCCAGCGCCACATCCTGCGCACGCCCGGTACGGGTCACTTTGCCCACCTGGGTGACGATGGCCAGCGCGATGCCGATATTGAGCAGGCACAGGCCGATAAATACCTTGCCGGCATGCGCCCGGTGCGCCATGGCGCGCTCCCAGCCCAGCGCCGCCAGCAGCGCCAGCGGCGGCATCACGGGCAGCACATAACCCACGAGCTTGGAGTGCGGTATGGAAAAGAAGGCGACGATGGCCACGACCCAGACCCAGCACAGTCGCCACCACGACGCTGCCATGGATGCGACCGTGGCGGCTGACGCTGGCGCGCCAACCTGCCGGCGCCATTGGTTCAGGGAGAAAAACACCCAGGGAAAGAACAGCAGCACCAACGCCAGCAGGTAGAACCACCAGGGCTGCGGGTTGTTGTAAGTCGTGGCGGTGTAGCGGTTGAACTGTTGACCGATGAACATGTAGTCAAACAGCCCGGGGTATTTCTGCTGCGCCAGCACAAACCAGGGCAAGGCAATCAAGGCAAACAGACTCAAGCCACTGAGCCATGGCAGGTACAGAATTTTTTTGAATTGGCGCGTCCAGAGCAGCCAGACGACCAGCACCAGGCCTGGCAGGGCGATGCCGATCAAGCCTTTGCTGAGCATCCCCAGGGCACAGGCGGCAAAGCCCAGGCGGGCCAGTGTGGCATCGGGTTTGTCACCGGCCATGAAGGCAAAGGCAAAGCACCAGATCGCCAGCCCAATCCAGGTCGCGACCAGCATGTCGTGGTTCACATACTGGCCACCGACCAGAAAAGTCAGGCTGGTGCCCAACATCAGCACCGCGCGCCGGGCGTTGCTTTCGGTGCTGATGATTCGCGCCGCAAGGTACAGCGCCACCAGCATCAAGCCCGCGTGCAGGGCCGGCACCAGACGCAGCGCGACTTCGTTGATGCCGAAGCTGGCGAGCGACAGCGCCTGCAGCCAATGCAGCAGCGGCGGCTTGTGAAAGAAGGGCAGGCCATTGAGGCGCGGCGTCAGCCAGTCACCGCTTTGCAGCATCCAGCGACCCACCTCGCCATAGCGGCCTTCGTCGGGCACGGCCAGCGGCCGCATCGCGGCCATCAGCAAGAGCAGCAGCCACAAGCCGGCCAGGGTCAGCCAGGATTTTTGTCGTTCAGTCAGGGAATTAGTCACCGGCGGATTCTAGCGGCCAGGGCCGCGTTCATAGCCCGCCAAGGGCAGCACCGCGCACCAGTTGTACGCCCGCCTGCGCCAGCGCTTGGGAGAAGTCCGGGCCGCTGAGGTAGGCGAACTCTTCGGTCCGTGCCGCCCCAATGACGTCATCGGGCTCGGCGGCTTGCGCCGGATGGCACATGATGATGCTGCCCGCCGGCGCTGCGCGCAGCCAGCCCTGCATGAGCTGGCCATAACGACGCTGGTCGCCCGCAAAATCATAGATGCCTAATAAGGCTTTAGCCCTCGTCAAATGGACGTTAACAGCTATCTTTTCAAGAGCATTTGCTCCCATCGCCGCGATCACCCGGCTTTTAAAATCAGCCGCGCCCGCAGGTGGACGCGAAATGCGCAGATAAGGCATCGCGGCGTCCAGACCATTTTGAACTGCCGCAGCGCTGTTGCCGCGCCCTGGTCCGCCGCTGCCGTACCGGCTGCTCAAAACCTGCACCAGCGCCTGGCGAATACCCGCGAATTGCTGCACATGCTGGTGGCCATCGACGTAGTCGGGCGGCGCCTGCCATTGGGCTTCAAACGCGTCGAGCTGGCGCTCGATGACAACGCGTGCCGCTGTCTGGTCGAAGCTACTGAACACGGCTTGGCGCATCGCCGCGCCCAGCGACAGGCCGTGCCCGGTGGCAAGCGCAAAGTCGCTGGTCCAGTCCAGGTGCAAACCGACGTCGATGCGGCCGCGCAGGTCCTGCAGCCAGGCCGCGTCCTGCGCCCAGCGCGGTGACAGCACCATGACGCTGGTCGCGCTGATCCGGCCCAGGGCGGCGAGCTTGGCAATGCCGGCCGAGGCACTGGCGTTCACCGCAAAATCATCGGCGCACAGGATCACGCCCTTCAGCGCGTTGGCCGGCGCGTCAGCATGATTCATGTTCACTTGTCCCAATCCAGTCGTGCCTTCAGAAAACCACCGGTGCCGTAACGCGTGACCCGGCTGTAAAAGCGCGCGGTCAGGCGCTTGACCATGGCCGAGTAGGCGTCCACCAAAGTGGGCAGAATCGTGAAGCTGTCGTAATTGACCACCACCGCCACGCGCTCGGCCGGGCTGGTCACCACCGGGGTCAGCAACTCGGCCACCATGCGCTCGACCTCGGCAATGTCGGACAGGGCGTCGATGGCCAGCCCTTCGCAATTGATGAACAGCACGCGGTGCGCCCGGTCCAACTCAAAACGTTGCGCCAGCGGGGTGGCGAGCAGGCGCTCACGCAGACCGATCGGGCCCTCGGCAAACAAGGCGGCATCCATCAATTTGAGCTGGGGGCTGATGATCGGCATGAAATCCATCTGCGCCAGCACGTCGCGCTCCAGGTCAATGCCGGGCGCAATCTCGATCAACTCCAGCGCCCCACCTTGCGCGTCGCCCGTCAACTGAAAGACGCAACGCTCGGTCACATACAGCACCCGCTGGCCGCGTCGGCGCGCTTCACGCCCACTGAAGGTGCGGTGCTCTACCGTTTGCACAAACTTGCGCGTGCTGCCCTCAGCCACCACGCGCAAGCGCCCGTTCTCCACGCGCACGTCCAGATCGCCGGCGGTGAAGGTGCCGACAAACACCACCGTCTTGGCGTTCTGGCTGATGTTGATAAAGCCACCGGCACCGGCCAGCCGGGGCCCGAACTTGCTGACGTTCAAATTGCCCTGGGCGTCGGCCTGCGCCAGGCCCAGCACCGCGATGTCGAGGCCGCCGCCATCGTAAAAATCAAACTGGTTGGGCTGGTCAATCACCGCCTGGGTGTTGACGGCCGCGCCAAAGCTCATGCCGCTGGCCGGAATGCCGCCGATGACACCGGGTTCGGCCGTGAGCGTCATCAGGTCAATCACTTTTTCTTCAGCGGCCACGCCCGCCACGCCTTCGGGCATGCCAATGCCCAGGTTCACCACATTGTTGGGTCGCAGCTCGAGCGCGGCGCGCCGGGCGATCACCTTGCGCACGCTTAAAGGCAAGGTCGCCAGCGTATCCATCGGCACCCGGATCTCACCCGAATAGGCCGGGTTGTACTGTTCGGAAAAGGTTTGCATGTGGTGCGCCGGGTCAGTCGCCACCACCACCGCATCCACCAGCACGCCGGGCACCCGCACCTGGCGCGGGTGCAGGGTGCCGCGCTCGGCCAGGCGCTCGACCTGGGCAATCACGATGCCGCCCGAATTGCGCGCCGCCATGGCAATCGCCAGCGATTCAAGCGTCAGCGCTTCGCGCTCCATGCTGAGGTTGCCGTCGGGGTCGGCGGTGGTGGCGCGGATGATGCCGACCGAGATCGGGAAGGCCTTGTAAAAAAGATACTCGCGGCCATCGATCTCCATCAGGCGCACCAGTTCTTCGGTGGTGCGGGCATTGATCTTGCCGCCGCCAAAGCGCGGATCGACAAAGGTGTCGAGTCCGACGTGCGTCAGCGTGCCGGGCTTGCCCGCGGCAATGTCGCGAAACAAATGGGAAATCACGCCCTGCGGCAGGTTGTAGGCCTCAATCGCGTTGTCGACTGCCAATTTTTGCAGCGCCGGCACCAGGCCCCAGTGACCACCGACCACGCGGCGCACCATGCCGGCATGGCCAAAGTGATTCAGGCCGCGGCTCTGGCCGTCGCCCTGACCGGCGGCATAGACCAGCGTCAGCTGGCCCGGAACGCCGACACCGGTTTCACGCTGATTCGCCAGAAAACGCGCTTCCAGCGCCACGGCAATTTCCTCGGCGAAACCGATGCCGACGAAACCGCTGGTGGCCACGGTGTCGCCGTCATGAATCAGCCGCACCGCCTCCTGCGCCGTCACCACCTTGTTGCGCCGCGTGCCCGGCCCCACATGTTCGTCAAGATTGAAATTGGTATGCAAAATGTCTCCTTGTCTGTGGCGCTCTCATGCTTGAACTGACGCGCCGCGCAGTAAACTGCGCCCATGTGCCAATTGCTTGGAATGAACAGCCATCTGCCCGCCAGTCTAACGCTGAGCTTCACCGGTTTTTCGCAACGCGGCGGCTCAACCGCCCACCACAGCGACGGCTGGGGCATTGCCTTCTTCGAAAGCGAGAGCACCACGCCCGACCAGCCCGGCAAGGGCGTGCGCTTTTTCGTCGACAAGGAAGGTGCCGCGAGCTCGCCCATTGCCAAGATGCTGCGCTCTTACCCGATCAAGAGCCACAACGTCATCGCCCATGTGCGCAAAGCCACCGTGGGCGCCGTGGCGCTGGAGAATTGCCACCCGTTCGTGCGCGAGCTATGGGGCCGCTACTGGGTCTTTGCGCACAACGGCGACCTGAAAGACTATGCACCCAGCCTGCACGGCAGTTTTCGCCCGGTCGGCACTACCGACAGCGAGCTGGCGTTTTGCTGGCTCTTGCAGGAGCTGGCCAAGTCGCATGTCGGCGTTCCCAGTATTGAGGAACAGGGCCGCACGCTGGCCGAGTTGGTGCCGCAGATTGCCAGGCATGGCACTTTCAATTTCTTGCTGAGCAACGGCCAAGCCCTGTGGGCGCATGCCAGCACCCAGCTCCATTACGTCCTGCGCCAGCACCCGTTCAAGCCCGTCCACCTGAAAGATGACGATGTGAGCGTGGACCTGGCCAGCCTCAACAGCGCGCTGGACCGGCTGGCCATTGTGGTGACCGAGCCCTTGACGACCGATGAAGACTGGGTCGCCATGACGCAGGGCGAACTGCTGGTGTTCGTCGATGGCGAAATCGCGCAGTGCAGTGGTTCGAGCTGCAAGCCCGCGTGTCAACTGCGGGCGGCCTGCTCCAGCGCGTCGATGAACATGGCCGCCACGTCAAAGCCGGTCTGGTCAAAAATCTCCTGAAAGCAGGTCGGGCTGGTGACGTTGATCTCGGTCAGGCTGTCGCCAATCACGTCCAGCCCGATCAGCAGCAAGCCCCTTGCAGACAGAATCGGCCCGAGTGACTCGGCAATGAATCGGTCGCGCGCACTCAAGGGCTGCGCCACGCCTTTGCCGCCCGCCGCCAGGTTGCCGCGCACCTCGCCGCCTTGCGGAATGCGCGCCAGGCAGTAAGGCACCGGCTTGCCGCCAATCACCAGGACGCGCTTGTCGCCGTCCACGATCTCGGGCAGGAACTTCTGCACCATCAGGCTCTGCGCGCCATGGCGGTTAAGCGTCTCGGTAATCGACCCCAGGTTCAGGCCATCGGGCCCGACGCGGAAGATGCCCATGCCGCCCATGCCGTCGAGCGGCTTCAGGATGATGTCCTGGTGCTCGGCGTGAAAGCGCTTGATGTCGGCCTCGTCGCGCGTGACCAGCGTGGGCCCGATGAACTGCGGGAACTCCATGATGGCGAGCTTTTCCGGGTGGTCGCGCAGCGCGCCCGGCTTGTTGAACACGCGGGCGCCTTCGCGCTCGGCCTGTTCCAACAGGTGCGTGGCGTAGAAAAACTCGGAATCAAAAGGCGGGTCTTTGCGCATCAGGATCGCATCGAAGTCCATCAAAGCCGCGGCGCGCGTCTGGCGGACCTCAAACCACGCATCAGCTTGCCCGGTCAGCGCAATATCGCGCACGTGCGCGGTGACCCGGGCGCCGCGCTGCCACATCAGGTCCTGCGGCTCACAGGCTGCGACGCAATGACCGCGTTTTTGCGCCTCGCGCATCATGGCAAAGGTGGTGTCCTTGTAAATCTTGAAGGATTCGAGTGGATCGGTGATGAAAAGAAGGTTCATGGGCTAGTTGATTTGTTGGGGATAGAGCTTGTTCACTTCGTGTAACTACGGTCTGTCCCGCAAAAACACCCTTGATCAGTTGGGGACAGAGCTTGTTCACTTCGTGTAACGGCGGTCTGTCCCGCAAAGTCTTAAATTTCGATTTTCGAACCCAGCTCAACCACCGCATTATTGGGCAGGCGCAAGAAATCGGCGGCGCCACTGGCATTGTGGTGCATCTGCGCAAACAGTTTCTCGCGCCACTGCGACATGCCACTGCCAATGGTCGGCACGATGGTGTCGCGCGACAGGAAATAACTGGTGGTCATGGGATCGAGATCGCAACCCCGGCCTTTCATGTGTTGCAGTGCCCAGGGAATGTTGGGGTCATTCTTGAAACCATAGTTGATGGTGACCTGCCAGCAGTCATGCCCCAGGGATTCGATCTCGAGTCGCTTGGCCAGGCCGATCCAGGGCACCTCGTGGTTGCGCACCGTGACAAACAGATTGTTCGCGTGCAGCACCTTGTTGTGCTTGAGATTGTGCAGCATGGCATTGGGTACCGTGCCCGCCTCGGCGGTCAGGAACACGGCCGTGCCTTCCACCCGCACGGGCGGACTGACAAACACCGCTTCCAGAAAACTGCTCAGGTCGATCGCATCCGCGCGCAATTTGTCGTTGAGCAGGCGCCTACCCTCTTTCCAGGTGATCATGAGGATGAAAATCGCCCCGCCAATGAGCAGCGGGAACCAGCCGCCGTCAAACAATTTCAGCAGGTTCGAGGCCCAGAACGCAAAGTCGACGACAAAGAAGAAACTGGTCGCGCCAATACACAGCGCCAAGGGGTATTTCCAACTGTAACGAATCACAAAGAAGGTCAGGATGGTGGTGATCAGCATGTCGGTGCAAACCGCAATGCCATAAGCCCCCGCCAGGTTGCTCGAGGACTTGAAGATCATCACCGCCAGCACGATGGTCACGAACAGACCCCAGTTCACGAACGGCAAGTAGATCTGGCCAGCCTCCTTCACGTTGGTGTAAACAATATTCAGGCGCGGCAGATAGCCCAGCTGAATCACCTGCTTGGTCACCGAGAACGCACCAGAGATCAAAGCCTGCGACGCAATCACGGTCGCCAGCGTGGCCAGGCCGACCAGCGGTAACAGGGCCCATTCAGGCGCCATCAGAAAGAACGGGTTGGTCACGGCGTCCGGTCTGTTGAGCAGCAAGGCGCCCTGGCCGAAGTAGTTGAGTACCAGCGCGGGCATGACGACGGCAAACCAGGCCAGCCTGATCGGCTTCTTGCCGAAATGGCCCAGGTCGGCATACAACGCCTCGGCCCCAGTCACGCACAACACCACCGCGCCCAGTATGATGAAAGCGATACCGGGCTGACGCCAGATGAAGCCCAGCGCGTAGTGCGGGCTGACGGCCCACAAAATGGTGGGGTGAGTGGCAATTTGCACCAGGCCCAACACGGCAATACATGCGAACCAAACCACGGTCAACGGGCCAAAAAACTTGCCAATGCCCGCGGTGCCACGCTTTTGCACCCAAAAAAGGCCAAACAGAATGATCAGCGTGAGCGGGATCACGTATTTCTTGAAGGCGGGCGACACCACCTCCAGGCCTTCGACGGCCGACAGCACCGAGATCGCCGGCGTGATGACACCATCGCCATAAAACAGGCAGGTGCCGAAAACACCCACCAACAGCAACACTTTGCGCAGCGCGGGCTTGTCCTTGACCGATTGTGAGGCCAGCGCCAGCATCGCAATCAGGCCGCCTTCGCCGTTGTTGTCAGCCCGCAGCACCAAAGTGACGTACTTGAGCGAGACAATAATGGTCAAGGTCCAGAAGAAGATCGACAAAATGCCGTACACATTGTCCGTGGTGAACGGCACATGGCCGGAGCCGAACACTTCTTTCATGGCATACAGCACGCTGGTGCCGATGTCGCCATAAACCACGCCGATGGCGCCCAGCGTCAACGCCGAAAGGGAGGATTTTCTAGCTGTCAAGGGTTGCTCTCAGTCGTAGACCTCGGCCTCGGGATCGGTCGCTTCGAGCTCGTAACTGGCGGCCAGCATCGCCAGGCGCCCCACCACGCCATACATATAGAAGCGGTTCGGGGCGCTGGCCCCGGGGCGCACGCCGGGCTGTGGCATGTGGGTGCTGTGCTCAAAGGCCAAGGGGACGAAATCCGCGCCCGGTGCGCTCAAGTCTTCATCGGCACCTTGACCGGCATGGATGCGGTAGAAACCGCCGACCACGTAGCGATCCATCATGTAGATCACGGGCTCGGCGACCGCGTCATTCATGCGCTCCTTGGTCAGCACCCCTTCCTGGACCAGGATGTCGTGCGGCGCCTGCGCAGCGCGCGTGCTGCCGCCCTGGTGTTGCGCCTGCAAACTCAGAGCAGGCAGTTCCTTGGCGTCGCGCACGGTCACGATGCCCATGCCGTGGGTGCCATTGTCCGCCTTGAGCACGACGTAGGGCTTTTCCTTGATGCCGTACTCTTTGTACTTGCGACGAATCTTGGTGAGCAAGGCATCCACCTGGGTGCTCAGGGATTCCAGGCCGACGCCCTGGGCCAAATTGGCCGCGCCACTTTTTTCAGACAGCGGGTTGATCAGCCAGGGATCGATCCCCAGCAACTTGCCCATGCGCTTGGCCACTTCCTCATAACACTTGAAGTGGGTGCTTTTGCGCCGGGTGCTCCAACCGGCATGCAAGGGCGGCAGCACGTATTGCTCGTAAACCTCTTCCAGGATGCCGGGAACGCCCGCACTGAGGTCGTTGTTGAGCAAAATGGTGCACGGGTCAAAGTCTTTCACGCCCAGACGGCGCTTGCCGCGAATGACCGGCTCCAGCGTGATCGAGTCGCCATTGGGCAAGGCCATGACGGTGGTTTTCTTGATCGCCGGGTCAATCGAACCCAGGCGCACATTCAGGCCGGCCATGTTGAAAATGCGCTGCAGCTGGGCCAGACTGGCGAGGTAAGAGCTGCTGCCGGCGTGGTTCTCGGGAATGACCAGCAGGTTGCGCGCTTCCGGGCAGATCTTCTCGATCGCGGCCATGGCGGCCTGCACCGCCAGTGGCAGCATCTCGGGCGTCAGGTGGTTCCAGCCGTTGGGGAACAGATTGGTGTCAACCGGCGCAAGCTTGAAACCGGCATTGCGCACATCGACCGAACTGTAGAACGGCGGCGTGTGCTCCATCCACTCCAGCCGGAACCAGCGCTCGATGGCCGGCATGGAGTCGAGCACACGCTGCTCCAGTTCATTGATCGGGCCGGTGAGTGCAGTGACGAGATTTGGAACCATACGGTCTTTGTTTAATTCTTAGGGGTCACAATTTTAGATATGAAGTCTGACTCAACAACCCAGCAATCGCGTTTGAACATTCGGCGCGATGGTCATCAACGAGCAATGTCCTGTGGCTTTGAGACCGGTGCAAGCGCCACCCGCAAGCCCGCGAGTTTAAGCGCGTAATTCGCCGTCGCCCAGCACCACGTACTTTAGCGAGGTCAGGCCTTCGATCCCGACCGGGCCACGGGCGTGAAATTTGTCGGTCGAAATGCCGATCTCGGCCCCCAGACCGTATTCAAAACCGTCGGCAAAGCGCGTGCTGGTGTTGACCATGACGCTGGCGGAATCGACCTCACGCAAGAACTGCTGGGCATGCATGTGGTCGCGCGTCAGGATGGCATCGGTGTGATGGCTCGAATACTGGTTGACATGGGCAATGGCCTCGTCGACACCGGCCACCACCTTGATGCTGATGATCGGCGCCAGGTATTCCTCGAACCAGTCCGACTCCTGTGCCAACACCAGCGTCGGCTTGCGTGTTACTTCTGAATTTATAGCTATATAGTCATTGTCCACGCGGGCTAGAGGCTCATTTTCTTTAAATATAGCGAGTGCCTCGGGGTCGCACCGCATCTCCACCCCCTTGGCGGCGTAGACCCGGCCAATCAGGGGCAAAAACTCGGCCGCCACGGCGCGCGCCACCAGCAGGCTCTCGGTGGCGTTGCACGGGCTGTATTTGTTGGTCTTGGCGTTGTCGGCCACCCGCACCGCCATGGCGATGTCGCACGGGTCGTCCACGTAAGTGTGGCAGTTGCCATCGAGGTGCTTGATGACTGGCACCTTGGCGTCGCGGCTGATGCGCTCGATCAAACCCTTGCCACCGCGCGGGATGATCACATCGACATACTGCGCCATGGTGATGAGCTGGCCCACCACGGCGCGGTCGGTGGTTTGCACCAGTTGCACCGCCTCCAGAGGCAGGCCACTGTCTGTGAGCGCCTGCTGCACCAGTTTGGCCAGCGCCATGTTCGAGTCAATCGCCTCGGAGCCGCCGCGCAGGATGCAGGCGTTGCCGCTCTTGATCGACAGGCTGGCCGCCTCGATCGTCACGTTGGGGCGGCTCTCGAAGATCATGGCGAACACGCCGATCGGCACCCTCATCTGCCCGACGCGAATGCCGCTGGGTTGCTGGCGCAGCGCCGTGATCTCGCCAATGATGTCCGCCATGCTGGCCAGCTGCTCGCAGCCCTGGGCGCAAGTTTCGATCACCTCAGGGGTCAATTTCAGCCGGTCCACCATCGGCGCGGCCAA
>JBBQQX010000016.1:0-43044 GCA_038215405.1 Burkholderiales bacterium
GGTGTGCATCCCGGTGCTCGAGCGCGAATCGGGCATGAAGTGGAAGCAGGATTTCTTTGTCGGCTACAGCCCCGAGCGCATCAACCCCGGCGACAAGGAACACACGCTGACGAAGATTCTGAAGATCGTCAGTGGCGACACACCCGAGACGCTGGACACGGTTGCCAAGCTCTACGAGATGATCGTCGAGCCCGGCGTGCACCGCGCCAGCAGCATCAAGGCTGCCGAGGCCGCCAAGGTGATCGAGAATACGCAGCGCGACTTGAACATTGCGTTGATGAACGAGTTGTCGATCATCTTCGAGAAGATCGGCATCGACACCACCGAAGTGTTGGAAGCGGCCGGCACCAAGTGGAACTTTTTGAAGTTCAAGCCGGGTCTGGTGGGCGGCCATTGCATCGGCGTCGACCCTTACTACCTGACGCACAAGGCCGACATGCTGGGCTACCACCCGCAGGTGATCCTGGCGGGGCGGCGCATCAACGACGGCATGGGCAAGTTCATTGCCGAGCAGACCATCAAGCAGATGATTGCCGCGGGCAGCTACGTCAAGGGCGCGCGGGTGAATGTGCTGGGGCTCACGTTCAAAGAGAACTGTGCCGATTTGCGCAACTCGAAGGTTGCCGACGTGATCAACGAGCTCAAGACGTACGGCGTGGAGGTGTTTGTGCACGACCCGTATGCCGACGGCGAAGAGGCCATGCACGAGTACGGCGTGCGCTTGTTTGCCTGGGACGATCTCCCCCGCGCCGACGCCATCGTCGCGGCTGTGTCGCACAAGCAGTTTGCCGCCCTGCCCGCCGAAGACTTCAAGCAAAAGCTGATCAAGGGCGGCTGCTTTATTGACGTCAAAGCCAGCTTCGACGCCGCCAGCCTGGAGCAGGCGGGGATTCGGGTTTGGAGGTTGTAGCTAGTCGGGGTTTGGCTGCTTGATTTGCTATTGATTAAGTAGCTACTTATGCAGTTTCTGCGGGGGCTACAGGCCTAGAACACTCTGACACCGTAGTGACCAACCCACAGCAAAACGGGAGCCGAAGCTCCCGTTGAATCGTCGCGCTGAAAATGTCAGCCTTGCTTGCTCTTGCGGCGACGAGCAATGGCGCCCATCATGCCCAAGCCAGCCAGCAGCATGGCGTAGGTTTCGGGCTCGGGGACGGCGGCGACCATTTGCGCCCGCGTCAACGAAGCCGCAAGACCGTCAACAGCAGTCCCATTCCAATGGACGCCTTCGGCAAGCGTATTCCCATTCCATGCGTAAAAATCCATGGCTGTATTAGCGGGTCCTGTAGCAGTCCAGGAAGTAAATGTCAAATTCGATGTTGGGTCGAACGTCGCGAACGCCATAGTCGAGTTATTTAGCTGAGACCAGTTTGTCGTACCACTGTCCAAAGTCATACCTGGGAAGCTAAAGGTTGAACCAGAAGTTAGTACCATACCTATTGCGTCGAATGACCCGACACCGGTCTCATTCCATTGCTGCGATGACTGTGCACTTGCGGCCGCCGCGCCCATCGCCAGACCTGCAGCAACAATTGTTGCAGTGGCGATTTTCTTTAGATTTTTGCTCATTCTGTTATCCCCTTTTCATGCGGTGAAGTTTAAAGAGCGCATAAGGTATTCGAAGTTAGGACATTGGCGCCATCAGTCCAAAACAGCATTCATTCAGTTAACGTGATTCGCACCCTGGCTAGAGGGTTGCGCCAGGCCGCTCGACGACAGCATGAATAACCATTTCATCGAAACTGATTGTCAGTGTGCGCGCTATGCAGAGAGATGCATATAGTCCATTCGGATTAATCGGAGGGTCTGCTGGGTTTGATAATCGTCATTGACAACCGAGTAAATCGCGCATCTTCGCCACCGCCTTTGATCAGATCGCCGCGCTACAAATCGTCCACCAGTTCGGCTTGCGCCGCGCTAAGCCGACCTGCAGGATCATGCAGTGGCGTTTGTAGCGCACCCAAAGCAAAACGGGAGCCGAAGCTCCCGTTGAATCGTCGCGCTGAAAAGTATCAGCCTTGCTTGCTCTTGCGGCGACGAACAATTGCGCCCATCATGCCCAAGCCAGCCAGCAGCATGCCGTAGGTTTCGGGTTCGGGGACGGCGGTGACCGAAATATTGTCCAGCGCAGCGCCGTAATAACTATTGCTTGGGCTGCCGGCGAAAGACAAGGTGCTGGAACTGTCATTCGCCACGAAGGTAAAGCTCTTTGTAACCCAACCCATATTGGCCTTGGTCTGGCCCGTGCTGTCAAAGCTGAAGGTGTGGACGCCATTCGCGCCAACGTCGATGCTTTTTGCAGACGGCTGGTCAGGGTTGCCTGCCATGCTAAAAGTCACGTTGTAAGTCTGGCCAATCCCGGTCGCAAACGACTGGGAAATGCTCCCAGCCTCTGCACCGTTCAGGTCAAGACTTTGCAGGCCCTCTGAAGGCGCCCAGTAGCTGTGGATGAGATCAACGCTTCCCGAATTAACCGTCCATGCGCCTAAACCGCCGCTGGCGGAAATCGTTGTGTAGTCCCCGGTTGTTGAAGGAGCCTCAAAACCGCCGTCGATGAGCAGATTGCCAGAAGCGAATGCCGACGCGGCTACCGTGACCAGCGCAACGGCAGCAAGAATTCTTTTCATGAGCGACTCTCCCTTGTTAAGTTGAGGCAAGTCTATGTGGGGCAGAGGCTGCGATCAATAGTCCGATCGGACTATCAGTTGAGGCGGATCTTTCTGGCTCACTGCTGCCACAGCCCCCAGTCTTGAGCAGGCGGGGCGCACCGGGGATTAGTCCATTCAGACTATTGCAGGCCTCGGGTCAGGCATTTATGATTCGGCCAAAGGCAGAGATATCAATCTGATCGATCCACAGTTTTAGGAGATACCTGATGAAGTTGAATCAAATTTTGGCGGCGGTTGCAATTGCTGCGTCAGCTTCTGCCGCTATGGCCACAGCCGTCACCGTTGACGCCTTCGCCAACAGCACGATGGGTGGCTCAGGTGCCGGCTCTTTCGCCTTGACCGCTGGTCAAAGCTTCTCCGTGACTGCACCCACTACTGATCTCTGGAGCTCGGGTCCTCTTCCGCGCTGGTCAGATGCTGATGGTTTGACTCATAGTCTGACCTACTCTGTTGGCATGGACTCTGAGGTGCTCGCATCTTTCTCTAGCGTCGGCCCTGGCACGCTGATTGGTCAAGATTGGGGAACTTATTCTCAAAATGGACTGACTTCGGCTTACGGAACTTTGGTAGGCCAAATCGACAGTGGCAGCTTTTTCAAGATTGGCACCAACTACGCCGGCACGGCAGCAAGCACCGGCACCTTGAAGTTGTTCTATTTTGATTCAAACAACTATGACAACTCGGGCAGCATCGTTGCCAACGTGACCGCTGTGCCTGAGCCCGAAATGCTGAGCATGATGCTCGCTGGCCTCGGAATCGTTGGATTCGTGACCCGCAGACGCAAGACGCTGGGCAAGTTAGCCGCTTGATACCGGGCTTCGGTTTTAATCTCAGACGGGAGCTTTGGCTCCCGTTTGCGTTTGTGGCATCTACCCATAACGAGCTCACCCGCACAGCCGCTGCATCGCACAAAGAGTATGCCGCCCTGCCCCCAGATCTGGCTAGCCCAATGGGTGCAACCTGACATGGACTTGGCGCCACCATCGCCTGTCAGCTTAGGCTGCGCCAAGCCAACCTACAAGAGGCTGGTTTGACCTGCGGGGGATCGCACAGCTCCATTTGCGGCGCACCCAAAGCAAAGCGGGAGCCGAAGCTCCCGTTGAATCACTGCGCTGAAAAGTATCAGCCTTGCTTGCTTTTGCGGCGCCGAGCAATGGCGCCCATCAGGCCCAGGCCAGTCAACATCATGGCGTAGGTTTCGGGCTCGGGGACGCTGGAAACGACAGCAAGAGGGGCAGCTGTAATCACGCGGATGTAGTCGCCGGGGTTGCTTGCAGTCCAGTCGAGGGAAAGCGTGTTCGTGCCCGTGAGCGCAAAATGACTCGCGCTCCTGTCGAGCGACTCAAGACCGGTTGCCGAAACAATGTTGTAGGTCACGCCGGACGTGAGCCCAAAATTGTCCTGGCTGCCGCGCAAACCGGTTCCGGATGTAAACACACCTTTCTTGGTTGTGTCGACAGTGCCCGTGAGAAAGTAGCCGCCCAAAATCGTATCCGTGAAGCTCAGAGTCGCTTTGATCCGCTGGCTCACCCGAGGATCAAAATAGATCAGGTAGCTTGAAACCAGCTTGTCCATGCTGGTAGGGGTTGCACCAAAGTTAAACGTGGGCGCTGTCCCAAAGGCAACAGACTGCTGCTCGCCGAACGCAAAAATGGTGTCGTTGACATTGATGTTGTTATTGCCAACGCTTGCGGGCAGCGTGTTGAGGTATTGAACGGTTCCGCCGACTGTGCCTGTATCAGGCTTAACAAAGGTAACGTTGCCGCTCACGGGGCCAGCCATGGCAAGACTGGCAGTCAAAGCCAGCGGGAGTGCGGCCAGCCAATATATTTTCGTCATGCGTAATCCCTTGATAGGTTCGTATAGTTGGTCATATTGTCGATTTGGCGGTGCATGCCACGCAATAGTCCGTTCGGACTAGCAAGTCCGACGACGAACACCACCCTTGTCGATGCCTTTGCGGCCGCTGCGTAAGGCGACCTGCAGGAGGCTGACTCGACCTGCGGGATCATCCAACGCCATTTGCGGCGCACCCAAAGCAAAACGGGAGCCCAAGCTCCCGTTGAATCGTCGCGCTGAAAAGTATCAGCCTTGCTTGCTCTTGCGGCGGCGAGCAATGGCGCCCATCAAGCCCAGGCCAGTCAACATCAGGGCGTAGGTTTCGGGCTCCGGGACGGCGGTGACTGACACGTTGTCGAGGACAGCACCTGAGTAACCGCTTGCGGCACTAGTGAACGTCAAAGCGAACGGATTACCGGTACCTGTGAAATTCAATGTGTGGGATGTGAAGTTAGTCGAACCGTTGAAGTCCACTGCCGCCCCACCGTTCAGGCTGACCCCGAGCAATCCCGATCCGCCGCCGCCGCCACCGTTGCTCGATAAGTCAAAGCTGAGCAGATATTGTTGCCCCGACGCAGTCCCAAAGGATTGCGTCAACGACCCCGGACCCGGCGTGCCGAGCATGTCGACACTGGTGCCCGTGATAGCTCCGTACCCGCCCTTGATCAAGTCGACTGACGCTCCGCCTACGGTCCAGCCAGTGATGCCGCTTGTACCGGCGTTGACTATCGTGTAGCCATCGAAGGCAAGAGCATTTGCTTCAAAGCCACCGTTGGTGATCAGATTGACAGGGGTAGCAAGCGCAGACGCGGTTGCGGTCACCAGTGCAACTGCAGCAAAAATACTTTTCATGATTGACGCCCCCTTGTTAAGTTGAAGCAAGTTTAGGTTGAGCATCAAGCTCTTTCAATAGTCCGTTTGGACTAATCTAACGAGTTCTTTGCGCGGGTTTGACGCCGGACCAAGGCACCGATCAGGCCCAGGCCAGCCAGCAGCATGGCGTAGGTTTCGGGCTCAGGCACTGGCGATGTGACAATGTTGTCCACGGCAACGTAGCCTAGTCCGGCACTGCCCAAAGTGACTGATTTAAGGTTGGTGAATCCACTGAGAACATAGGTGGTAAAGCTGGCAGGCAGCAGTGTGTACTGCTGTGAGACGGTTGAGTAATCTGAGCGCACCCCGGTGATGGATACATCTGTGCCAGGGCCAAAACGGTAGCCCCCACCCATGTCAATGCTGGTCAAGTTGAATAGCGACCCGAAAACCGAGGCGAAAGACTCGGTGTAACCCGGGGTGGCAGCGTATTCCAGGCGCAAGCTTGCGTTGCTTGAGCCCATTGATACTTGCGCCGTGTCTGGGGTCACGATCAAGTCGGAAACAATGTGGCTGCCAATATTGCTGCCATTGGTGGAAAAAACATAACCATTGCTAACGATGTTGCCCGATACAGGTCCAACCATTGAAGCGACATCTTGAAAGTCGATACTTGCGCTGGCAGCGCCGGTCACAAAAGACAAAAGCAAGCCAATCAACGGGACCATGATCTTGGTGAGACGGTTCATAGGTTTTCCCGCTTAAAGTATGCCGGTGAGGAAGGCTGTAGCCGAAGTGCTGCTGGGGCCGGTGACGGTACATGGCAGCGTCACATCAGCACCAATGAGGATCGGAAGAAAAGCCGACCCCATCGAGTAGCCGGACGGCAAGCCTCCTGAGAGCAAGGCGTTAGCGCTAGCGCATTGGGTGACTGCTGCTCCGTTGGCGAGATTGATCTTGCGCGCCGCGTAATTGACTGAAGAGGCAGAGGAGATGGCCCCCGCAACGCCTTGGGTTGCGGCGGTCTGGGCGTCGGACGCGAGGTCAACAAACCTGGGCATGGCCACAGCCGCGAGAATTCCAAGAATGACGATCACCATCACCAACTCAATCAAGGTAAAACCGCCTGATTGGCGCGCGGCAAGCGCCAGCGTTTTGGGTGAGGTCTGCATCAAGGCGTTTCTAATATATTTTGGTCTGCCGCGTCGGCAGGCAGGACTCGGTGGATGAAGTCGCTAGCCAAACATCGTACGTAGAAACGGCGCTGACGCCTATAGTCCATTTGGACTACTCCACATTGGGAGTGTCCCGATGGCAGCCTGGCCTGATGGCTTCGACGCTTACACCAGATCGTCGCGCAGGCCGGGCAACATGAAGATTGTTGATTTCTGCAATCTGGAACTTGTCAGGCGCAGCAACATCAGCAAAAATTTGTTGGCCAATTGAGGATGATCGGCCAGCAAGGCGTTCAGACTGCTACTAGAGAGCACGGCAAAATCGCTGGGCTGGGTGGTTACGCAACTCGCAAAGCGCTTCTGGCCGTCAAACAAAACCGTTTCGCCGACGAATTCGCCAGGCTTGACCTGATGGACGACTTTCTGACCTCCCTGGTAGCCCTTGAGGATATTGGCAGCGCCCGTCACCAGGATGGCAAGAAACTCTACCTCAGTGCCTTCACGCATGACGGTTGACTGTGTTGGCACGCCAAAACACTCCATGTACTCGGTGAGCGTCTCCGTTTCTTGGGCAGTGAACGCTTCAAACGCGGACTCTGTCTTGACCACGTCAATGAACTCGTTGACGAAATCACTTACCAAGCCCAGTGCTTCGACGTCGGGCTCAAATTGAGCGAAATTGGAATGCATCTGGATGAAGTGCCTCAAAATATTCGACAAAAGCCATGCGCATGGCACAACGCTTATCCTTGTTGATTCTGCCTCACGGTCTGGCGTTGCTGCAATAGTCCGTTCGCACCATCCTGGGCCACAAACGGCGGTCAGTCGATCCAGTTTGAGCTCAGCCGAGGTGGCAACTGCCTGACCGCGCTAATGTGACCGATAAACACCACTTTTCATTCCCGTATAGTGAGAATCGCTTTTACTATTTGTAACGTGATGTTATATTGATAAAAGTTAATAACTTGTTTGGCTTTGAATTGCAGGGGGGCAGTTCCCGCGTCACAAAAGTTTGAAATCATTGATTCATTGCTCTAGGCATACCAGTGGTTTCTGACTTTCGTTGCGCTAGCACTGTCTGACGATTCATGGTTGATAGCATCAGCAAAAATGTTCCAAGAAAACCAGGATATTCGCAACCGCCTATTGGTGGCGCGCCTGCCGTCGATGCCGCAGATTCTGCTCAAGTTGATCGAGCTTTGTCAGGCCGACGACGCGGGCATGGCGGAACTAGCCAAGCTGATCGGCAACGATGCGGCGATGGCCAGCAAGGTGCTGAGCGTTGCCAATAGCGCCGCCTACCACCGCGGCGGCCCAAAGGTGGTGCTGCTGCAGGCGTTGAACGTGCTGGGGGCCGACATGATCAAGACCCTGGTTATCAGCGAGTCTGTGTTTCAGACATTCAATGGATTCCCTCATGCTGGCAGCACGGATCTGCGTCGTTTCTGGAAGCACTCGCTCACCGCAGCCGTCATGGCGCGTGAGATAGCGCAAAAAATGAGCTATCCCCAGGCCGAAGAGGCCTACCTTGCAGGGCTGCTGCATGATGTCGGACGTCTGGCTTTGCTGGCCGCAGCGCCCAATGAATACGCGGCAGATTTCTTGCTGCAAGACAATGAAAATCTTTGCGTGGCTGAACAGCGCACGCTTGCGATTTCTCATGCCGAGGCCGGTGCCTGGTTGGTTGAGCGCTGGGACCTCGACTCCTTCATGGCCGACAGCATTCTTTACCACCACGAAACTGCGGCCCGCCTTGAGGCCGCCCATCCCCTGATTCGTATCGTCCATCTCGCGGATCGGCTCAGCAACCATTCCCCTGCGCTGCCCCTGGCCGCAGATGCGGGTGCGCTTTGCGGGCTTGGGATGGAGGACCTGTTGGCTATGGTTCAGGGCGCCGAAGCGCAAGTGAAGAAGGCGGCCGAATACCTGGGAGTGGATTTGTCTCGCGTTGATGACGCGGTGACACCGGTAGTCCGCGCAACTGCGGCAGCCGCGCCGGTGCCCGACGCAGCTCAGAAACAATTGACCGATCAAGTGCGCAACATCGCATTGCTGTCAGAGCTTGGCCAGTCGTATGCGCGCCAACCCGGGCAGGCCCAGCTGCTCAATGTGGTCCGGCAAAACGCGCGCATCCTTTTCCACCTGGAAGATACGGTGATCTTGTTGATGAACGCAAGCGGGCAGGCGCTGGTCGGCGTTTCGGTCGACGAGCATCGTCAAAGGCTGTCCGGTTTCACCATTCCACTGACTTCAGGCGGCGCTATTGCGGCGTCTGCACTGCAGCGGCGTGCGGCTTTTCTGGAACGCGATCATGGTCTTCTCAGCCTTCTTGAAGATCAGCTGCTTCGCATCTTTGATGTGCAATGCCTGGTCTGCGTGCCCCTTGTGAACGGGTCACAGTGCCTGGGCGTGCTGGTGGGCGGCGTGGCGACATGGCGACTGCCTGATTTGAAGGGCCACGAGCGATTTTTGCAGTCCTTTGGCGCACAGGCGGCCACAGCGCTGGCTGGGGCTAGCCGTGATCGCAGCGAAGTCGTGCAACGCATTGCTAGTTTGAAGGAGGACTATCGTGACAGCTCGCGCCGTGTGGCACACGAGGTCAACAACCCGCTGGCGATCATCAAAAACTATCTCGGCGTCCTGGACGACAAGTTGACCCGACAAGAGTCGGTAACCGAGGAGTTGTCGATTCTGAATGAAGAAATTGACCGCGTTGGCAACATCATGAGCGAATTTGCCGGTGCCACTCGAAAAGTTCAAGCTGGCGTTACTGAGATCAACCGGGTCGTCAGTGATCTGGTGCGCTTGTTCCGTGAGAGTAAATTCTTGCCAGCCTCAGTCCAGATCAAGGCACAGATGCCGGAAAGTCGGGCCGAGATCGATGGCTCGGTTGACATCCTCAAGCAGATCTTGGTCAATTTACTGAAAAATGCCGTCGAAGCGCTACCCAAGGGGGGACACATCGAAATCAAAAACAATGGCCGCGTCCATCGTGATGGCCGCGAGTATTTTGAGTTGTGTATACAGGATGACGGGGCTGGCATCCCGGCCGACATGCAGGCAAAGCTTTTTACTCCGGTGCGCAGCAACAAGGCCGGCCCCAATCGTGGCATTGGTCTAAGCATTGTTCACGGCCTGGTGAAAAGGCTCAATGGCTTGATCAGTTGCCGAAGCACCCCGGCGGGCACGATTTTTGAAATTCTCTTGCCGGTACGGGACGCAGCGGCGCAGGATGCCGCTGCGATAGCTACGAAGGCCGCAGCATGAGGGCCGATATCGATGACATGGCCACTGCCGGCTTGAGCCGCCCCAGTTTGTTTTTTTCGGCTCACGACGGGCTTGCGCCCGCTGTGGCTGACGCGCCTGCCGAGGTGCTTCTGGTTGACGACGAACCAAGAATGCTCAGCAGCCTGAGCGGCTTGCTCAAGAGCCGGAATTTTGTCCTGACTTGCGCCGCCAGCGGCAGCGAGGCGATACGCTATCTCAGCCAAGGCGCGTTTGATTTGGTATTTCTGGATTTGCGTATGCCCGACATCGGCGGTCACGAGATCATGGATTTCATGAACGCCCGGCAAATGCAATCGAACGTGATCGTGACCAGTGGTGACCGTGGGATCGAGGCCGCGATTGGTGCGCTTAAACGAGGGGCTTACGATTACCTGCGCAAGCCCTACACCCCGGAAGAACTGTTCAAGACCGTCGATAACGCCTTGCAGCATCGCCGACTACAGGCCGAAAACCGGCGCATCGCTTGGCAACTGGAAAGTTCTGAGCGGAAATACCGGTATTTAGTCGATAGCTCGCCCGACATCATTTACACGCTGGATCATGAAGGCCGCTTTTCTTTTGTGAACGACCGGGTGCACAAGCTGCTGAATTTCAGTTGCGGTGAGCTGATCGGCAAGCATTATTCCGAGCTTATTCACGAGGAAGACCTGGCGCGGGCAAATTATGTGTTCAAGGAAAGGCGCAACGAGGGCAGTCGGTCTCGAAATGTCGAGCTGCGGTTCAAGTCGCGTGATGCTGACGGCGAAGCACGCACGTTCATACATGAACTCATGACCATTGCCGTTGGCGCCCAAGCGGAGTCACCGGAACCTGATTTGAGCCGCCCAGAACGCTTTGGCACCTACGGCGTGGCTCGCGACATTAGCGATCGCAAGCGGGCTGACGAGTTGATCAGCTACCAAGCCTATCACGACACTTTGACCGACCTGCCGAACCGGCTGTTGTTCAAGGACCGGTTGGGGCTGGCCGTGCTGCAGGCCAAACGCAATGGCGCCAGTTTGGCCGTCATGTTCCTTGACCTTGATCGGTTCAAGTTGGTTAACGACACCTTGGGGCACGGCGTTGGCGACAAGCTGCTGCAGCAGGCGAGCCAACGCCTCAAGGCCTGCCTGCGCAGTGGCGACACGCTGGCGCGATTTGGGGGCGACGAATATACGGTGGTGCTGCCAGCGCTGAGCGGTCGAGACGATGCCGTATTGATTGCAGAAAAGTTTCTGAAGTGTTTGCAGTTGCCGTTCCAACTCGCGGGACAATCAGTCCATATCTCGGCAAGTATCGGTATCGCGGTTTATCCGGACGACGGCGAATCCGTCGACGAGCTGATCAGAAACGCCGATATTGCGATGTACCAGATGAAGGCCGAGGGCAAGAACGGCCACTCATTTTTTGAGCATTCAATGCTGGATGCGTCCTTCCAGAAAATTGCGCTGGAGCATAGTCTGAGAGTGGCGTTGGAACAGGGTGAGTTGGAGATGTATTACCAACCGCAAGTCGATGCCAAGACGCGCAAGACAATCGGTGCGGAGGCCTTGATGCGCTGGAACCATCCCGAGCGGGGATTATTGGGCGCTGGAGATTTCCTGCCATTTTCCGAGGAAAACGGTCTCATTATTCCCATCACCGACTGGATGCTGGAGGCCATTTGCCTAGACCTTGTTGCCTGGAATGCAGCCGGTGGCGAGCCCGTGCGGATGTCATTGAATCTCTCTCCACAATACCTGGATCGCGGGGACTTCTTTGATAAGCTCAGGAGCGCGCTCGCGCGTCACCAGATCGCACCGGCCCAGATCGAAGTCGAGGTGACCGAGAACATCTGCATCCATAACCCGCAGAACGCGATCGAACAGCTCAATAAACTGTGCCAGCTCGGCGTCAGCGTTGCCATTGATGACTTTGGAACAGGCTATTCTTCGTTGTCGTATTTGCACCGGTTCCCGATTCACACCATCAAGATTGATCGCTCTTTTGTGATGGAGATCCAGAATGAAAGTACGCCATGTCCGGTCGTGCTGGCCATCATCTCGATAGCGAAGGGCTTGAATCTGAACCTGGTCGCGGAGGGCGTTGAAACGCGGATGCAGGAACGCTACCTGGAAAATGCCGGCTGCCTCATCATGCAGGGCTACCTGTATCACAAGCCTTTGCCACAAGAAAAGATATTGGAGTTGTTGCGCGATCAGGCGAATGGACCGGAGCGTTCGCTCCACGGTGAATGAACACTGATCCAACACATTTGGACGCCGGCGGTGCCGTCACGGCAGGTGAGACGCAGTGAGGGTCAGAGCGCCCGCCGGCCAGGCGACACCCACACGTATTTCATGACGCAGGGTTCAGCGTAATCAAGCTACCTCAAGAAAAGAGCTGGTCAGTTGTGCCGCAACACCAATTCGTGTGCCACGCGGCTCGACCCTCACGACTTGCCCTTCGCAAACCAGGTTGAACTTCTGGCCGTCTATCAGGAATTCGACACTGAAGCTAACGGTTGAACCGGGAGTCTGATCTTCTTCAGTCTCAAAAAATACACCAGTGGCACTGATGTTTTGGGTAAAAGCATGGGAGCTACCAATGGTCAAAGGTAACGCACTTTCGATCCGGTCGGCGCCTCGTTGAGTCAAAGTTTCAGTTGGAGAATTGGCGTGCTGCATCTAATTTTTTGAGCTCAGCTAGACATGGCCAGGCAGGAGACCCAGCCGTCGCGAAAAAAAGGTGGTCAATAGTCGCGTCAGATGTCTTGTTGTTGAATCGGCGGAATTTAACTATTTGCTGCACTATGCATTCAATGGCTGATTTCACCAATAGTCCATCTGGACTACTGTTGATTCTCACCGCTTCCGCCAAATTCAGCCGACCCGCAACTTCGTGGGCACGCGTTTTTTGCCGATGAACACCATGTGCCAGGCCAGCTTGGCAATGACCCACAGCCCGGATTCGCTGGGCTTGGGCGGCTGGCCGTTGCCAATGCGCTTGAGTTGCCCGGTATACCAGTTGATCTCCAGAATGCCCATCTTGTCGATGGCCTTGATGCCGGTCGTGATCGGCTTGACCTGGTAAGCGGCGTCTTTCCCTAAAAGCAGCTTGTTGGGCAGATCGGGTTCCATCGCCAGCGCGCGCGCCAGGCCCACCATATCGACGGCGCCAGAGCGGACGGCTTGCGCCATACCGGCGGCCGTGCGAAATCCACCGGTCACCACCAGCGGCGTCTTGACGATCTTGCGGGCCTTCTCGGCAAAAGCCAGAAAATAGGACTCGCGCTGGCGCGTACTGTGCTTGACCGGCTGGTCTCGGGTCTTGACGCCGGTCATGGCCGGCGCCTCATAGGTTCCACCCGATATCTCGATCAGGTCGATGCCAGCGTCGGCCAAGGCGCGGATGGTGTCCAGGGACTCTTCTTCGCTGAAGCCGCCGCGCTGAAAATCCGCGGAATTGAGTTTGATGCCAACCGGGAAGGCCGGGCCCACAGCATGGCGCATCGCGCGGTAGACCGCCAACACAAAACGCCGACGCTTCTCGGGCGTGCCGCCCCAGTCATCGGTTCGCAGGTTGTGCAGGGGCGACAGGAACTGGCTGACCAGGTAGCCATGGGCGCCATGAATTTGCACGCCGGTGAAGCCTGCTTGCTTGACCACCGATGCGGCGCGACCAAAACGCTCGATCAATTCAAGCACCTGGGCCGTTGTGAGTTCGCGCGGGGTGGCAAAGAAGGCCTGCAAGTCAGGCCGAAAGGGCACGGCCGACGGTGCCACCGTCTGGGCGTTCAATCCTTTGGGCGACTGCTTGCCAGGGTGGTTGAGTTGCACCCAGCACTGGGTCTGGTTGCTTTTGGCGGCGTTGGCCCAGGCCTTGAGCGCGGCCATGTGGCGAGCGTCTTCGATGACCACATTGCCGGGCTCGCCCAGCGCCCGGTGATCGATCATGACGTTGCCAGTGACGCACAAGCCAACGCCGCCATCAGCCCAGGCTTGATAGAGGCGGGCCAGTTGCGCCGTCGGCGCCCCCGCGCTATCGCCCAGGGTTTCCGACATGGCGGATTTGCAGATTCGGTTCTTGATGACCACGCCATTGGGCAGCGTGAACGGCTGAGCCAGCACATCTTGAGGCTTCATTCTTGTCCTTGTGAAATCGGGTTGAATGACTCGATTGAACAACAGATCGCAGGATACTGCCTGACACCCCAGGATGCCCGGGGCCGTTGTGCAGTCACAGGGTCTCTTGGGATCGCCACAAGCAACAGGCCTAAACTGCGGTCACGCCACCTGAACGCCGCCAGAAGCCAAGCCGCCGTCAACGATGCGGGCCCGTGGGCCTGCCAGCACTCTGAAAACGCCAAAAAATGATTCAAAACTCTCCGATCCGTTATGTCAACCCGGTCTTTCGACCGCCCAGCGAAGCCCAATCGCTGATCCTGCCGGTCACCGATGGCTGTTCCTGGAACAAATGCACTTACTGCGAGATGTACACCGCGCCGCAAAAGAAGTTTCAGGTCCGCACTGAAGACGAGACCCTGGACGCCATTGCGCGTTGTGGCGAGCAATTGGGCGATCAGGTGCAGCGGATCTTTCTCGGCGACGGCGATGCAATGGTTCTTTCAACACGGCGGCTGCTGACCGTGCTTGCAGCCATCAAGGCGCAGTTGCCCAGGGTCCGGCGCATTTCAAGCTACTGCCTGCCGCGCAACCTGCGCAACAAGTCGGTGCAGGAGTTGCAGGAAATCCGCGAGGCCGGTTTGTCGCTCGTTTACATCGGCGCCGAGTCCGGTGATGACGAGGTGCTGCAAAAGGTCAGCAAGGGCGAGACCTTTGAGAGCACCCGGGAGGCCCTGGACAAGTTGGGCGCCGCCGGCATCACCCGTTCAGTGATGTTGCTCAACGGGCTCGGTGGCCGTCTGCTGACAAAACAGCATGCGGCAAACTCGGCGCGCTTGATCAACCTGACCCAGCCCGAGTTTCTGGCAACGCTGGTGGTCAGCTTTCCACAAGGGGAGGCGCGATTCCGCCAAGGCTATGCGCAGTGGGAGCCGCTCAACCAACAGGAACTGTTCAGTGAAATCGAACAATTTCTCGAAGCACTGGAACTCAAGCGCACGGTGTTTCGCAGCGATCATGCGTCCAACTGGCTGGTCCTCAAGGGTGTGCTGGGCGCGGAAAAAGAGCGGTTGTTGCTGGAAGTGCGCAATGCCATCGGCCATCCGGAATTGGCCCAGCTGCGCCCGGATTGGGCGCGCGGCCTTTGAGGCAACTGGTGCCGATTTGGGAACTGAAATTTAGAACGCCAGCCTCAAGCACCACGCGCTGCTTTCCTGACCATGGCAATGGCATCGATTGGGCATACCGCGGCGCACTTTGCGCAACCAGTGCAGCGCTCGCTAGCGTGCAGCACCGAGGTCTTCTTCCAGTCACGGGTCTCGAAAACGAAGAGCCCCGGCGCACAGGCGGAAATGCATCGGCCACATCCGGAACAGCGTGCGGCGTTAATCTTCGGAATGTGGATTGCCATGGCAAGGGCTCCGTTGAATTGCTGATTCCATCATAGGGGAATGCTGCTGACCAAGCCGTGGCAGGGGTCAAAGGCGCCACCAGCGGCGAGGATGCGTCAGCCAGGAATTTGTTGGCGCCAACCGTGAAAAGAGTCTTCAATTAGGATATGTCAATGCTTCAACCATCAGCATGAACATTTACATCAGGCATTGCCTCACCGCTGTTTTCGTGGCGCTGCTACTTGGCGGCTGCAGCACGGCGCCATTCGTCCAAAGCGGATCTGCTGGCTTTGGGTCCGCCGCCATCCCTTCGCGCCTGTCACAGGCGCAGGCCGATGACATCACCATTTATGCCCTCGGCCTGGTCGGAACGCCGTACCGCTATGGCGGCAACACGCCAGACGCCGGCTTTGACTGCAGTGGCCTGATTGGCCACGTCTACCGGTCCAGGGCCGGGTTAACGCCGCCTCGGACCGTCGCGAGCCTCAAGAACTGGGGCTGGCAGGTACGCAGTGACAGTATTCGTTCGGGTGACCTGGTGCTCTTTGCCAGGAACAGCGTGGTCAGTCACGCTGGAATCTATGTCGGCGGCGGCCGCTTTGTGCATGCGCCCTCTACTGGTGGGGAAGTGCGCTTGGACAATTTGAATTCGACCTATTGGGCCGCTCAGCAGTTTGCCTTTCGCCGGCCTTGAGCGCAGGCATCGCAGCCTGCAGGCGGGCGCGCACTGCCGCACGCACGGATGCACCGTCGCGCACCAGGCCATCGCGCTCGTGCCAGACTCGGGCCGGTTGAAACAGCGATCTATCGGCCAAATAAAAGTACAATGAAATGACCTCTAGCCCTCGTACCCATTTGCTTAGTAGCTATAAATTAAATAGCTAGCTCAAATCCTCGGGCTCGTTCAGGCGCAAGCCCTTGGGCAGCGGAAACTTGACCGTCTCGGGCGTGCCCGCCATGGTGCGCACCGACACCGCGCCCAGCGCCTTGATGCGGTCGATCACCTGGCGCACCAGGATATCGGGCGCCGAGGCACCGGCAGTCAGTCCGACGTGTTGGCGACCCTCGAACCACTGCGCCTGCAACTCGTCCGGGCCATCCACCATGTGACTGTCGGTGCCGAGCCTGCGCGCCACCTCACGCAGCCGGTTGCTGTTGGAACTGGTCGGACTGCCCACCACGATCACCACATCCACCAACGGGCTCATCACTTTGACGGCGTCCTGGCGGTTTTGCGTGGCGTAGCAAATGTCTTGTTGCTTGGGCTCGCGCACCTGCGGAAACCGGGCCTTGATGGCCGCCGCGATCTCAGCGGCGTCGTCGACGCTGAGTGTGGTTTGCGTGACCACCGCCAATTTTTCAGTCTGCACCGGGTTGATGCGCGCCACGTCAAGCACGCTCTCCACCAGATGGATACCGCCATCCAACTGGCCCATGGTGCCCTCCACCTCAGGGTGCCCCTTGTGGCCGATCATGATGAACTCAAAGCCCTCTTTGTGCAGCTTGGCGACCTCCACATGCACCTTGGTCACCAGCGGGCAGGTGGCATCGAACACATGAAACCCCCGGGCGGCGGCCTCCAGTTGCACCGCGCGGCTCACACCATGGGCAGAGAAAACGAGGGTAGCCCCGGCAGGCACATCATCCAGCGATTCTATAAATATAGCGCCCTTAGCCTTCAGGTCATTCACCACGTAGGTGTTGTGCACGATTTCATGGCGCACATAAATGGGAGCGCCAAATTTTTGCAGCGCGCGCTCAACAATTTCGATGGCGCGGTCCACGCCCGCACAAAAACCCCGTGGTTCGGCCAGCAGGATGTCCTGGAGTGCGGTGCCGGTCACAGAATACCGATCACATGCACCTCAAAAGTGACGGGTCGACCGGCCAGCGGGTGGTTGAAGTCAAACAACACCGCATCACCCTTCGCGTCGCTTCTGAAGTCTTGCACCGAGCCGGCAAATTTGCCTTTGCCATCGGGCGTGGGAAAGTGCAGCACATCGCCCACCGCATACTCTTCGTCGGGCTCGCCCATGTCGATCAGTTCCTGGCGCGCCAGCCATTGCAGCATGGCCGGGTTGTGCGGGCCAAACGCGGTGCCGGCCGGCAACTCAAAGGTCGTGTGCGTGCCCTCGGGCAAGCCCAGCAAATAGGCTTCCAGCGTGGGCGACAGCTCGCCGGTGCCGAGCGTCAGCGTGGCGGGCTTGCTGTCAAAGGTGTTGATCACATCACCGACCGGCCCGGCCATGCGGTAATGCAGCGTGAGGAAGGAACCGGGTTGAACGGTCGCGGGTGTTGAAGTCATGTCTGAATCCTGGTTGCGAGTCGGGAAAAGCCCGCAGGACCACAGTCTCAGGGCTGCGGAGTTGGGCGAATAAACTGCAGCGATTGTAAAAGCCTTCGCCAGGGCGGGCGCCAGCCCATCCTATTGCACCCAGCATCTTGATTTTCCGGCGCGCTTGGCCTCGTACATGGCCGTATCGGCCGCATTGATGAACTCGTCTGGTGATATATCAGTGCCAGGCAGGTGCAGCGCAATCCCGATGCTTGCGCTGACCTGGACCGATACCGCGCCAATCTGGACGGGCACGGCGATGCTCAGCAACAGTTTTTCAGCGACTGCGACGGCGTCCTCACGCAGGCCGGTCAGGTTTTCCAACAACACGGTAAATTCGTCTCCTCCCAGCCTGGCTGCTGCGTCGGTTTCACGCAAGCCGGCAGACATTCTGCGGGCCATCTCCTGCAGCAAGCTGTCTCCGGCTTCATGCCCCCAGGTGTCATTGACCGCCTTGAAACCATCCAGATCGATAAATAACAAGGCCAGCCCGGTACGGCTCCGATTGGAGCGGGCCATGGCCTGCGGCAGCCGCTCGAACAAGGCGCGGCGGTTGGGAAGTCCGGTCAGCGCGTCCTGCCTGGCCTCAATCTCCCGGGCCTGCTCCTGGCGCTTGCGCTCGGTGATGTCGTGCAGAAAAGCACTGAAGACTTTTTGCCCCTGCAGGTCGAGCGCCCGAACGCGCACCTCCACGGGCAACGTGCTGCCATCGCGGCGTATGGCCTGGAGTTCCACGCGCTGGTTGAGCATCGTGGACTCGCCTGAGCCCAGGTAGCGTTTCATTCCCGCACGATGTGCTGCCCGCAAGTTGGGGGGCACGATCAATTCTTCCAGGCGGCGCCCGATGGCCTCTTCGGCGCTCCAGCCAAAGGTCTCCTGGGCCTGACGGTTCCAGTCACTCACGACGCCAGCCTGGTCGATGCAGACATAAGCGTCGTTCGCATTCTCGATCACCGCGCTCAGTTCCGCCTCGCGTTTGACCAAGGCCTGCTGATAGCTAAGCTGCTGCGCCATGCTACGAGACAGCATGTCATTGGTCGTGCGCAGTTCACGGGTACGCTCGTCGACGCGCTGCTCCAGATCACGCCGCAAGGCGGCCAGCGAAGCCTCGGCCTCCTTGCGTGCCTGAATATCCTGAATGAAAGAAATGAAGTAGTCCAGCCCGCCATGGGCATCGACCTTCTTGGTCACACTGAGGTTGATCCACACCTCCTCACCGGTCTTGCGCACATAGCGCTTTTCAAGCTGGTAATGGGTGATTTCATCCGACACCAACTGCTGCAACAAGCTCAGATCGGACTCCAGGTCATCCGGGTGGGTGATATCCTGAAACGTGAGCTTCGCCAATTCCTCCTGGCTGTAGCCCACAATTGCGCACAACGCTTCGTTGACGCTGGTCCACCGGCCATTCGGTGCCACAAGCGCGATACCGAGCCCGGCGCGCTCAAATATGGATCGAAAACGCGCTTCGCTCTCTTCAATCACCGTCCTCACATGATTCACATGCTGGCGAGCCAAAAGAACGGCCTCGCGTTGCTGAATCTCCTTGCTGACCAGATTGGCCAGATCCGTGAGCGTGTCCAGTTCATCCTGCATCAGAACGCGCGGCTGCGAATCGATGGCGCACAGCGTGCCCAATGCGATGCCGCCCGTACTCACAATAGGTGCACCGGCATAAAAGCGGATGCTCGGATCGCCCGTGACCAGTGGGTTGTCGGTGAAACGATCATCCGTCGTCGCATCCCCGATGACCATCGGACCCTTGTGCAAAATAGTGTGCGCGCAGAAGGCAAATTCACGCGGGGTTTCGAGCACGTTCATGCCAACCCGCGATTTGAACCATTGGCGGTCCGAGTCCACCAGGGACACAAGCGCAATCGGTACGCGCAGGGTGCGTGCCACCAACCGGGTGATGCGGTCAAACGAGGGCTCGGCCGGCGTGTCCAATAAATCCAGGGCATGCAGAAGCGCAATACGCTCACTCTCGTCAAAGGTAAATGCCGCTGAAGCCATGAGTTACCTTTGGAATATTTCTTGAAATCTCAAGTGACCTGCGCAGTCTTGGTACATGGCACTGGTCATTCAGACGCCTGCCGGCGCGCTCCAGCCCGCTGCGCAAAGCTGCTCAAAATCTTCGAGCGGCACCGGTCGGCTGAAGAAATAGCCCTGATAAGCCGGGCAGCCGGCCTGGGCCAGGAAGTCCCGTTGTGCTGACGTTTCCACGCCTTCTGCGATGACACCCAGCGCCAAGCTCTGGGCCAGCGCGATGATGGTCTTGGCAATGGCTGCGTCATTGGGATCGGTGAGCACGTCACGCACAAAAGACTTGTCAATCTTGAGCTGGTCCAGCGGCAGCCGCTTCAGATAAGACAGCGAGGAAAAGCCGGTGCCGAAATCGTCCAGCGAGAAGCCCACGCCTTGGGCTTTCAACGCCACCATTTTCTCGATGACGTCTTCCACATTCGATACCAGCAGGCTTTCAGTGAGCTCCAGCTTGAGGCGCTGCGGGTTGGCCCCGGTGGTCGCGAGCACCGCCAGCACCTGAGCCACGAAGTCAGGCTGGCGGAACTGCTGAGCGCTGACATTCACCGCCACCGTGAGATCGGCGGTCTCGGGCCGCGCCGCCCAGACCGTCAACTGGGCACACGCGGTTTGCAGTACCCAGTGACCCAAAGGCAAAATCAAACCGGTTTCTTCGGCAGCAGGAATGAAGTCATCGGGCCACACCATGCCGCGCTGGGGATGCTGCCAGCGCACCAGGACCTCGGCACCCGTCAAGTGGTAATCCCCCGCGACCTGGGCCTGGTAATGGAGCACGAACTGATGTTCCTCCAGGGCCTGACGCAGGTCGCGCTCCAGCGCGGCATGCGCCATCATGACGGATTCCATGGCTGGATCAAAGAAGCGGATCGTATTGCGGCTGGCCGCCTTGGCCCGGTACATCGCGAGGTCAGCCTGCTTCATCAGCTCCTCGATCGCGACGCTCTGCCCATTGAACAGCGTGACCCCGATGCTCGGGGTGCTGTGGTAGGCCACACTGCCCAGCTGGTAGGTCTGGTTGAGGTCGGTAAGAATCTTGTCTGCGACGGTCTCGGCACTGGCCGCGGCTTCTGCCGCCACGGTACCCAGACCCGCCAGCTTGACGACGAATTCATCGCCGCCGAGACGGGCGACGGTATCGCCGTCCCGGACACAGGCGCTCAGACGCTGCGCCACCTGCTTGAGCAAGACATCCCCCATGTCATGCCCGAGCGTGTCGTTGAGCATCTTGAAATTGTCCAGGTCGATGAACATCAGCGCGCCGAAGCTGCCGTCACGGGAACTGGCGGCCATAGTCTGTCCGACTCGATCGAGCAAGAGCGTGCGGTTGGGCAGGCCCGTGAGCTGGTCAAAAAAAGCCAACTCCTTGATCCTTTCCTCTGCGTTCTTTCGATCCGAAATGTCATGGTGCGCGGCGATGTAATGGGTCACGGTGCCGTCCAGATCCTTCACCACCGAGATGCTGAGCAACTGCGGATAGACCTCGCCACTCTTGCGCCGGTTCCAGACTTCGCCCTGCCAGCCGCCGGTGCGGCGGATGTCTTCCCACATGGCGCGGTAAAAGTCCTTGCCGTGGCGGCCAGATTGAATCAGCCGCGGTGTCTGCCCTACAAGCTCTTCGGCCGAGTAACCGGTGATTTCGGTGAACGCCTTGTTGACCCGCAGGATCACGCTGCTGGCATCGGTCATCATCATGCCTTCGAGCGAGTCAAAGGCGACCGCGGCGATGCGCAGTTCGGCCTCGGCCTGCTTGCGGTCGGTGACGTCGCGTCCGCTGGTGCGAAAACCCGTGAAGACGCCTTTCGCGTCTTTGATCGGGACCCAGGACGCGGACAGCCAGAACACGGAGCCATCCTTGCGTACACACCGGAACTCCAGGTCGTCGCCACGCAGGCCCTGCAGCCCCTTTTGCCACTCGGGTGCAACACGCGGCAGGTCTTCAGGATGGATCAGCGTGCCAGCGAAGTCAGGCATGGCCAGGCACTCCTGCACGGTATAGCCGCTGTAGTCCTTGACCGAGGGGTTGATCCAGCGAGGCCGGCCGTCGAGCCCCCACCAGACTTCCAGGTTGACGGTGCAGTCAGCGATGGCGCGGAACTTTTCCTCGCTCTCGCGCAGTTCCTTCGTCATGGTGGCAGCGAGACGGATGGCACGGTCGCGCCCGGTTGCCATGAGCCAGGCGAGTAAGGCCAGCAGCAGGCTCAGGCCCGTGCCGGTGACGGCGATCAGCGACTCTGCGCTGCTGCCGACGCGGTCCTTGAATTCATCCTTGGCGTTCATGGAGAGCGTCCATGTGCGCCCCGCGACGACCAGGTACTCATCGGCCGCCAGGGCGCCGCGGCGCGGGCGCGAAGCGTCTACAAAGGACGAATAGAGAAGTGCGCTCGCTGCGGGCTCGACGCCATCGTAAATGGAGACGGCGAGACCGGGCGGTTGTTCGCCATACAGACTGGCCATCAGGTCGTTCATGCGGAACGAGGCGTAGACCCAGCCGCTCAGGTGGGCTTGGCGAAGCGCCACGCTGTCGTGCGGCTGACCACGGGTGTAAACCGGCAAAAACATGATGAAGCCGGGCTGTGCATCTGCCTGCATGTCCACGGCCAGGCGGACCTTGCCGGATATCGCCACCATGCCAGAGTCCCTCGCCTTCTCCATCGCCAGTTGCCGCACCGGATCTGACCAGGGGTCAAAGCCAGGGGGCATTCGGTTGTTGCCCACGTAGGGTTCGCGCTGGATCACCGGTGCGTAGTTGTCGCGCTCACCCAGGGGGTGAATGCTGTAGTCAACGAAGCCGAGCCGGCGCATGGCGGCCACGTGGGCGTCTTTGCCTGCCGCTGGCACCCACTCAGCGCGGCCGATGGCCTGGATGCCGGAAAAGTTGGCGTCGAGTTGCAGCGCGCTGACGTAGTCGCGGAACTTGTCGCGGTCAAGGGCATCGGTGGTGGCGAGCAGGCCTTGCACGCCACGCAACATCTGCTCGTAGCTGGCTATGCGCTGCTCGACACGGCTGACTGCCTCTCGCAGCGCAAAGTCGAACTGGGAGCGCACCTGATTGCGCGAGACTTTCCGCTCGTGATTCCATAGCATCCAGGTCACGCCAAGCGAGGCAACCAGGATGAGCAGGGGTAACCGGCTCAGGCGGGCCCAGCTCATGGCGGGGGCTGGAAATCAACGAGGGCGCGAGCGAGCCCGGGATCAAAGTATTTCTCGAAGATGCGCCGCACGGTGCCATCGGCGCGCATGTCATTGACCAATGCGCGCCACTTGTCCTGCTCAGCCGGAATCAAGGCTTTTTTTGACATGATGAGGCCGTGGGGCACGGCCGGGTCGTCAAACTCAATGACAGAGCTAATGTCGCGAATTCTCTTCTGGTCCAGCGCCGGGTAGTCGAAAGGCTCAATGATCATGCCCTGAATGTGGTTGAGCAGCAGCGTCTCATACAAAGGCGCCAAGCCGTTGGCCTGGCTGACGCGGTTGGCGAGCGTGAGTTTGTCGACCAGTCGGTTGGCGGTCTCGCTGTAGCGAAAGCTGCGGATGACGCCGAGCCGAAACGGCTCATTGCGCTCGAAGTCGGCCAACTGGCGCACACCGGCATCCCGGCGCACGAGCAAATAGTATTTGTTGCTGAAATACCAGGCAAAGCCGGCAAACCGGTTGCGCTCGGCGTTAGTGATGCCAGACAGGCTGAAGTCGAGCGCGCCGGACTCGATCAGCTGCCAGATGCGCGCGCGCGACATAAGGCTTACCGCAATTTTGCAGCCGCTGCGGCGGACCAGTTCGTCGGCAAAATCCTTGTCGATGCCGGTATCGGTATCGGCCGAGTAGAGCAGACCGTGGTCATGCAAGGCCAGCGTGAGAGGACGCGAGCAGTCCGGCCCGGCCGCCGCGGCAGTGGCAATGGCGCACAGCGCGAGCATCAAGCTGCCCAGATAGCGTAGTTTCATGGTCTGACCAGGGTATAAAAGTGACTGGGCTGCGATTTGTGGATTGATCGTACCCGATGGGAACGCAAGCTGCACAAGGGCATTGACCACACGGCACGCCCAGCCAAGCGACGAGCCCATGACCCGAGCCAGCCTGACAGCCATTGCGCGGGCTGCGGATATGTTCGCATTCTGAATGGTTGCAGCCCTTGAACGTCCAAACTGAAGCTTCCCGCAAGACGGCAAAAGACCCCCGCTTTTGTTTTGACTGGCAATGCCGTATCAGACAACCCGGCAATGCCCCCGGTTGCCTCAGGCTTTGACGGTCTTGCCGGGCTGCTGGATGCCACTGCCTACGATCTCAAGCGAATCAAGGGGCTGTGCCCGTCCAAACGCTCTGAAATCGTCGCGGTGCTGGAGCTGGCCCGCCGGGCCATAGCGCAGCGGCTGCAGGAGCTGCAGAAGCGCACCGTCTCAGCCAGCGGCCCGCGCTCCAATGCCGCTCGTCCTCTTTTAGCCTTATGGCTTGGGTCCGTTGTGACAGTCGTAGCAGCCCACTTTCTGCCCAGCGGTGTAGTTGTAGCTACGTCCGTTTTCGATGGCGTAAGTACGCGCCACCTTCACCTGCGCCAGCGGGCTGCCCCGGTAGTCACTGCCGTGGCAATAGCTGCACTGCGCCGCGCTTGCCTCCGCGTAATTTCCGTGCCCGCTGACCCATGCTGAACCAATGGTGTGCATGCCATGAGGCCCACCGTTCGCGGTCAACGGTTGTGTCGCGTGGCAGACCGTGCACTCGCGCACCGTTCCTGCATACCCTTGCAATGCAATGCTTTGAAGGTTGTCGTTGACCTCCGAGCTGGGGTACTCAGCATGCGTTGAACCGTGGCAGGATTCGCACTGCATGGCGCCGTGCCCCTTGCTGAAGCGGAACAGGCTAAAGCCCGTCCCCGGCGTGTTCGGGTTGGTGGCGAATCGGGTATCGACGGGCTTAATCAAATTGCCCGACGCATCAACCGCACTCAGGGTGCGCTTGCCGTCGAAGTGACAGGCCTGGCAATTGGGCTGTTCCAGCCAGCCCACCCGCTTCGGGTCGCCAACCTTGGTCAGGTTGCCGTGGCAGCTTTGGCAGCCCATTTCCATATTTCCATTGGCATCAAGCGCATTACCCATCGCGCCGCGCAAACATTTGGTCACCGATCCCGGATGGCAGGAGTAGCAGGAACTGCGGTTAGTGCTTGCGTCGAGTGTCAGCATGGTAGCCGGCTCAATGACCTTGCTATGGCGCGTATGGAGTGCGCTGGTGAGTGCGGAGATGCCGACGACTCCGGTGCCCGGCAGTGCGTTGGACGCGTGGCAGGTTGCGCACAGCGCCGGCTTTCCCGCCAGTGCGGAGGCATACAAACCCGTCGTCAAGCCTTTGGCCGACAAGGCCGACTGGTACTTGGAGTTGCCAGCCTGCATCTGGTCGTGCAGCCGAAGGATGTTTTTCTTCCAGTCTATCTCTAGATTGGCATCGTTCACCCAGCCAGTCGCGGGCTTTGCCGCAAGGCGCGCAGTGTTGGTTTCCGTCACCGGGCGCGAGGCGTGGCAGGCGGCACAGGTCATCTCATCGCTCACAGGAAGGACCGCTGTGGCCGTCGCAAGGACCTTGCCCGTGGCGTCCTTCGCCGTGACTTTAACGGTCGGGTAGAAATTCTTGACCCCGGTGTCATCAACGGGCGTGATGGGTATGCCGGTGGCTTCGAACCAACCGTTGGCCACGTTCAGTGACAGCGCCCTCGCAGTACGCGAAGGCGTGGCAAATCCGGTCAAGCCAACATCCGGGGCAGGCGAGGCGCCATAAATAGTCTTTGCGTAGGTCCAGAAATTGGTTTTACCGACGCTGGTGGTATTGATCGAGCCGGCTGGGTCAGCAACCGACTCGTAAGTGAGCGTCACGCCCGTGGTCACCGCCTTGCCAGTAGCAGCATTGACAAGTTGCGCATGCAGATTGTTGTACGGTGGCAGGATCGAGAATACCGAATAGT
This sequence comes from Burkholderiales bacterium, assembly GCA_038215405.1. Classification (GTDB taxonomy): domain Bacteria; phylum Pseudomonadota; class Gammaproteobacteria; order Burkholderiales; family Burkholderiaceae_C; genus Rhodoferax. The sequence goes on from JBBQQX010000016.1 coordinate 25,583, forward strand.
CCTTGCCATCCACGCAATGCATGCCAAGGTCGTTCCACGCGAGAAGCGAGAACTTCGAGCCACTGGTGACCGTGCCTGCGGCCGTGACCGTAACCGGCACGTTGACAGTGGCTTTGCTGTCTTTCAGGGTGACCACAGCACTGCCTGCAGCGATACCCTTGACCGTTACGATTTGTCCGCTGACCGACACCCTGGCGACACTGTTGTTCGACGAAACTGCCAAGAGCGGACCCGAGACCAAGCTGGCAGTCAGAATGCCATTGGAGCCGGCAGGGACTGAGAGTGATGCCGGCGATACGGCCATCGTCTTTGACGCGGCCACTGTCACGGTCAGGGTGAGAATGGTCGAGCTGGCATCTCGCACCAAGACAGTGGTGCTGCCAGTACCCCTGGCAAACACATTCAAGGTCGCGCTGGTGCGGCCGACGCTTGACAGCGACACAGTTGCCACGGCCGTGTCCCTCGTCTCCGCCTCAATCTGACCCGTTGCCCCGTTGATTTGAACTGTCGAGTAGGTCCCGACAGGAAGGGAAACTGCAGTAGGCGACAGGCTAAGGGCCGCAGATGCCTGACCAGCCACCGCGCACATGCACAAGAGCAACCATGTTGCGAAAAGTCTGAAACTAACGAAGGTCGTTAGTCTGGCTGCTATATTGTTCATAGTATTTCCATATTCGTTGCGGCAAAACCCGCCTAGGCGGGCAATCTTCTTCGTTGAAACGGGGTCTCCTGTGCTGATCGTCAAAAATTTGTCTGCACAGACAAAATAAGTAATTACTTATAAAGCAAGGTAAATTTACCCTAAAGTTGACGTTTGCAAATGTCATGGTTGGTAACGACATGTAGGGTGGATGTGTTCCGGGACGAAGGCCGGCCAGTGAACCTTGCTCGGCAATGACCCACGATGGTCAAATGTGCCTGCGGAATTGCTGAGGTTACAAAAGGTCCCGATAAACTGGCCATTGTTGTAAAAACCCAGACCAGATGGTGTCTGCCCTCACTCCCATGCCTCTCAAAGACCTGCCAGCCGACGCCCGCCCGCGTGAAAAGCTACTGGCGCGTGGCGCACAAGCCCTGAGCGACACGGAGTTATTGGCCCTGCTGCTGCGCACCGGCATCAAGGGCAAAGGGGTGTTGCAAATGGCGGACGAATTGCTTCAACTTAAAAAAGTGAGCACTCCAGGAAGTATTGACGGTGGCTTTGACGGTATTTCCGGTCTTTTGCACGCCACTGCGGATGATTTGAAGCGCGTCAAAGGACTGGGGCCCTCCAAGCGCGCAGAGATTGTGGCCGTGCTGGAACTGGCCCGCCGCGCCATGGCGCAGCAACTGCAAGAACGCACGGTCTTTGCCGACCCCGACACCATCAAGCACTACCTGAAGCTGCATTTGGCAGCGCGCAGCTATGAAGTGTTTGCCGTGCTGTTCCTGGACGTACAGAACCGCTTGCTCGCCAGGGAGGAAATGTTCAGAGCGACGTTAACCCAGCTCAGTGTTACCTTATTGCGTAAATATTTTGGTTTGTTTCAGCACAAGTTGGCGACCGCTCACGTGCTCCATTCTTCGTTAAGTTGCAAGGCCGTTTAACGTCTTTGACACTGTGCTGAGACCATAAACGGGTTGTGCGCCGTGATCCTGCCACTGGCTGTTCATGGCAGCAAGCCGACGAACAACTCGGTGCCGCGAATTGGCACACATTGGAGGCCTCCCACACCTTGGTTCACTTTCCTTCACGAGCGTCGCCAGGCTTGACGCCGCCGCCAGCGCCATACTCGGGTTTCATGTCCACTAGCCGTCACAGCACTGGGGTTAACCCCGCTTGGCATTTGCCACGATGCATGCAAAATTAAAAGGCGTCATCCCGCGTGGTTGACGCAAAACCGACGACTTGTCCAAAGCAAATTCTTATTTCTAAATTCCGGAGACAACACGATGATTCGTTTCGCCAAAATGGCCAGCAGCGTGGCGCTGGCTTCTGCCATGATGACTTTGTCGGTCGCCGCAATGGCGGCTGATCCTATCAAGATCGGTGTGTCAGGCCCATTCACCGGCGGTTCCTCCTCCATGGGGGTCAGCATGCGCGACGGCGTGCGCCTGGCTACTGACGAGATCAACAAGGCTGGTGGCGTGCTCGGTCGCCAGTTTCAGCTGATCGAGCGCGACGACGAGGCTAAAAACGAGCGCGGCGTGCAGATCGCCCAAGAGCTGATCAACAAAGAAAAGGTGGCGGCCACCGTCGGTTTCATCAATACCGGTGTGGCGCTGGCCTCGCAGCGCTTTTACCAGGAAGCCAAGATCCCGGTGATGAACAACGTGGCCACCGGCTCGCTCATCACGCACCAGTTTGACGATCAGCCGGAAAATTACATCTTCCGCAACGCCGCACACGACAGCATTCAGGCCCCGATGATCGTAGAAGAAGCCATCGTTCGCCGTGGCTTCAAGAAGGTGGCAATTCTGGCTGACTCCACCAACTACGGCCAGTTGGGCCGCGAAGATCTGGAAAAGGCGCTCACACTCAAAGGCGTCAAGCCGGTGGCAGTTGAAAAGTTCAACATCAAGGACGTTGACATGACGGCGCAGTTGCTCAAGGCCAAGGCGGCCGGTGCTGAGGCCATCCTGACCTACGCGATTGGCCCGGAGTTGGCGCAAATCGCCAACGGCATGACCAAGCTGGGCTGGAAGGTGCCGATGATCGGCAGTTGGACGCTGTCCATGGCCAACTTCATCGACAACGCTGGTCCCGGTGGCGAAGGCGCACGCATGCCGCAAACCTTCATCCAGGAGCCGACAACGCCCAAGCGCCAGAGCTTCATCATCAGCTACCTGAAGACCTTCAAACCCAAGGACAACCGCATCGACTCTCCGGTCTCGGCGGCGCAGGGTTACGACTCGATCTACCTGTTGGCTGCGGCCATGAAGCAAGCGGGCGCAACGGACGGCCCGAAGATCAAGGCCGCGCTGGAAGACCTGAAAGCGCCGGTGGACGGCGTGGTGACCACCTACAACAAGCCTTTCACGGCCAAAGATCACGACGCGATCACCGCCAATATTCCCGTGTTCGGCGAAGTCAAGGGCCAGCGCGTGGTCTATGCCTACCCGGACGACCAGAAAAAGGCCTCTCAAGTTCGCGTCAAGGACGTGAACGCCAAAGGCGCGCTGGCGATCAAGAAGTAGTCGCGCAGGCTAACGACGCTTGAAACCCGGCACCGCCCTGGCCCCTGTGGCTGGCGCGGTGCCCTTTTTTGAAACCCTCTGTGCCCGTTTGGCACAGTTTTCAGGCCAGCATTCCCATGGAAATTCTGCTTCAACTCATCTACAGCGGGGTCGCGCTGGGCATGATTTACGCTGTCATCGCCTTTGGCTACCAGCTCACTTTTCAAACCTCTGACACGCTGAATTTCGGCCAGGGCGATGCGCTCATGCTGGGGGCGATGGTCGGGCTGACGCTGGTCAACATGGGGGTCAATTACTGGCTGATGCTGCCGCTGGTGATCGTGTTCGGGCTGATGCAGGGTGCGGTGGTGGAGCGTATTGGCGTGCGCCCGGCCATCAAGATCAAAAGCGAGTTTGGCTGGATCATGTCCACCATTGCGCTGGGCATCATTTTCAAGAACGTGGCAGAAAACATCTGGGGCCGGGATGACCTGAAGTTTCCGTCGCCGCTGCCGGAGTCGCCGTTGAAAGTGTTCGGCGCCAATATCCTGCCGATGGAAATTCTGGTGGTGGTGGGGGCCGTTCTGATGATGCTGGGCGTCGAGTTTTTCAACCGCAAAACGATTTACGGCAAGGCCGTGGTGGCCACCTTCAACGACCGCGATGCAGCCAAGCTGATGGGCATCAACACCGGTCTGGTCATTACCTTCTCGTACGCGTTGTCGAGTGCCACGGCCGGGTTTGCCGGCGCCTTGATTGCGCCGCTGACCCTGACCGGGGCCACCATGGGCGCGGTGCTGGGTCTGAAAGCCTTTGCCGTGGCCATTATTGGAGGCTTGACCAGCGGCCTGGGCATCATTGTCGGCGGCATCATTCTGGGCGTGGCCGAAACCACTACCGGTTTTTACATTTCCACCGGCTACAAAGACGTGCCGGGCCTGGTGCTGCTGCTGCTGGTGCTGGCATTCAAGCCGTCCGGCCTGTTTGGCAAGAACGCGATCAAAAAGGTCTGATGATGAACCGCAAGTCTCTTATTACGGCGGTGATCGGCCTGGCAGCGCTGGCTGGCGTACCGCTGTATACCAGTAACCCCTACTACATCCACATGATCGGCACGATCATGATCTACGCGATCTTGCTGTTTGGCCTGGATATTGTGGTGGGCTACACGGGCCAAGTGTCGCTTGGCCACGCCGGGTTGTTCGGCGTGGGTTCTTACACCGCCGGGGTGCTGTTCATCAAGCTCGGCGCGCCGCTGTGGCTGATCATTCCGGCCAGCATCGTCGTGACGGCGGGCTTTGGCGCGCTGCTGGCGCTGCCGGCGTTGCGGGTGACCGGGCCGTATCTGGCGATGGTGACGCTGGCTTTTGGCACCATCATTCAGATTCTGATCAATGAGATGGACTTTTTGACCGAAGGCCCCCTGGGTCTCAAGATTCCCAAGCCCTCGATCGCCGGGGTGCAGCTCCATGAAAACGGCTTTTACTGGCTGGTGTTTGTGATGATGGTGCTGTCTCTGGTGGTCGTCGACCGGGTCTTGCGCTCGCAACTCGGGCGAGCATTTGAGGCTCTGCGCGGGAGCCCCGTGGCGTCCGACTGCATGGGGGTGTCGGTCTACCGCTACAAGGTGTACGCGTTTGTCATCAGCGCCGGTTTTGCCGGGCTGGCTGGTTGTCTGTACGCGTATTCTGAGCAATATATTTCCCCCAACACCTACAACTTTGAGTTGACCGTGCTGTTCTTGCTGGCGGTCATCATGGGCGGGCGCAAGACGCGTTCGGGGGCGCTGCTGGGCGCGGCCATCATTGTGATCCTGCCCAAGCTGCTCGATGACCTGGAGTTGTTTCGCATCGTGGCCTCGTCGTTGGCAGTGATGATGGTCGTCGGTGGCGCGATCGGCATCGCCAAAAAGTTCACCACACCCAAAGCCATGGCCATCCCGGTCGTGGGCACGCTGGCGCTGGCCGGGTTTTCGTTCTGGCTGCAGTCCATCACTGACTGGCGCCTGAGCATTTTTGGTTTGATGATTCTGTTTGTGGTGTATTACCTGCAAGACGGGATTGTGGGGTTTGCGCGGGGCTTGTTTGTGGCCAAACGCGCCGCCTCCTCTGGCTTTGTAGCGCCCATGGGCACGGGCAGAGACGCCATCAAGGTCGCCGACAACACCGGCCACATTGAGGCGGGCCACGATCTGCTGATCGCCAAAGGGGTGCTGATGCAATTTGGTGGCCTCAAAGCCATCAACCAGGTCGATCTGCATGTCAAGCGCGGCACCATCCACGGCCTGATCGGGCCCAACGGTTCGGGCAAAAGTACCATGATGAATGTGCTGACCGGCATTTATGTGCCGACGGCGGGCAGTATTGAATTCGCCGGTCGCTCGGTGATCGGGCGCACGTCCTCGGATATTGCTCTCAGCGGCATTGCCCGCACCTTCCAGAATGTGCAGCTGTTTGGTGAAATGACTGCCTTGCAAAACGTGCAGGTTGGCCTGCACCACACCTTTGCCAGCAACCTCGCTGATGTGGCGCTGCACACCCCGCGCTACCAGCGCGAAGAGGCGGCTTCGGTGCAGCGCGGTCTGGACCTGATCAATTTTGTCGGGCTGGGTGATCTGGTGCAGGAAGAGGCCCGCAACCTGCCTTATGGCAAGCAGCGCCTGCTGGAGATTGCCCGGGCACTGGCGCTGGACCCGCAGTTGCTGCTTCTCGACGAGCCCGCCGCTGGCTTGACCGCGCCCGACATCAAGGAACTGGTCGCCATCATCCGCAAGATCCGCGATCACGGCATCACGGTGATTCTGATTGAGCACCACATGGACGTGGTGATGGGCATTTGCGACGCGGTGTCCGTGCTCGACTTCGGTCAGAAAATCGCCGAAGGCAAACCGGCCGATGTGCAGGCCGATGCCAAGGTGATTGAAGCCTACCTTGGCGGCAGCGCCGTCTAACGCCACAGGATCGACCATGTTGAGTATCAAAAATCTCGAAGCCGGTTACGGCAAAGTGCGTGTGCTGCATGGCATTTCGCTGGAAGTGCCGCGCGGCAAGGTGGTCACGCTGATCGGCTCCAACGGTGCTGGCAAGACCACCACCATGCGCGCCATCTCCGGCATGATCAAGCCGGTGTCGGGCGAAATTTCGCTAAGCGGCAAGCGTATTGATGGCGAAGAGTCTTACACCATCGCCAAGCAGGGTTTGGCGCATTCGCCCGAAGGCCGCCGCGTGTTTGCCACCATGACCGTCACCGACAACCTGATCCTGGGGGCGTTTCCAAGGCTCACCGGCAGCCGCCCCAAGGGCGATGTGCCGGGCGACCTGGAACGCGCCATGGAGCTGTTTCCCCGGCTCAAAGAGCGACGCAACCAATTGGCGGGCACGCTGTCGGGCGGCGAGCAGCAGATGCTGGCGATGGCCCGTGCCGTCATGCTCAACCCCGACATTGTTTTACTCGACGAGCCCTCCATGGGGCTGGCGCCGATCCTGGTCGAGGAAGTGTTCCGCATCATCTCGGACCTGAAGTCGCGCGGCATCACCATGCTGCTGGTCGAACAGTTTGCCGCTGCGGCGTTGAAAGTCGCCGACTACGGCTATGTGCTGGAAAACGGCCGCATCTCGGTGCATGGCGAAGCCGCCAAACTGCGTGACGACCCGGCTGTAAGGGCCGCCTACCTGGGTGGCGGGCATTGATTGGCGTCCCATCCAGCGCGACCCGTGCTGACTTTTCTTGAAGATACAGGACTGAAATCATGACCATACTTGTCGCTTATGCCCCCCGTCCCGAAGGTCAGGCCGCCTTGGACAAAGGCATTGAAATTGCCAAACGTCGCAACGAACACCTGTTAGTCGTCAACGCCAGCCCCGGCGGCAACAGCACGGATGCGTCCAAAGCGGACGTTGAAGATGTCGAACGGGTACAGCAGATGCTGCTTGCGTCCGGTGTCGATGCAGAATTCAGGCAGTTTGTGCGCGGCAAAAGCGCGGCGGAAGAAATTCAGGACCTGGTTGATACCCTGCCCGTGTCACTGCTGATCATTGGCCTGCGCCAGCGCTCGGCCATCGGCAAGCTGATCATGGGCAGCGTGGCGCAGGACATTTTGCTGTCGGTAGCTTGCCCGGTTCTGGCGGTCAAGGCGGGTTGAATGGCGTTGTTGCACGGATAGGCCACCCAATCCTAACGTCCTGTGCGGGACCTTTCGCTGGTTTAAGAGTAGAACCCGGTACGGAGTTCAAAACTTCGTGATAAAAATTCAAAACCTTCCGAGCATCGACAATTGGCTGCGCTGGCGGCCCGCTGCGGAATGACATTAAAAATTCCACCCCATAATTTGCTAAACCATTGATTTGTATGGGTCACAAAAATGCCTCTGCAGTTGATCATGCCACTCCTGCGCCATTCACTGGACGACCTGGCAGGTTGCGGGTGCTCCAGGTTTTGCCGCCAAGATCAAGGTTTGCACCAAAAATAGCGGTAACAGATTTGGATAGTCCCAGATCGGGCATCAGCACGCCGCGTGTTCGTGCTATTTCGATAAATTTAAATTTTCAGGTTGAATCCCCTTATAGTTGAGCGCTCGTGCTTGGTACTAAAAGACCTCAATCCAGGTTGTAAACTTTTTAGGAGAAGGATGATGCCTAGATGTTTGACAATGCAGCTGCCGGGAGTCATCGTGTCGTTCTTGATTAGCACTCTTGCGCTAGTCGTTGCCCTTTTCTTGGGTACATCCCTCAACGCCCGCGCTCAAGGAACAGCAAAGCCCGAATTGGTCCTAAGCGAAATTGTGTCTGGCATGCCTATGCTTGAACGTCAGGCTGTGCGAGTCCTGACCGCGAGCTTCAAGCCAGGTGATCAAACTGTCTTTCATACGCATCGGTCGCCGGTAACGGTCTACATTTTGGAAGGGGCGTTCACGCTTGAGATTGAAGGCCGGCCGCCAATTACGGTAAGGGCTGGTCAGGCGTTCGTGGAGCCTCCGAACGTAAAAATGACCGGGTACAACCGAAGCAGCACCGAGCCAATTCGCCTGGTCATCTTCTACGTCAGTGAACCCGACACTCCGTTCTTGGACGTATCGCACTAGAGCGCGCAATCTCCGTGATCCAGGCGGCTAAGCCCTCCGGCCGTCTCTGAATTCACCCCAACGTAAAAGAGTGGGACGTGACGCCAATTGAACTGCTGTTTTCTACGTTGCGCTAAGACCGCAACCGCAGCATTGGAGTCATTGCAGGTTATCGAAGCGAGTCCCGCTTTGAATTCGCGGGTAGACACTGAGTTTTGCCAGATTTTGTCGTAAGTGAGCAAGAGTCCCAGGGGAATTGCTGAGGTCATCAAAGTCCCGATAAACTGTCCTCAATCACAGCTACTCAGACCATGCTGCATTTTTCCTGAATCCCATGCCCCTCAAAGACCTCCCAGCCGATTCCCGCCCGCGCGAGAAGCTGCTCGCCCGTGGTCCTGGTGCGCTCAGCGACGCCGAGTTGCTCGCCATCCTGCTGCGCACGGGTATCCAGGGCAAAGGCGTATTGCAAATGGCCGACGAGTTGCTGCAAATCAAAAAAGATAGCGCTTCAGACAGCAACGACGAGGGCTTCGAAGGGATTTCAGGCCTACTGCATGCCAGCGCCGACGATTTGAAGCGCGTCAAAGGCCTGGGCCCCGCCAAGCGCGCCGAGATTGTGGCGGTGCTGGAGTTGGCGCGTCGCGCCATGGCCCAACGCCTGCAGGAGCGCGAGGTGTTTGCTGACCCGCAGGCCGTGAAGCATTACGTGCAGTTGCATTTGGCAAACAAAGCGCATGAAGTGTTCGCGGTGCTGTTTCTTGACAGCCAGAACAAGCTACTGGCGATGGAGGAAATGTTTAGAGGTACTTTGACCCAAACCAGCGTTTACCCGCGTGAAGTGGTGCTGCGCGCCCTGCACCACCAGGCCGCCGCCGTGGTGCTGGCGCACAACCACCCCAGCGGCACGGTGCAACCGTCGCGTGCGGACGAGATGCTGACGCAGACCCTCAAGACCACGCTCGCGCTGATTGACGTTCGGGTGTTGGACCACGTGATCGTGGCGCCGGGTGAGTCGCTGTCGATGGCCGAGCGGGGTTTGATGTAATGAGCAAACCCACGAACACCCAGGTGGCGCGCGCAAGCCCTGCCGCATCCGCCAAACCAGGCAAAGCACCCAAACTGGCGACCGTTGCCGTCAAAGTCACTGCTTTGATCGACCTCAAGGTGGTCAAACGCGCCATCGCCGAGCAGGCCAAGCAGCGCCGCGAGCACGCCAGCGCCCAAGTGAAAGCCGTCAAACAGGCGGCCAGCGACAAGGATTTATTTGTTAGAGCCGCCGGAGTCGTCCAACCGTTGCCACACAAGCCCAAGGTGCTGCACAAGGTAGAGCACAAAGTGCCGCTGGTGATGCAGTACCAGCAGGATGAGAAGGCGGTGCTCAAGGAGGCGATCAGTGACGAGTTTGACGTCGGCACCCTGCTCGACAGCGACGACCTGCTCAGCTTTCGCCGTCCCGGCATTGGCCCGGACGTAACACGCAAGCTGCGCCGCGGCGACTGGTCGATCCAGCGCCAGTTGGACCTGCACGGCCTGCGCCGCGACGACGCCCGCGAAGTGCTCAGCATCTTCATACGCGAGGCCTTCAAACAGGGCATCCGCTGCGTGCGCGTGGTGCACGGCAAGGGGCTGGGTTCGCCCGGCAAGGCGCCGATCCTCAAAAGCCGGGTGCACAGTTGGCTGGTGCAAAAAAACGAAGTGCTGGCCTTTGTGCAGGCCAAACCTGCTGACGGCGGCGGCGGCGCGCTGCTGGTGTTGCTGATGGGCTCGCGCGGCTGATCACCCCGTCAGCAGGGCTAGCGCTACAGCGCTTCGGCCTCGCTTTGGTTGCGCATGAAGTCTGCGGTCTTGAAGAAGGCCTCGCGCAGTTCGTTGCGCAGGGCCTGGGCCACGCCGATCTCTCCCATCGCCTGGTCCATGCAGGCCACCCACTGGTCGCGTTCCAGCAGGCCAATCCTGAACGGCATGTGGCGACGCCGCAGGTGCGGGTGGCCAAAACGCTGCACGTAATGCTGCTGCCCGCCGAGCCAGCCACACAAAAACAAGAACAGCTTTTGCCGCGCGTCGTCAAGCACGTTGCCATGCTCCGCACGCACTGCCTGGTAGCCCGGCTCCAGGTCCATCAGGTCGTAAAAGCGATCGACCAAAGCCTGCACGCCGGGCTCGCCGCCGATCCGGTCAAACGGAGTCCCTACGGAGCGTTTTTCTTCAATTTTCATAGTCAAATCGAGCTCTAGCCCTCGTATTCATTACACATATAGCTATCATATTTACTGCGCCGCACGCCGCAGTGTCTCGACCACCGGGCGGCGCAACACGTCGCGCAGGCCCCACCAGCCTGCCGCCAGCGCCAGCAAGGCACCGCTGATCGAACCCAGCAGCGGAACCCAGAGCGAGACGCTCCAGTCAAACTCGAACACATAGCGCGCCAGCGCCCAACCAACCGCGCTGGCCACGCTGGAAGCCAGAAAACCGGCCAGCAAACCCACGCCGATCAGCTCGATGCGCTGCACCTGGCGCAGCAGGCTGCTTTTGGCGCCGACCGCGCGCATGATGGCAAATTCACGCGCGCGCTCTTCACGCGTGGCTGTCACGGCGGCAAACAGCACCACCAGGCCGGCGGCCAGCGTGAAGGCAAACAAGAACTCCACCGCGCCAATCACCTGATCCATCACGCGCTGCACCTGGGCCAGCGTGGCCGTCATGTCGACGCTGGTAATGTTGGGAAAAGCGCGCACCAGGGCGTTGTCAAAGCCAGGTGTGGCTGGCGCCTTGAAGGCACTCATGTAGGTGCTGGGTACATCGGGCAGTGTACTCACCGGGTACATCACAAAGAAATTGGCCCGCATCGAACCCCAGTCGACCTTGCGCAAGGAGGTGATCTTTGACCCGATCTGTAGCCCGCCGACGTCAAAGCTCACGCTGTCACCCAGCTTGAGACCGAGTGTTTTGGCAATCCCTTCTTCCACGCTGATGGCATGCGCCTCTTCGTTCACCCAGCGCCCCGCCACCACATCGTTGTTGGCCGGTTGCTGCGCGCTGTTGGACAGGTTGAATTCGCGGTCGACCAGGTGTTTGGCGCGGTCGTCGGCATAGTCATCGGGCGTGACCGCCTTGCCGTTGATCGCCACGAGGCGGCCACGAATCATGGGGTACCAGTCAAATTTGGCAACGCCCGCCGCGCGCAGCGCGGCGGCAAACGCATCGCCCTGTTCCGGCATGACGTTGATGACAAAACGGTTCGGCGCGTCAGCCGGCGTGGCCTGGCGCCAGCTGTTGATCAGGTCGGTGCGCAACAACACCAGCAGCACCAGCGCCAGCAATCCCAAAGCTAGGCTACTCACCTGAACCACGGCGTAGGCCGGCCTGGCCGAAATCTGGCGCATCGCCAGAATCACGGCGCGCGGTGCGGTGTGTTCGTTAACCAAGCGACGCAGCAGCATGACCGCGCCCCAGCTCAACACCGCAAACAGCAGCGTGGCCGCGGCAAAACCGCCCACCGCGATCAGGCCCAACTTGACATCACTGCTGGCGGCCAGCAGCAACACGGCAAAACCCGCCACACCCAAACCCAGCACGCCGATGGAAGCGGGTTTAAGGTTGCCCACATCGCGGCGAATCACGCGCAGCGGCGGCACCTGCGCCAGTTGCAGCACTGGCGGCAGACCAAAAGCCAACAACAGCGTCAAGCCCATGCCCAGGCCAAAAAACACCGGCCAAAGACCTGCGGCGGGCAGCGCTGCGGCCACCAAGCCGGCCAACAACAATACAAAGCCGTAATGCACCGCGTAACCAATGGCGACGCCGAGCGCGCTGGCCAACAGGCCAATCAGCGTGAACTCAAAGGCATAGCTGGCGGCGATGCTGCGCTGACTCAAGCCCAGCACGCGCAGCATGGCGCAGTCGTCCAGATGATTGGCCGCAAAGCCACGCGCTGCCAGCGCCACCGCCACGGCGCTGAGCAGCGCCGCGAGCAAGGCAATCAGGTTGAGGAACTTCTCGGCGCGTGCCAGCGTCTGCCCAAGCTCCGGGCGCCCGCCTTGCAGCGACTCCAAACGCACGCCGCGCACCTCGGGCTTCTTGACTTCAAGCTGCGCCCAGTCGACAAAGGCGTTGACGCTCTTGTCGGTGCCGGCCACGGCCAATCGGTAATTCACCCGGCTGGCGGGCTGGATCAAGCCGGTGGCGGCCACGTCCGTCTGATTGATCATCACGCGTGGCGCAAAATTCATGAAACCCGCACCGCGGTCCGGCTCGCTGACAATGATCTTGCCAATGCGCAGGCTGCTGTCACCCAACAGAACGGCGTCGCCCATCTGCACACCAAGCGCGTCCAGCAAGGCCGCGTCAATCCAGGCCTCGCCCGGCTTCGGAATGGTGTCGGTGCTGCTGGCGGACGCACCCGGCCCACTGCTGAGCTGCAACTTGCCGCGCAGCGGATAACCGCGCTCCACCACCTTCAATGCCACCAGCTTGCTCATCCCGCCACGCGCCTCGGGTGCACGCGCCATGGTCGGAAAAGCCAGCGTCTGCACCACATCCAGACCCAGCGCGCGCGCTTTCTCTGCAAAGGCTGCGGGCGTCGCGTTGTCGCTGGAAATCAACGCGTCGCCTCCGAGCAACTGGCGCGCATCGCGCTGCAGGCCGCCCTTGAGCCGGTCGGCAAAGAAACCGACCGCGGTCAAGGCCGCCACCGCCAGCGTGACCGCCACAATCAGCAAGCGCAGTTCGCCGGAGCGCAGGTCGCGCCATAAAGAGCGGGCGCCCAGGCGCCAAAAAGAAATATTCATGGCGCTACGTTAGCGCACTCGCGAGCCGGCTGCCGCAAAGTGCCGGGGGATAGCCCTGATGGCTGCGAGCCAATGGCACCCGAGCCATCATCGGGCCAAGCGTTGCATTCACAAGGCGGCGTCAGCCCAGGCTAGCGCCTGAGTTGACGATCTCCGGCCTCACGCCGGGGCTGGTCGCTGTCATTTTCCCCGTCTCTGAGGTTGCGTGCCCCTGGATGGGCTCTAGGGCCACGCGGCTGCGCATTCGGGTCAGCTTGAGGTTGCTGCGGTGGTGACGGTGGTTTAGGGGCAGCAACCGGCGCCGCTGGATTTGCCGCAGCGGCAACTGGAACAGCTTGCCGCACGGGAGGGGCGACCGCCGCGGGCGCTGCAACTCTCGGCGCTGGGGCAGGGGCTGACTGAGGCAGCGGCGAACGATGGGGCGACTCCGGTAGCGCAGGCACCGATGGCGCAATTTGCGGTGCTACAGCCCTTGGCTCGGGCGGCAATTCGGACCGTTCCCCCGGCTGTTCCCGCCGTGGGTCGTTGCCCTGCGGTTGCGTCCAACGACGCGACTCGGATGGGCGCGTCAACGGCCGCGAGGGTATGCGCTGCTGCAACTCGGCGTCGGGCGGCACCACAGCGGGTGGACGCGCAGGTGTTACAAGTGCAGGCACAGGTTGTGGCGGCGCAGACTGTACGGGCACCGCGACGACTGGTGGCGCAAGGGGCCGTGACTCGGGCGCTCGATCGCGTGGCGGCGGCATTGGCGCCGTGATAGCGGGTGGAACAGGCGCTGCGTTGCGCCCGTCGTTGCGCCCGTTGTTGCCGGGCGGCTGCGGCCAACGTCGCGACTCCAGTGGACGCATGCCAGGCAGCGGCGGTCTGTCGCCCGGGCCACCCGCACCGGGCACGTGCCGGTTGACGTAATCCTCCTGCCGCAAGTTCCTCTGGTTGTGCTGGTAATGACGGTCGTAGCTGTTGTTGATTACATTGACACTGACGATCGTGTTGCTGCGGTTAACCCGCTCGAAATAGCTGCGACTCACCGGGAAAGCGGGGCGATAGACCTCACGCGGCGCCAACGGGAACCACGCGACACCACCCCCCGGCGCGCTGGAGAGGCTCAAGCGAAAGTTGTCACCGCCAACAAAGGCCACCAGGGCCGGCGCGTAATAGGCAGGCGCACGCGCGGGGCCCGGCACCCAGGCCCAGCCACCGCGCAAATGGGCCCATCGACCGTAATGCGATACCGCAAAGCCCCAGGGTGCATCGTCCACCCAGGTCCAACCCCAAGGATTGATCCAGGCCCAATGACCGTCGCGATAAGGCGCCCAGCCGAGCGCCACGCGATTGGGGGTCCAGACCGGGCCGTAATTCGTGTCCTCGCGCCAAGTGCCGTTGGCATCGAGATCCTGGTAGCCGATTACGTCAGGAGAGACATAGCGCGCCGAACGTGAGGTCTCGAACGCGCGCTCGCGCTGAAGTGCCCACTGGTCGAATTCGTCCAACGCCGGCACATCCAGATAGTCGTAGGTTCGCAAATCGGGTCCATCAAAACGATAGGCCTGTCGCGCATCGACGGTGTAGGCCGCGCCTTGTCCCAGCACCTCGGCCTGACCTGCGCGCACAATGACATCGGTCGCCAGGCCGTCCTGATCAACGCCAATGCGGTAGTCACCGGGTTCGCGCAGCGTCACGGCGAGGTTCGGAGCCTCGACCTCGATCAGCTGATCAGGAGCCAGGTGCCGCACCCGCAAGCTCAAACTGCCTTGCGTCAACCGCAATTGGGTGCTTTGGTCGTCCAGATTGAGAATGGAGACGCCGGTGTTGGCGTTCAAGCGAATCATGGTGCCGCCAAGTTCGACCTCGGCGCGCGCGCGCGGCCCAACCCAGAGGCGGTCGCCAGGGGTCAGGGTTCGATTGACCGTCGCTTCAACCCAATCGTTCTCACCGGCGGGGGAAAAACTGACCGCGCCGAGCGTATAGGCCAGCCGCGCCGCGCGTGACGGCGGGTCCGCACTGGCGGCGCCGCTGAATAACACGCCAGCCACAGCGACGAGCAATGCAAAAACGTGAATACTGAAAGCGGGTCTTTTCATCACGACTCCTTATGAAACAGCCTGATGGCGCAAGCGCCAAACTGCAAAATGACATTTGCGCCAGTCGCTTGCCACACCGCTATAACGCGGCACCCACCGGTTTCGACACCTTCAATTACGATTGCTTGCAAAAGCCGGCTACAGCTGTGCAGGCGCAGGCGTCGGCGTCGGCGGCGCTTCAGGTATTTTTCGAAATCTTGATGGTCGGAAACTTGGAAGAAAAGTCCTTGTTCTTGGCCGCAATCGATAGCGCCACCTTGCGCGCCACCGCCTTGTAAATGCCAGCGACCTCGCCGTCGGGGTCCGACACCACCGTCGGGTGGCCGTTATCGGCCTGCAAGCGAATCTGCATGTTCAGCGGCAAGGCACCCAGGTAATCCATGCCGTAGTCAGCCGCCATTTTTTTGCCGCCATCGGCGCCAAAAATATGTTCCACATGACCGCAGTTGCTACACACATGCACCGCCATGTTTTCCACGATGCCCAAAATCGGCACACCGACTTTCTCGAACATCTTGATGCCTTTCTTGGCATCGAGCAGCGCAATGTCCTGCGGTGTCGTGACGATCACCGCGCCGGTCATGGGCACGCGCTGGCTGAGTGTGAGCTGAATGTCGCCGGTGCCGGGGGGCATGTCGACTATCAAATAGTCCAGATCGCGCCAGTTGGTCTGGCGCAGCAACTGCTCCAGCGCCTGTGTCGCCATCGGGCCGCGCCAGATCATGGCTTCGTCTTGCGCCACCAGAAAACCGATGGACATCACCTGCACGCCATAGTTTTCCAACGGGTCCATGGTTTTCCCGTCTTCACTCTCGGGGCGACCCTCAATGCCCATCATCATCGGAATACTGGGGCCATAGATATCAGCATCAAGCACGCCGACACTGGCACCCTCGGCGGCCAGCGCCAGCGCCAGGTTGACGGCGGTCGTGCTTTTGCCAACGCCGCCCTTGCCAGAGGCCACCCCCACAATATTCTTGACTTTCGGCAATAGCTGGACGCCGCGCTGCACCGCATGTGCGGCAATTTTCATGGTCACGTTGACCGACACGTTGTTAACGCCGGCCACGCCTTTAGCCGCCGCGATCAGGGCACTGCGAAAAGCGGGAATCTGACTCTTGGCCGGGTAGCCCAGTTCCACGTCAAAGGCGACATCACCGTCGGTGAGGCTCAAGTTCTTGATGGACTTGGAGGCGACGAAGTCGGCTCCGGTGTTGGGGTCGATCACACTCTTGAGTGCGTCCATCAGCGTCTGTTCAGTCACGGTCATTGATTTCTCCTTAATCTGGTAGTCTAACGAAGACCATTTTGACCTTGTTCCTCTGGGAGAATTCGGGTTAAACCCTGCCGCAAAGCTACTGTCCAGCGCTAAGCCCCTATGGGTGAATCGGGATTAGCGTGCAACGCTGACCGCTCCTGCGGAAAAACGCTTCAAGAAAACTTTCATCCCTATGTGCGCAAACGTACAGAAAATTTATTGGTCAATTTCTAAGATGCAACCTGCGAGTCACCCAATGGCTCACAAACAACGATATTCGTTTAACTCACCAAGGAATCCACCATGAACAAGAATCAAGTCCAAGGCTCCGTGAAAGACGTCGCAGGCAAGATCCAGGAGGGAGCTGGCAAACTGGTCGGCAACAAGGAGCAGGAAGCCAAGGGCGTCCATAAGCAAGTCGAAGGCAAGGCAGAAAAGCGCCTCGGTGACGTGAAGGAAGTCGTCAAAGATGCCAAGCAGGCGGTGAAAGACGCTGCCCACAAGCGCTAAGCCAGGCTGCACGCAGCTGCTTGGCTGCGGCCTAACTAAAAAACCCGCCCTCAACCAATGCCTTGAGGTAAATGGCGTCAGAAGAGGCGGGCCAGGGTTAGGGCTGTGCAGTGAAATTGCAGCCGACTAAATTCGGCCGCAGTCATTGAACGCGGTGCGCTTTGTCGGCGCCGACGACTGCACGGCGCGCCGATCATGATTGCGGCTGAAAAAGCAGCCAACAAGCCGCAACAGTTCGTGGCCGTTATTGCGGCTGGCCGCAAGTGCTATCTGGACGGCTTCCACATCAGTTTTGACAACTGGCATTCCACCGACTTCCCCTGTCCCTTGTCACGGCATCCGTGTTATTGGCATTTTTTGGACCACCAACACGTCGCCAAAAACTGTCCACTTGCAGACATCAAGCATGATCAAGACTCACGCCGCGCGTGATCAAGGCGGCATTTGTCGGGCGGCACTAATAATATTATATTGATAGCATACTATTCAAGTACGGCGAGGGCTAAAGCCATAAAACACCAATATTCAAGTTCCGTTTAGATTTCGGTGTTCGCGTGTCGCGAGATTTGTACATCAGCAGATTCACGCCCGGCATTGAAGGCGGCCGATCC
>JBBQQX010000017.1:0-39792 GCA_038215405.1 Burkholderiales bacterium
TGCCACTGCTCCGTGCGCGGCCAGTTCCAGCACCTGTGGCGGCACCGCGCCGATCGACCCGGCGCCCATGCACAGCACTACATCGCCGGCCCGGGTGTGGTCCACAATGGCCTGCGCCAGCTTCTGCACGGCCGCGACGAATGTGGATTCGGTGGCTGGGCCGGCCGCCTGCAGGGCGCGCAGCAGCGTGCGGGCATCGGCGCCCGTAATCGGTGTCTCTCCCGCTGCATAGACCTCGGTCAGCAACAGCAGATCGGGCTGCGCCAGCACCCGCACGAAATCGTCGAAACAGTCGCGCGTGCGGGTATAGCGATGCGGCCGGAACGCGAGCACCAGACGACGCCCCGGGAACGCGCTGCGGCAGGCCTCCAGCGTGACGGCGATTTCCACCGGATGGTGTCCGTAGTCCTCGATCAGCGTGAAGACGCCGCCGGTGCGCGCGGCCACCTCGCCGTGGCGCTGGAAGCGCCGGCCCACGCCCTTGAACTCGGCCAGTGCCTTGAGCACGGCGGTGTCGGGCAGGTCGAGCTCGATCGCCACGGCGATGGCCGACAAGGCATTGAGCACGTTGTGGCGACCGGCCAGATTGAGCAACACGTCCATGTCAGGCAGGTCGATACCGTGGCGCCGCTGCACCGTGAAACGCATCTGGCTGCCGGCAGCCCGCACATTTACCGCACGCACCTGGGAGTCTTCGCCGAAGCCGTAGCGTGTGACCGGGCGCTCGACGCGCGCGACCATGTCACGCACCGCGGCGTCGTCGGTACACAGGATGGCCCGTCCGTAGAACGGCATCTGGTGCAGGAATTCGACGAAGGCCGACTTCAAGCGCTCGAAGTCGTGGCCATAGGTCTCCATATGGTCCGCGTCGATGTTGGTCACTACCGCCAGCACGGGCAGCAGGTTCAGGAAGGACGCGTCCGATTCGTCCGCTTCGACCACGATGTAGTCGCCTCCGCCCAGCCGTGCGTTGGCGCCGGCGCTGTTGAGTCGCCCCCCGATGACGAAGGTCGGATCGAGGCCCGCCTCAGCGAGGACGCTGGCCACCAGGCTGGTCGTGGTGGTCTTGCCGTGGGTGCCGGCGATGGCGATCCCGTGCTTGAAACGCATCAGTTCAGCCAGCATCAGGGCGCGCGGCACCACCGGAATGTGTTTCTCGCGCGCGCTCAGCACTTCGGGGTTGTCGGCCTGCACCGCCGTGGAGGTGACCACTGCGTCGGCGCCCGCCACGTGAGCGGCTTCATGACCGACAAAGGTCTGGATGCCCAGGCTAGCCAAGCGCTGCAAGGTGGCGCTGTCGGCCAGGTCCGAACCCGAAATCGTGTAGCCCAAATTGAGCAGGATTTCGGCAATGCCGGACATGCCGACGCCGCCGACACCGACAAAGTGGATGTGTTTGATGGCGTGTTTCATGCGGCCAGTTCCTGGATTGCGATCTGTGGGTCTTGACTAATTATTTGAGTCTTTTTGAGCTCTAGCCCACGTTCTATATGCATAGTTTGCTCTTGTTTTTGTAGTATCTTTTGGATGCAGAGGAATGCCTCGCTTGAATTGCTACGTCGGTTATCTGCGGCGTTTTTGTTTCTTAGGCGTTGTATCCCCCCCCTCACCCCAACCCTCTCCACCCCCTTTGGTGCGGAAAGGGAGCCAACAGCCACATGTGGCCGCGTCTTCAAAGGTGGGAAAAAGGCGCGCAGGGGCGCGTTGCCATCAAACTGCGTGGGGAGCTGATTGAGGCGTCTTTCAATCGGTTGCAAGCAGTTTGAGGCCAATTGCCGTTGAGGCAGCGCTTGATCTTCGTGGGCGCCTTGTGGGCGGTTGCCCGAGAAATCCAGGGCGGGCCAATTGCTGCGACGCGAGATTTGGCTACAGCGACTGGTCGCTGGCTTGCCCTCACTTTGTGGCCAGCGAACATTCAAGCCAAGAGTTCCCACCTTAAAAAACGCGGCCACATGAAGCTCCCCTCTTTCGCCCGGCGGGGCGAGAGAGGGGTTGGGGGAGTGAGTGGGGGAAAAATGGCAAGAAACAAGTCCTGACCCGTCGACTGCAGTGCATTCAAACAGGCCAAGGACCCCAACCCTTCCTGCAAAGGACTGCTCAGGCAAGGCGAACGAAACAGGACCAAGAATTTGCTTCATCGCACCAACTCCTCGCAAGCCGCGACGATCTTGTCGGTGGCTTCAATTTTTTGAAGCTTTTTAGCCTCTAGCCCGCATGAAACAAGCGCAGTTCGCTCTACATTCAATAGCATATCGGCCAACCATTCAGGGCTCAGCTCGGACTGGGGCTTGAGCCAGCCCGCACCCTGATCGCTCAGAAAACGGGCATTCACCGTCTGGTGGTCATCCACGGCAGACGGAAACGGCACAAACAGCGCCGCCGCACCGACTGCGGCGATCTCCGTCACCGTGCTGGCACCAGCGCGGCAGATCACCAGGTCGGCGTCAAGCATCGCTTGCGCGGTGTCGTCAATGAACGGCGTCAGCTCGGCTTGCACGCCCGCTGCAGCGTAGTTGGCGCGCAGGGCGTCGATCTGTTTGGCGCCGCTCTGGTGCGTCACTTGCGGACGTTGCTCAAGAGGCATTAGCGCCAACGCGCGCGGCACGATCTCGTTCAGGGCCTTGGCGCCCAGGCTGCCGCCCAGCACCAGCAGCTTGAGAGCTCCGCTGCGCCCGGCAAAGCGGGTGGCGGGGTCCGGCACTTGCAGGAAGGCGGCGCGCAGCGGGTTGCCGACCCAGTGGCCGTTCGGCAGAACATTGGGAAAGGCGCTAAACACCCGGGTGGCGAAACGCGCCAGCACCTTGTTGGCCATACCGGCGACCGAATTTTGTTCATGCAGGACCAAGGCCTTTCCCAGCAGCGCACTCATCAGCCCAGCCGGCAAGCTGATGTAGCCGCCCAGGCCCAGCACCACATCGGGCTGCACTCGGCGCAGCAGCGCCACGCTTTGCCAGCAGGCACGCGCCAGCCGCCAGGGCAGGTGCACCAGCGTGCCCAGTCCCTTGCCGCGCACCCCGGAGAACTCGATGGCCTCGAAGGCGAAGCCCTGCGCCGGAACCAACTGGCTTTCCATGCTGGGTTGACCCGGCGTGCCGCTGCCACCGAGCCAGTGCACGCGCCAACCGCGCTCGCGCAGCGCCTGCGCCAATGCCAGCCCCGGGAAGATATGGCCGCCGGTGCCACCGGCCATGACTAAGGCGACCCCCACGCTTGTCACTTCGTGTACGGCGCTGCCGCCCGAGGGGGCCATGCCTTGCTTGGGGCGGTCCGGCGCGGCGGCATTCGCAAGAGGGGCGCTCATACCCTACCTCCGTGCATCAACTGGCGGTTTTCGTGGTCCACGCGCAGCACCACGGCAACCGCCACCAGATTGACCAGAATGGCCGAGCCGCCGTAGCTCATCAGGGGCAGCGTCAGGCCCTTGGTCGGCAGCGCACCCAGGTTGACACCGATGTTGATGAAGGCCTGAAAGCCCACCCAGATGCCCACGCCCTGCGCGACCAGCCCGGCAAACACGCGGTCCAGCGCAATCGCCTGGCGCCCGATGTGCATCATGCGCCGCGTCAGCCACAGGAACAGGCCAACGACGAGCACCACGCCGATCAGGCCAAACTCTTCGCCAATCACCGCCAACAGGAAGTCGGTGTGGGCCTCAGGCAGCCAGTGCAGCTTTTCAACACTGCCGCCCAGGCCGACGCCAAAAATTTCACCGCGTCCGACCGCGATCAGGGAATGGGTGAGCTGGTAGCCTTTGGCCAGCGCATTTTCTTCGCTCCACGGGTCCAGGTAGGCAAAAATGCGCGCGCGCCGGTAGTCATTGAAGGCGATCATCATCATGAAGGCCCCCACCAGCACGGTGGCGATCAGAAAGAACATGCGGGCATTGACGCCGCCCAGAAACAAGATCCCCATGGCAATCATGGCGATCACCATGAACGCACCCATATCGGGCTCGGCCAGCAGCAGCACGCCGACCACCGCCACCGCGACGCCCATGGGCGCCACAGCGCGAAAGAAGTGCTCCTTGACGTCCATCTTGCGCACCATGTAGTCGGCTGCGTACAGGAGCACGGTGAACTTGGCCAGTTCGGACGGCTGAAAGCTCAAGGGGCCGAGCGAGATCCAGCGCCGCGCGCCGTAGACCACTTTGCCGACATGCGGGACCAGCACCAGGGCCAGCAGGACCAGCGACAGCACAAAGAGCCAACCCGCGGACCGCTCCCACATCCGCAGGGGCACCTGATAGGCCAAGAGCGCGGCAACAAAGGCCATCACCAGCCAGAGCGCGTGGCGCACCAGGAAATAGTTGTGGGTGTAGCGGGCAAAGCGTGGGTTTTCCGGCATCGCAATCGAGGCGGAATAGACCATCACCAGGCCCCAGGCCAGCAGCGCCACCGTGACCCAGACCAGCGCCTGGTCAAAGCCCAGCACCGGTGTCGGGGCCGCGGCGGTGGCGGCGCGGCGTGTGGCGCCCAGGCGCACCGGCAGCGCATCGCCCACGGGCCCGGCCAAAGCGTGAAACCACTTTTTCATGGCGCCAACCCCAGCTCAACCCCGGCGCCACTGGCGAGTTCGGCCACGGCTTGCGCGAACATCCGGGCTCGGTGCTCGTA
Source organism: Burkholderiales bacterium (assembly GCA_038215405.1). Lineage (GTDB taxonomy): Bacteria > Pseudomonadota > Gammaproteobacteria > Burkholderiales > Burkholderiaceae_C > Rhodoferax. The sequence goes on from JBBQQX010000017.1 coordinate 4,614, forward strand.
GTTGTCAAACATGTCAAAGCTGGCGCAGGCCGGCGACAGCAGCACCGCGTCCCCCGCGTGCGCCTGGGCATTGGCCAGCGCCACCGCCTGCGCCATGGAATGCGCATCGAGCAGCGGCACCTGCGTGGCCTGCAGCGCCGCGCGCACTAACTGCGCGTCGCGCCCGATCAGCACCACGGCGCGGGCGTAGCGCGACACCGGCTCCAGCAGGGGCGCGAAGTCCTGGCCCTTGCCCTCACCCCCCAGGATGACGATCAGCTTGCGCTCAGGCCCCAGGCCGCTGAGCGCCGCCACGGTCGCGCCGACGTTGGTGCCCTTGCTGTCGTCAAAAAATTCGACTTCATTGAAGATCCCGATAGGCTGCACCCGGTGCGGCTCACCGCGGTAGTCGCGCAGGCCATAGAGCATCGGGCCCAGCGCGCAGCCGGCCGCTTGCGCCAGCGCCAGCGCGGCCAGCGCGTTGACCGCGTTGTGGCGCCCGCGAATGCGCAGCGCATCGGCTGGCATCAGGCGCTGCAGGTGCAGTTCGGGCGTTTCGCCCTTGCGCGTCTTGAGCGTTTCGTCAGCCTCGAGCGCACGCACCAGCCACAGCATGCCGTTGACCTGTTCCAGCCCAAAATCACCGGGACGCTGCGGCAAATCGCCGCCGAAAGTGACGTGAGCGCGCAGGTGTGGGCGTTGCAGCTTGAGCCGCACCGGCTCGGGCAGCATCGCCATGACCTGCGGGTCTTCCCGGTTCAAAATCATCAGACCGGTGGCGCCAAAGATGCGGGCCTTGGCGGCCACGTACGCCGCCATGCTGCCATGCCAGTCCAGATGGTCTTGCGTGATGTTGAGCACCGCAGCGGCACTGGGCTCGAAGCCGCTTTCGCCCTCCAGCTGAAAACTCGAGAGCTCAAGCACCCAGACTTCGGGCAGCGTGTCGGCATCAAGATGATGAATCAGCGTGTCAAGCAGCGTCGGGCCGATATTGCCAGCCAGCGCCACGGTTTTGCCAGCGCGCTCGATCAGTTGCCCAGTGAGCGCCGTGACGGTGGTTTTGCCGTTGGTGCCGGTGACGGCCAGAACTTGGGGCGCGTAATTCCGCGTCGCCTTCAACTCAAGCAAGGCCTCAGAAAACAAGCTCAATTCGCCTGCAGCCCTTATTCCAGTTTCGCAAGCAGCTTCTGTAACTGTAGCAACATCCTGGGGCGACAGTCCCGGGCTCGTGAACACGGCCTGCACATCGGTGCCAGTGACCAGCGCGGCATCAAAGGCACCTTTAACAAACCGGGCCGCTGGCACATCGCGCTGCAGGGCCGCCAGCTGCGGCGGCGCAGCGCGCGTGTCCGCCACCGTCACGCGCGCGCCAGAGCGCGCACACCAGCGCGCCATGGCCAGACCCGAGGCGCCCAGCCCCAGAATCAGCACGTGTTGGTTTTGCAGCGCGTTCATGGCTACCTGAGCTTCAGGGTGGACAAGCCGACCAGGCACAAGAGCATGGTGATGATCCAGAAACGCACCACCACCTGCGTTTCCTTCCAGCCGCTTTTCTCAAAGTGATGGTGCAAGGGTGCCATCTTGATCAGGCGCCGGCCCTGGCCATAGCGTTTCTTGGTGAACTTGAACCAGCTCACCTGGAACATGACCGACATTGCCTCGACCACAAAGATGCCGCCCATGATGGCCAGCACAATTTCCTGGCGCACGATCACCGCAACTGTGCCCAAGGCGGCGCCCAGCGCCAAGGCGCCAACGTCGCCCATGAACACCTGCGCCGGATGCGTGTTGAACCACAAGAACGCCAGACCGGCGCCCGCCATGGCAGAGCAAAAAATCAGCAACTCGCCCGCGCCGGGAATGTGCGGGAAGAACAGGTACTTGGAGTAAACCGCGCTGCCCGTGACATAGGCAAAAATCCCCAGGCAAGCCCCCACCAGCACCACCGGCATGATGGCCAAGCCATCCAGGCCATCGGTCAGGTTGACCGCGTTGCTGGAGCCGACGATCACGAGGTAGGTCAGCAAGACAAAGCCGAGCACGCCCAGCGGGTAACTGACTGCCTTGAAGAATGGCAGCAGCAGCCCGGCCTTGGGCGGCAAGTCCAGATCAAAGCCCGACTGCACCCAGCTGAAGAACAGCTCGAGCACGCGCATATTGGTGTTCTCTGAGATGCTGAACACCAGGTACAGGGCGGCCAGCAGGCCAATCAGCGATTGCCACAAGTACTTCTCACGCGAGCGCATGCCCTCGGGGTCTTTGTTGACCACCTTGCGCCAGTCATCGACCCAGCCGATCGCGCCAAAACCGAGCATGACGAGCAACACGATCCAGACAAAGCGGTTGCTCAGGTCGGTCCACAACAGCGTGGAGAGTGTGATACTGAACAGGATCAGGACGCCGCCCATGGTGGGCGTGCCGCTCTTGATGTGGTGCGAATCCATGCCGTAGCCACGGATCGGCTGGCCAATCTTGAGCTCGGTCAAGCGGCGAATGACGTAGGGACCCGCGGCCAGACCCATCAGCAAGGCGGTGAGCGCGGCCATGACAGCGCGCAGCGTCAGGTACTGAAACACCCGCAGAAAACCAAACTCGGGTGACACGGTCTGCAACCACTGGGCGAGGCTAGGCAGCATGGTCTGCCTCCTGGTCGGCTTGAGTTTGATTCAGGATGGCTTCAACCACGCGTTCCATCTTCATGAAACGCGAGCCCTTGACCAGCACACTGCCAACGCGTGGCAACTCGGCCAGCACGGCGGCTTGCAGCGCTGGCATGTCTGAAAAATGACGGCCGGGACCGAAACTCGCCGCCGCTGCCTTGGACAACTCACCCAGTGTGAACAAGATTTCGATGCCGAGCGCGCGCGCCTGCTGGCCGGCTTGTGCATGAAACTGCGTCCCCTGGTTGCCCACTTCACCCATGTCGCCCAGCACCAGCAGGCGTGGCCCGGATACGCTGGCGAGCACCTCGATCGCCGCCTGGACGGAATCCGGATTGGCGTTGTAGCTGTCATCCACCAGCGTGATCTGACGGGCGCCAATCTGGACCAACAGGGCGCGCGAGCGGCCCTTGACCGGCTCAAAGGCACAGAGACCACGGGCAATTTGCTTCAAGGGGACGCCGGCCGCCAGGCTACAGGCCACCGCCGCCAGGGAGTTCTTGACGTTGTGCAGGCCTGCAATCGGCAAGGTGTACTGCAAGGGACCGGACGGCGTGCTGACTGCCACCTGCCAGCATGCGCCCAACCAGTCGGCCTGCACGCAACACACCTCCAGCGCGCCAACGCCAAGATCGACCCCGCCAAAGCGCAGCGTGGCACGCGCGCCGGCCTTTGCCGCCCACAACGGGCTGTACAAGTCATCCCCCGGGAACACCGCCACACCATTTGCTGGCAATGCGTCAATGACCGAACCATTTTCTTGCGCGACCCGCTCCACCGTGGCCATAAATTCAAGGTGCTCGCGCTGCGCGTTGTTGACCAGCGCCACGGTCGGTTGGGCAATCGCTGCCAGCGTCGCAATTTCACCAGGATGGTTCATGCCGAGCTCGACCACCGCGATCTCGTGCTGACGGCGCAGCCGCAGTACCGTGAGTGGCACGCCGATGTCGTTGTTCAGGTTGCCTTGCGTGGCCAGATAGGCCTGCGGTTTCCAGGCGCGCAGGATGGCGGCAATCATCTGCGTCACCGTGGTCTTGCCGTTGCTGCCGGTGACCGCTATCAGGGGCAGCGTGAACTGGGCGCGCCATTGAGTCGCCAGTTGCGCCAGCGCCAGCTTGGTGTCGGGCACCAGCAGGCCAGGCAGGCACAGCGCGCGCAGCTGGGTCTCAATGTCGACCCCTTCGCAGTTTTGGCAGATGGCGGCGACAGCGCCTTGCGCCTTGGCCTGCGCCAGAAAATCATGGGCATCGAAATGCTCGCCGCGCAAGGCCACGAACAGGTCGCCTGGGGCCAAGGTGCGGCTGTCGGTGTGCACGCGCTCGATCAGGACGTTGGCGCCGTCTGTACCGCTCGCATTGACCAGGCGTGCGTCGCCCAGCCAGGAGGCGGCCTGCTGCAAGCTCATCATCGTGTGAGCTCCCGGCTCGCGGCGGTCACTGGCGCGGTTGCCATCATGTTTTGAACGTTTCTGGCCTCTAGCCCACGTTCTATATGCATAGTTTGCTCTTGTTTTTGCACTAATTTTTGAATGCAGGGGAATGCATCGCTTGAATTGCCACGTCGGTTGTCTGCAGCGCTTTTGTTTCTTATGCGTTGTATCCCCCCCCTCACCCCAACCCTCTCCACCCCCGCCGGGGCGGAAAGGGAGCTAACAGCCACATGTGGCCGCGTTTTTAAAGGTGGGAAAAAGGCGCGCACGGGCGCGTTGCCATCAAACTGCGTGGGGAGCTGATTGAGGCGTCTTTCAATGGGCTGCAAGCGGCTTGAGGCGAGTTGGCGTTGCGGCAGCGCTTGATCTGAGTGGGCGCCTTGTGGGCGGCTGCCCGACAAATCCAGGGCAGGCCAACTGCTGCGACGCGAAATTTGTCTACAGCGACCGGTCGCTGGGTTGCCTTCACTTTGAGGCCAGCGCGCCGTCAAGCGCAGAGTTCCCGCCTTTGAAGACGCGGCCACATGAAGCCCCCCTCTTTCGCCCGGCGGGGCGAGAGAGGGGTTGGGGGAGTGAGTGGGGGAAAAATGGCAAGAAACAAGTCCTGACGAGTCAACGGTGACGCCTTCAAAGACCCCATCAATTCCGGCAAGCAACGGCTCAGCCAAGGGCAAGGGCAAGGCCAACAAATCCAGACCCAAGAATTGCATCATCGCGCTCATCCCTGCGCTCCCGGCTCGTCGGTCGGCCCAGCACCAGGCGCAACCCACTGACCCAAGGCACGGCGAACCTGCTCGGCATCCGAGAACGGCAGGCGTCGACCCGCCACCTCCTGGTAGTCTTCATGGCCCTTGCCGGCAATCAGCAGCACGTCTTGCGGCCCGGCCTGCGCGAAGGCTTGCGCAATCGCCAGCGCCCGGTCCGGCTCAACGCTCAAAGCCGGATGGCCACACAGGCCGAGCAGAATCTGGCTGATGATGGCATCGGGCTTCTCGCTGCGCGGGTTGTCGCTGGTCACCACCACGCAGTCGGCATGGCGGGCGGCGATCGCACCCATCAAGGGCCGCTTGGCCGTGTCGCGGTCACCGCCACAGCCAAACACGCACCACAGCCTGCCGCCACGCTGATCCGCCAAGGGGCGCAGCGCCAGCAGGGCTTTGGCCAGCGCGTCGGGCGTGTGGGCATAGTCCACCGCGGCCAACGGCTGGCCCGAGGCGCCCCAACATTCCATGCGTCCCGGCACCGGGCTCAAGTCAGCGCAGGCCGCAACCGCGGCCCCCAAAGGCACATTCAGGCAACGCATAGCGGCGATCACGCCCAACAGGTTGGCAACGTTGTAGCTCCCGATGAGCCGGGTCTGCATCACATGGCGCTCGACCACCGCGCCTGCCCCGTTCGCGCCCTCAGGCTCGCGCTCCAGCAGCGCAAAGCGCAAACCCTGTGCGCCATGGACGATGTCGCAGGCCTGCAGGCGGGCGGCTGTGAGGCATGACACGGTCCAGACATCAAGCGCTTGCCCGCGCAGCGTGGTGCCCAATTGGGCGCCCTGTTCATCATCGATATTGATGACAGCAGACTGCAAGCCCGGCCACTGGAACAGGCTGGCCTTGGCCTGCCAGTAATCCGCCATGGCGCCGTGGTAATCCAGATGATCCTGAGTGAAATTGGTGAAGATCGCGGTGCGAATGCGGGTGCCGTTCAGGCGCTGTTCTTCCAGGCCTATGGAGGACGCCTCCAACGCGCAGGCCTTGAGGCCACGGTCCACAAAACGGCGCATGGCTTGCTGCAGTTGCACCGGGTCCGGCGTGGTCAGACCAGTCGCCACCATGGCAGCCAGAGGATCGGCGCCGGACGGGGCGCCGGGCAGCGGCGGCGTTCCAATGCCCAGGGTACCCACCAGCGCGCAAGGGATGGGCGCCGCCAGCTTCAAATTTGACAGCGCCTGCGCCAGCCACCAGGCCGTCGATGTCTTGCCATTGGTGCCGGTCACGGCCAGCACATCGAGCTGCTGCGAGGGCTGGTCGAAATACGCAGCGGCAATCGGGCCGCTGGCCGCCTTGAGGCCGGGGTAAGCGGCGACTTGGTCGCTGCTGAATGCATAAGCCTCGGCGCCGACGCGCTCGACCAGACAGGCACGCGCGCCGCTGGCCAAGGCTTCTGTCACAAACTGGCGCGCATCCGCGGCAACACCTGGCCAGGCGATGAAGCCGTCGCCGGGCTGCAGTTTGCGGCTGTCAGTCTGCAGTGTGCCAGTGACGTGGCTGCGCAGCCAGTAGGCAGCTTCAGCAGGCATGCGCAACTCAAGCATCAGAGGCTCTCCTCTTCGGCCTGCGACACGATCTGGGGCTTGACCGCCATGTCTGGCTGGGCCCCCATCATGCGCAGGGTCTGCTGCGCCACCTCGCTGAACACCGGGGCCGCCACCGCGCCTCCAAAATACTGTCCACCACCGGGCTCATCAATCATCACGCCAATGATGATGCGAGGCTTGTCGATGGGCGCCATGCCGACAAACCAGCCGCGGTACTTGCGATTGCCCGCGCTGCCATAGCCCTTGCCGATCTGTTTGTAGGCGGTGCCGGATTTCCCCCCTACCGAGTAGCCCATGGTCTGCGCTTTCTGCCCCGTTCCACCCGGACCCGCTGCCATTTGCAGCATCTTGCGAACCTGGCCTGCGGTGCGCACCGAAAATACCCTCACCCCGAGGGCAGGCTCGCTGCTCTTGAGCATCGTGATCGGGATAAGCTGGCCGTCATTTGAAAAAATGGTGTAGGAGCGGGCCATCTGGAACAGCGAGGCCGACAACCCGTAGCCATAAGACATGGTGGCCTGTTCGATCGGCCGCCAGGTCTTGTAGGGGCGCAGCCGCCCCGACACCGCGCCCGGAAAGCTGATCTGCGGCTTCTGCCCAAAACCGGCCTCTGAAAATATTTCCCACATTTCGCGTGGCTGCATCTGCATCGCAATCTTGGTGGTGCCAATATTGCTGGATTTTTGAATCACACCCTCCACCGTCAACACACCATTGGGGTGCGAGTCGGAAATCGTCGAGCCCGTGATGGTGAGCTTGCCGGCCCCGGTGTCAATCAGGGTCTGTGGTGTGACGCGCCCAGTCTCCAGCGCCAGACCGATCGTGAACGGCTTCATCACTGAACCGGGCTCAAACGTGTCCGTCAGCGCCCGGTTGCGCAACTGATCGCCACTCAGGTTCTGCCGCTTGCCGGGCGAATAGCTCGGAAAGTTCGCCAGCGCCAACACTTCACCCGTCACCACGTCCAGCACCACCACACTGCCCGCCTTGGCTTTGCGCAGCAACACCGCATCGCGCAGCTTCTGGTAGGCAACGAACTGAATCTTGCTGTCAATGCTGAGCTGCAGGTCACGCCCGTCCACGGGTTCGATCTGCTCACCCACCGCCTCGACCACCTGGCCCAAGCGATTCTTGATGACGCGGCGCGACCCGGCATGACCGGCCAGGTCTTTGTTGAAAGCCAGCTCGATGCCCTCCTGACCCTTGTCTTCCACGTTGGTAAAGCCCACCACATGGGCGCTGGCCTCGCCTTCGGGGTATTGGCGCTTGTATTCCTTGCGCTGGTAGATGCCTTTAAGCCCGAGCGCCGTGATCTGTTTGGCCACGCTTTCGTCGACCTGGCGTTTGAGCCAGACAAAGGTCTTGTCTTCGTCCGCCAGGCGCTTGCCGAGCTCCGCCACGGGCATTTCGAGCAGTTTGGCCAACTGCCGCAAGCGCGCCGGGTCGCGTTCCACGTCTTCGGGAATGGCCCAGATGCTGGGAGCCGGAATGCTGGACGCCAGGATCAGGCCATTACGGTCCAGAATACGTCCGCGGTTGGCCGGCAAGGCCAGCGTTCGGCCAAAACGCGCCTGACCCTGCTTCAGGAAGAAGTCATTGGCCACCACCTGAATATAGGCCGCGCGTGCAATCAGGCCGACCGATCCCAGTGCAATGGCGGCCACAATGAATTTGCTGCGCCACAGCGGCGTGCGGCTCGCCAGCAAGGGGCTTGAGGTGTAGGCGATGCTGCGGCTCATGGGACGCGTGCACCTGAACCTGTGTCCTTCAAAGCCAACGCGGCGGCTGGGGCGGCGTTGCCATAAGTGACATAGTGCGTGATGGCCGGCGTGGCGGTGCGCATCTGCAATTTGGCTGTTGCCAGGCTCTCCACGCGTGAGGGCGTGGCCTGGGCCCGCTTTTCCACCTGCAAACGCTCGCTGTCGGCTTCCAGGCGTCGCGCTTGCGCGTGAGCCTGGTCCAGCGCAGAAAACAGCTGCCGTGACTGGTACTGCACATTCACCAGGTACAAGGCACTGGCCAGCACGGCCAGCAGCAGCAACAGGTTGATTCTGATCATGCAGCCGTCCGCTGCGCCACGCGCATGATGGCGCTGCGAGCGCGCGGGTTGAGGCTCACCTCGGCGGCACTGGGCTTGCAGCGCGACAGCGCCTTGAGCAGCATCACCTTGGGCGGGGCAAAGGGCGCACGCCGGTCATAGACCTCGCGGGAATGTTGGGCGATGAACTGCTTGGCGATGCGGTCTTCGAGCGAATGAAAACTGATGACCACCAAGCGCCCACCCGGCTGCAATACCTTCAGACTAGCGGCTAGCGCCTGCTGCAACTCCTCAAGCTCGGCGTTGATAAAAATCCGAAAAGCCTGAAAGGTGCGCGTGGCGGGGTTCTGCCCCGGCTCGCGGGTTTTGACCGTGTCAGCCACGAGCTGGGCCAGCTCGGTGGTGCTTGACATTGGGCCGCGCTCCTGTCGGCGAGCAACAATCGCCTTTGCAATGGGCCCAGCAAACCGTTCTTCACCATAGTCACGTATCACCTCCGCTATTTTGTCGGCCTCGGCGTTGGCCAGCCACTGCGCCACACTGATGCCGCGTGTGGTGTCCATGCGCATGTCCAGTGGCCCCTCGAACCGGAAGCTGAAGCCCCGAGCCGGGTTGTCAATTTGCGGTGAACTGATGCCAAGATCCAGCAACACACCGGCCACACTCGCCTCGGGCAATTCGTCAAGGTGGCTGAACCCCTGATGCCGGATTGAAAAGCGGGGATCAAGAATAGTGGCCGCCTCGGCCAGCGCAGCGGTATCCTTGTCGAACGCGATCAGACGGTCGCTTGGGCCCAAACGCGAGAGGATCAGACGGCTGTGACCGCCTCGGCCAAAAGTGGCATCGACATAGACCTGCGGGGCCGCATCAAGCGCCTGGGTCGATGCGTCCGGATTGCAGAGCAGAGCGTCCACCGCTTCGTTCAACAACACGGTGGTGTGTGTCAGAGAGCTTTGCACCGTACGCCTTCAGAAAGAGAAATCTTTGAGGACGTCGGGCATGTCGCCCTGCATCGCCGCGGACTCTGCGGCGCTATAGGTCGCCTGGTCCCACAACTCGAAGTAATTGCCCATCCCGAGCAACACCGCGTCTTTGGCAATGCCGGCGGCGGCGCGCAGTTCGGGCGCGACCAGCACGCGACCGGTGCCGTCGAGTTCGACATCCATGGCATTACCCAGGAAGATGCGCTTCCACCAATGGGCGTCCATGGGCAACGCAGCGATGCGCTCACGGAATTTCTCCCATTCGGGTCGCGGAAAGACCATCAGACAGCCGTGCGGATGCTTGGTGATGGTGAGTTGGCCCGAGGCGGTGGCGCTAAGGACGTCACGATGCCGGGTCGGCACCGACAGCCGCCCCTTCGCATCCAGACTTAAAAACGACGCCCCTTGAAACACGACAGCACTCTCTCTTTTGGTGATTTGGTGAATACATGAAAGTGCAATGGCACTTTTCACCACTTAATTGCACTTTTTTGCACTGTATCAGCAAAAGCGAGTCCCACCAACCGGATTTGAAATAAATATTTCCAATGAAATCAAGGGCTTAGAGGTGAATTCGAATGCTGGCAAGCACCGAAAAACCTTCTAGATTAAGGACTTAGGGCATGTAGTCAATGTGATGCTTGAAGACGATCCTGTTTCAACTTTCGACAATTGAATACGGACCAACAAATCCCCTGCCCCAACACACTACAAGATGTAACGGGAAAGGTCTTCGTCCTGGCTCAGTTCGCCCAGGCGTGCCTGCACATAGGCCGCATCGACCTGAATGGTCTGCCCAGCCAGGTTGGCTGCGTCAAAACTGACTTCATCGAGCAGCCGTTCCATGACGGTCGACAGACGCCGGGCCCCGATGTTTTCGGTGCGTTCATTCACATCAAAGGCGATATGCGCCAAGCGCTTGATGCCCTCGTCAAGAAACTCGATGTGGACGTTTTCCGTCGCGAGCAAGGCCTGGTACTGCTTGACCAGCGAGGCGGTGGTTTGCGTCAGGATGGCGACAAAATCATCGACCGAGAGCGACTGCAGTTCGACCCGGATCGGGAAGCGCCCCTGTAACTCGGGAATCAGATCGCTGGGCTTGCTCAGGTGAAACGCACCTGAGGCGATGAACAGAATGTGATCGGTCTTGACCATGCCGTATTTGGTCGACACCGTGGTGCCCTCGACGAGCGGTAGCAGATCGCGCTGCACGCCCTGGCGAGAGACCTCGGCACCGCTGCTTTCAGCGCGTGAGGTCACTTTGTCAATCTCGTCGATGAACACAATGCCGTTTTGTTCCAGCATGTGCAGCGCCTGCGTCCTGATCTCTTCTTCGTTGACCAGTTTGGCGGCCTCTTCGTCGACCAGTAGCTTCAAGGCCTCGGGGATCTTGAGCTTGCGCGTCTGGCGTTTTTGCTGCCCCATCTGGCCAAACATGCCGCGCAGCTGCTCGGTCATCTCTTCCATGCCGGGCGGGCCCATGATCTCGAGTTGCGGCGTCGACTGGGCCAGGTCAATTTCAATCTCGCGGTCTGCCAACTGGCCTTCGCGCAACTTCTTGCGAAAAGTCTGGCGCGCGTTGCTCTCGGGCTCCGTGCTCTGGGTGACACCAAAATCACCGCGCGGGGGCGGAATCAGCACGTCGAGCACCCGGTCTTCGGCCGCGTCTTCGGCGCGCGCGCGCACTTTTTTCATTTCAAGGACACGCGTTTGCTTCACGGCAATATCGGCCAGATCACGAATGATGGCGTCAACATCCTTGCCCACATAGCCGACCTCGGTGAACTTGGTGGCCTCGACCTTGATAAAGGGCGCGTCGGCGAGCCGTGCCAGCCGTCGCGCGATTTCGGTCTTGCCCACACCAGTCGGACCAATCATCAAGATATTCTTGGGTGTGATCTCTGCGCGCAGGCCGGGCTCGACCTGCTGGCGGCGCCAGCGGTTGCGCAGGGCAATCGCCACTGCCCGCTTGGCCTGTTGCTGACCCACGATGTGCTTGTCAAGTTCAAAAACGATTTCTTGCGGGGTCATGGCTTGTCGCTACGGACTTTCGCCCAGGGTCTCAATGGTGTGATTCATGTTGGTATAGATGCAGATTTCGGACGCAATTTCCAGCGATTTGCGGACAATATCCGGCGCCGACAGGTCGGTGTGGCTGAGCAAAGCCATGGCTGCAGCCTGGGCGTAGGCGCCACCGGAGCCGATCGTCACAATGCCGTTCTCGGGTTCCAGGACGTCGCCATTGCCGGTGATGATGAGCGAAGCCTCGCTGTCAGCCACGGCCAGCATCGCCTCCAGACGGCGCAGGACACGGTCGGTGCGCCAGTCTTTGGTGAGTTCAATGGCGGCTCGCACCAGATGGCCCTGATGCTTCTCCAGTTTGGCCTCGAAGCGTTCAAACAGGGTGAACGCATCGGCGGTCGCACCGGCAAAACCAGCCAGCACCTTGCCGTGGTAGAGCTTGCGTACCTTACGGGCGGTGCCTTTGACGACGATGCTGCCCAGGGTGACCTGGCCATCTCCACCAATGGCTACCGAGTAACCCGTGGGCGTTTTTCGCCGCACGCTGATGATGGTGGTGCCGTGAAATTGTTCCATGCTTGCGGTCGCTAAAAGTCAACTGGTGCGCAGCACAACGCGCGCATGTTCGTTGATGCCAATGACGTTAAAAAACGCGGCCACCAGGCGCGGCACATCGCGGAACTGAACCGAGCAACCCTCGGATTCACGCTGGGCGACCCAGTTCAAAATGCTGCCTGCAGCCGAAAAATCGACCCGAATCAGTCGGCCACATGAAATGACCAGGCGCTTGGAGTCGTGCAAGCCCGCCTGGAGCGTATCCAGCGCCTCGGCCGCGTCGCCCAGCACTTCACCACTGAGTTCCACCACGGTCGCGGCCAACAAGCTGTCCAGCCCCATCGGCACAGTGGCTGACTGACTGACAGCGAAAGCGGGGATGGTACTGGCCGCTCCAAGTGCGCCGACCATCGTCTCACCGGGCAGCGTTGCACTGAAGCGTTCTTGCGCATACTCACACTGGGCGTCTTCCCAGGGTGGTGGAGAAACTTCGTAGGTGACACAGTAATCAAGTGCCGTCAGTTCAAACTCATCTTGCAGACGCATGATGCGCAAGGCATCCAGGCGCAGACGCCACCACACCTTGTCCACAGCCTGATCGCCCGAGGGCGTGAAGGACTTCAAGGTGTTGTGCAGCACCTCAGACCCGTCAAACTGCAGCTTGGCGGGCTGCGCGCACCACTGGTCAAACAGCGCCGCCAAGGCAGGGGCCGCGTCAAGCGTGATACTTTGGCACTGACTCCAGCGCAAATGCCAGAGCCGACCGGGCGCAGCCGCCAAACTGGCGCGCAGCGTCTGTACCGCCGCCAAATCAAGATCGGTCGGACAATCCCAGACCAACTGATTGCCAGACGCGGGCGCGCCACCTTGGGACAGTGCGGCTGGGCGCGAATTGCGCCCCAGTAACTCAGGGGTTGAGAACCAGGCGGGCGCCGAGCGTCCGAAGCGTTGGGCGTACTCAATGGCGACACGGTCAAAGCTGGCTTGCTGCCCTGTGGAGCGATACAGGTCAAACAAAGCGGCGGCCCAGCCGTCCGCGGCATCGGGATCGACCTGCTCGGCCTGCAACGCGGTCAGCAACGTCGCCTCAGCCCCCACGTCATCGCCATTGGCAAAACGGATGGCCGCTTCTTCCAGATCGGGATCAGCCAGACTGTCTCCCAACTCCACGGAAAATAATTTGGAAGTTGAGAATTCACTCAGGTCCGCATCTGAGCTTCTGCCAGTCGAATTCCGAGAAGACAGCATTTGCCGCGGCGCACCGAAGGACAGCGGCTCGTGTGAAGCGGCCAAGCCCAACTGCGTCGGCTCGTACTCTATACCGGATGCCGAGTCGTCGGCAGGGCTCAACTGCGACGCCAGCGTGGAGAGAAATGTGTCAGCCCTTTTGATTTTGGCGAGATTGAGCGGCGCGGTTTCACCGGCCGCAGGAGCCACGCTGTCGAGGGCGGGCGGCTGGCCCGCCTGCACCGAGGCCTCGTCCTGCTTGCCCTTCCACCACTGCTTGGACATCTGGGCCTCAATTTCATCGATCTTCTTCAGCGTCGTGGCACGCTCATCCAGATTGGAGATCGAGCTGGTTTGAAAGAAAGAGGGCCGACCGGCGAGCTCTGGACTCAGCACCGGGCCATTGCGACGAATCTTGCGCAGATGATCAAATTCGCGTCGGCGCACGAAATCATTTTGCCGCTTGCGCTCGATCATCTCCTTGAGCGCCGCTTTGCCATATTCATTCTCCTGCTCGGCGTCGGGTTCTGGCGTGTCCAGCTCCGACCAATCCTTGGTCGGGTTGCGAACAAACCGTGCCATCTTCGACAGCAAACCGGTGTTAGTGTCTTTGGTAGCCATGGTAGGAACAAGCAGGGGCAAAACTCAACGACGTCGCGCGTCAATCCCCAAACATCTTCTGTTTGAGTTCGCGGCGTTGCTGGGCCTCGAGCGACAAGTTGGCGGTGGGCCTGGCCAACAGGCGCCCGACCCCGATCGCTTCACCGGTTTCATCACAATAGCCATAGTCGCCTGAGTCAATGCGCCCGAGCGACTGTTCTATTTTTTTGAGCAACTTGCGTTCACGGTCCCGCGTTCGCAATTCCAGGGCATGCTCTTCCTCGATGGTGGCCCGATCGGCCGGATCAGGCACCACCACCGTGTCGGCCCGCAGGTTCTCGGTGGTTTGACCTGCATTGCTCAGGATATCTTGCTTGAGCGTGGTGAGCACACGACGAAAAAACGCCAGTTGGGTCTCGTTCATGTACTCATCTTCAGGCATGGCGATCAGTTCAGCATCGCTGAGTTGATCAACCGGCTTGAGCTTCCAGTTGTTGGCCAGGGCCGGGTCCCTTTTGACGGCTGACGGCACTGGCGGAACAATGTACGGCGCATCGACAGTTTGTGAAAAACTGGCTTTGGCTGCGGTGGATGCCACCGACTGTGCCATGGAGGGCACCGTCAACTGCGCAAGCCGTGAAGACGGACGCCCCGCTCTGACGGGTACAGAGGGTGCGGCAGGTGCTGCCGGCACCGGCACCGGCACCGGCACCGGCACCGGCACCGGTTTAACCGGCGTCGCGTTCGGAGCCACAGTTCTTTTGGGTGCTGCCACCTCGGGTTTGGCGGCTTTCGCAATCATCGTTTTCACTGAATCCTTTACTTGAATTTTTGCTGTCGGCTTGACAGCTTTGACAGCAGCGCCCCGGGTCACAGCGGCCACGGCTGCGGGAGCCGAGTTGGGCTTCTTTGCCAATACTTTGGTTGCCACCGATGGCTTGGCCGTTGCCGTCTTGCCGGGTACCGGCTTGACCGCAGCAACTGGTGCCAATTTGGCATTGGGCGCGGTCTTGCTCTTCACGGTCACAGGGGTCGCTTTGGGCGCCGCCTTGGCTTTCACGGTTTGAGTTTTCATGTCTTGTCTCCTCGCTGATTTATTCTGCTTGATGACATCGCTGGCAGGCGGTCTCTTGGTGCTGCCAGCACTGTCGGAAGTATTTGCGCTGATCCTTGCGGTGCCCGTTTTGGAAGGCTGGCTTTGCGCTACTTCTTTGGCGCGCGAGTTTACAGGTTTGCGCGCTGGAAATCCCATCAATTGAAAAAACGAGGAAAACATGAGGTTTGCTGCCCGGTCGTACGGAGTTGAATCACACCAGGCACTGTTCCATGCCTTGCAGAAAGATGTCTTGCGGCAAGTCAATGCCAATGAACACCATTTTGCTGACCCGCGGCTCATCTGCCGCCCAGGTCGGTCCCAGGTCACTGCCCATCAACTGGTGCACGCCCTGAAAAATAACCTTTCGATCCGTGCCCTTCATGAGCAGGACGCCTTTGTAGCGCAACATGCGCGGGCCATAAATATTGACAATGGCGCCCAAAAAGTCTTCGAGCTTGGTCGGGTCAAAAGCACGTTCTGATTTGAAGACAAAACTCTTGACGTCATCCTCATGGTGGTGGTGATGCCCCCCCTGCTGGTGCGAGGGATGGTCACAATGCTCGCCGGGGGCATGATCATGGTGCTCATGGCCTGCGTGCTCCAGCGCCTCTTCCTTCAGGAAATCCGGGTCGATGTCGAGCTTGGTATTGAGATTGAAGCCGCGCAGGTCAAACACCTCGCTCAAGGTAACCTCACCAAAATGCACCGCCTTTTGCGGTGCCCGCGGGTTCATGTGCTTCAGGCGGTGCTTCAAAGCGTCCACGTCATCGGCGGCCACCAGATCGGTCTTGCTGATGAATATCTGGTCGGCAAACCCAACCTGACGGCGCGCTTCCTGGCGCTCGTCGAGTTGCGTCATGGCATGCTTGGCATCGACCAGCGTCAGGATCGAGTCGAGCAGGTAGCTCTCGGCGATTTCATCATCCATGAAAAAGGTTTGCGCCACCGGACCGGGGTCGGCCAAGCCGGTGGTCTCGATCACCACGCGGTCAAAATCGAGCAGGCCCTGGCGCTTCTTGGCGGCCAGCAACTGCAGGGCCTCGCGCAAGTCTTCACGAATG
Source organism: Burkholderiales bacterium (assembly GCA_038215405.1). GTDB lineage: Bacteria > Pseudomonadota > Gammaproteobacteria > Burkholderiales > Burkholderiaceae_C > Rhodoferax. The sequence continues at coordinate 20,575 of JBBQQX010000017.1, forward strand.
GTGCAGCAGATGCAGCCGTTGTTCATCTGGATGATCTGTTCTTTGGATTCGGTCACCAGAATTTCGTTGTCGATGTTTTCTTCGCCAAACTCGTTTTCGATGACCGCAATCTTCTGGCCGTGCGCCTCTTCCAGCACGCGTTTGAGCAGCGTGGTCTTACCCGAGCCAAGGAAGCCCGTCAGGATGGTTGCAGGGATAAGACTCATGGCTTTTCTCAAGGGATTGGGGACGTCAGCAGGGGGGGAGTGTAGCGGCCTATTGCCAGCGGCTTGCGGCCCAGGACTTATTTGCGCATCACCACCAGGCCCTTGAGGTATTCCCCTTCGGGAAAATTGATCGTCATCGGGTGATCCGGCGCCCCGCCCATGTGCTCAACGATGTAACCGTCAACCTGGGCATCAATACCGGCGGATGCCACAATCTTATGGAACAGGTCGGCGCTGATACCGCCCGAGCAGGAATAGGTGAACAGCACGCCACCCGGCGCCAGCAGTTTGAACGCGAGCCGGTTGATGTCCTTGTAGGCTCGCGCGGCGCGCTCCGCGTGCGCCACCGTCGGCGCAAACTTGGGCGGATCGAGCACGATCGCGTCAAAAGTCTTGCCCTCGGCGCCAAACTGGCGCATCGAGGCATTCACGTCGGCATCGAGAAAAGTCGCGCGATCCGGCGCCAAGCCGTTCAGGGCCAAGTTAGCGGCGGCTTGCACCAAAGCCGGGCCGGAGGAGTCGATCGAGGTGACGTGCGTTGCGCCACCAGTCAAGGCCGCCACCGTGAAGCCGCCGGTGTAGCAATAGCAGTTGAGGACGCGTTCGAACTTCAGGCGCGCGCAATAGTGCGCAAACTTGGCGCGGCTATCGCGCTGGTCCAGATAAAAGCCTGTTTTGTGGCCCGTGGCAATGTTGACACCCATTTGCCAGCCGTGCTCGCGCAACACCAACTCCACCGGGCCGTTGCCGCGCAGCCAGCCGCTCACCTCGGGCAAAGCTTCGCGTACGCGGCCGCTGGCATCGGAGCGTTCATACAGTCTGGACAGACCGGTTTCAGCCAGCAGGGCATCGGCCAGCACGTCTTTCCAGCGCTCGGCGCCACTGGAGAGAAACTGCGCCACCAGGGTGTCGCCATAGCGATCCACGATCAGCCCCGGCAAACCGTCCGACTCGCCATGGACCAGCCGCATGCTGTCACTATTGATATCAAATCTGGCTCTAGCCCTTATGGCGCTTGCACAAGCAGCTATTAAAAATGCTGCATCGATGCGCTGGGCTTCGACAAAACTCCAGACCCGCGCCCGGATTTTGGACGCCGGGCTGAAGGCCGCCCAGGCGAGGAATTGCCCCTCGTGCGACTGCAGCCGCACGGTTTCACCCGCGTCGGCCTCGCCCTGGGCAATAGCCGACTCAAAAATCCAGGGATGGCGGCGCAACAAGGAGCGCTCTTTGCCCGCTTTCAAGGTAATGGTTTTCATGCGCCCATTGTCAGGCCTGGAAAAGCGGCATTAGCACCGGTCGCTTATAAATTGTTCGTGCCCGACCGCGTGGGCGCACCGCGTCAGAACGTGACGGTCATCGCGGGCACGTCGACCCGGATCAGGGGCCGGGCCAGCGCGCCATGCACCGCCTGCACATAATCCAGGGCCCATTTTTCGTCCTTGAACATATCTGCACCGGCGGCTTCGGTCACCCGCAACACCTTGTCTGCCGTCAACACCTTGCCACTGGCGCGCAAGGGCTCACAGTCGAGCGCCGTGAACTGAGCGTCAAGCCAGTTGCGTGCCGCATCCGGTGCCATCGGGGTCTCGCCGACGTTGAACTGAAGTTGAACCCCTCTGTCCAACAAAACCGTGACTTGATTGCGCATGGATTACCTTTCTGATGATGATCGCAAGTGTGCCCTATTTTGGCGTTGTCGCCTTGATTTTGGCGCGCGGGTGGGCCGCATCGTAGGCCTTGGCCAGATGCTGAAAGTCAAGCCGGGTGTAGACCTGCGTCGTGGTGATGCTGACGTGGCCGAGCAGTTCCTGCACCGCGCGCAAGTCACTGCTGGACTGCAACAGGTGGCTGGCAAACGAATGACGCAGCATGTGCGGATGCACCGGCGTGTTCAAGCCCGCTTGCTGGCTGCGCTGGCGCAGGCGTTGCCAGATGGACTGGGCGCTCAGGCGGGTGCCGTTGCGGCCAATAAACAATGCGGTTTGAACGCCACCATCCGGCACCTGGTGGCCCGACTTTGTCAATTTCAGCGCCTGATCGCGCAGCGCCAGCCAGTTCGTCAAGGCCAGCACCGCCTTGGCGCCCACCGGCACGCTGCGGCGCTTGCTGCCCTTGCCCAGCACATGGGCTTCTGCCCCCTGCAAGTCAATCCAGCCGCGTGCGCTGCTGCTGGCCACGGCGTCCAGCCCGGTCAACTCGCCCACGCGCAGGCCCGCGCCATAGAGCAGTTCAACGATGGCCGCGTCGCGCGCTTCCAGCCAGGGGTCGCTGCTGCTGTTGGCAAAACTGGCCAGTTGCACCGCGTCGTCCACACTCAAGGCCTTGGGTAGCGGCTTGCCCGCCTTGGGCGCGCGCACGTCCTGCACCGGGTTGCTGCTGACCAGGCCTTCGCGCCCCAACCAGACGTAGAGGCCGCGCCAGCCCGACAGAATCAGGGCAATGCCGCGCCCACTGCGCCCGCCGGCATTCATTTGCGCCACCCAGCGACGAATGTGGGTGTTTTGCACCTGAAGCAGTTCGACACCTGCCTGCGCTGCATGCCGGGACAACTTCTGCAGGTCCAGCGCATAAAGCTCGACCGTGCGCTGCGCCAGGCGCTTTTCAACGCGCACGTGCTCCAGGTAGCGCTCAACCAGACCCGTCCCCGCGTCGCTCGTTTGGCCTCGTGTGAGAACCTCAGTCATAGAGCGCCTTTCGCCGTTGTGCGCGGCGGCGCATGAATTTTCCGCTCTGGTGTTTGTAAGGTTTCTTGATCGTCGTGGCCAATGCCTATTGATCGAATCATGCTGTTGTCGGCAGCGTTTTTGTTATTTTTGCGTTGTATCCCCCCCCTCACCCCAACCCTCTCCACCCCCGCCGGGGCGGAAAGGGAGCTAACAGCCCCATTTGGCCGTGTCTTTGAAGGTGGGAAAAAAGTGTGCAGGGGCGCGTTGCCATCAAACAGAGTGGGGGGCTGATTGAGGCGTCTTTCACTAGGCTGCAAGCAGCTTGAGGCCAATTGGCGTTGCGGCAGCGTTTGATCTGCGTGGGCGCCTTGTGGTTGGCTGCCTGAGAAATCCAGGGCAGGCGAGCTGATGCGAGGCCGAATTCGGCTACAGCGACCGGTCGCTGGGTTACCGACACTCTGAGGCCAGCGCGCAGTTAAGCGCAAAGTTCTCGCCTTAAAAAACGCGGCCACATGAAGCCCCCCTCTTTCGCCCGGCGGGGCGAGAGAGGGGTTGGGGGAGTGAGTGGGGGAAAGAACATTCAAAATACCAACCCAGTCAAGCCTGCGCGGCAATCAAATGTTAGACGTTGCCTAGCGCAATTTGGACAGCGCCGCACTGGCCAGTTCGGCGATGCGTGCCAGCAAGTCGGTGCCCATGGTGCTGTTGAAGCGCTGCGCGTCGGGCGAGGCCAGCACCAGCAGGCCAAAGGCCGGTGCCGTGCTGCCCAGCGGCCCGCTGCGCAAGGGCAGAATCGCCAGTGACGCGGCGGCCTGCGGGTCCGCCAGCCAGCCAACGACCTCAAAGCCGGTGTTGACGCCACAAAAAGGTTCGGCCAGCGAGGATGCAAACAGCTTGGCGTCATCGCTCACGCCCTGGGCAAAGTCGGCCTGGGCAAAGGGCGGCGCCACGTCCCACACTTTGATGCCCACTTGCGGCACCGCAAACTGGTCCTGGATTTCAGCAGCGATCTCACCCGGCAAGGCCAGGGGATCGCTCGCCAGGAACAAGCTGCGCGCCCACTGTAAGAGCTTGTCAGTCAGCAGCAGGTTGTCATGGCCGTTGCGCATCATGTCCATCAGGCGGTGTTCGAGCATCTTGATCTTTTCGCGCAGCATCTGCGCCTGGCGTTCCTGCAGGCTCACGGCCCGGTTGCTGTGCGGGCTGTTGAGCTGCACCGCGGCCAGCAACTCGGCGTGGCGTTCAAAGAAATCGGGCGTGTTGGCCAGGTAGTTGGCAATGTCGTCTTCGGTGATCGGGTTGGTAAAAGGAGTCGTCATAGGTGCTCGGGTAGGTTGATTTCGCCGTGAAAAACGGGGGTGGCAGGGCCGGTCATCAGCACAGCCGTATCGGCGCCGGCCCAAGAAATAGTCAAGGTGCCGCCGTGCATCTGCACCTGCACCGTGCTGTCAACCAGCCCGAGCCGGATGCCGGCCACGACCGCCGCACAGGCGCCGGAGCCGCAGGCCAGGGTTTCCCCGGCGCCACGCTCATAGACGCGCAACCGGACGTGGCCGCGGTCCACTACCTGCATGAAGCCGGCGTTCACCCGATTCGGGAAACTGGCATGGTGTTCGATCAAAGGGCCTTGCGCCAGCACCGGTGCGGTGTCGACATCGTCCACGACCTGCACCGCATGCGGATTGCCCATCGACACTACCGCTACATAAACAGTAGCTGCTTGCGCCCTATCGACGAAGGCTAGCGGCCATTTTTTCCATGAACCTGAGCGCTGCGGCGCCAGACCGTCGGCGTCAAACGGGATGTCGGCCAACGCAAACACGGGCGCGCCCATGTTGACGGTCACGCGGCCATCAACACGCAGCTGCGGCTCAATCACGCCGCCCTTGGTTTGCACCCGGATCGTGTCCTTGTCCGTCAGGCCCTGGTCGCGCACGAAGCGTGCAAAGCAGCGCGCGCCGTTGCCGCACTGCTCGACCTCGGCGCCGTCGGCGTTGTGAATGAGGTATTCAAAATCAATGCCAGGCGCAGGCGCGGGGCGCACCGTCAAGATCTGGTCAGCGCCGACGCCAAAATGGCGGTCCGCCAGCAAGCGGTAATGCGCAGCGCCCAAGCCAAAGCGGCCCTGGGTCTCATCGAGCACCACGAAATCGTTGCCGGCACCTTGCATTTTGGTAAAGGGGATTCGCATGGGGGCGATTATCTACGGCACAGGGTGTTTAACTGCGTTTTTCACCAGCTTGCTCGCGACCGCGCGGGGAATATCAATGCCGCAATGGTCGGCGACTTGCAGCAGATAGAGCAGCACATCGGCGACCTCATCGGCAATTTTCTCTTTGGTTGCAGGCACGGACGGCGCCGCCTGGGATTGCTCGGCAGTCATCCATTGGAATATTTCGACCAGTTCCGCCGCCTCCACCATCAGCGCGGCGCTGAGGTTTTTGGGGTTGTGAAACGGCTGCCAGTTGCGCGCGGCGGCGAACTCGCGCAAGCTGAGTTGAAGCGCATGAATATCCAAGGGCTCAATTTCCGCGTGTTTGCTCAAGGCAGATCCTTTAATGTCAGTGGTAAGGGACTCCATAATGAGCGAGAAGTGTGCCAGGTCAACCATCAGACCCCCAGCACCTTCAGAACAGAATCGGCAAGGCCCTCCACACCCCGACCAAACAAACCGGTCCTGGCACCACCGTGCGGCATTTCCTCATAGACATAAAACCCGGGGCCACCACCAAAATGGTCGTTGAACAATTCCTGCCGGCCCATCAGGTAGGCCCCAAAGGTTTCACAGCGCAGAGTTGAATAGGCGAGGTTGGCGCTAAAGCCGATGGTGGCCGCCTGGTTGATGCTGCGGCCCTGGTCGGCGCGCTCCACCCGCACGCCCCGACAGCCCTTGACCACCAATTGGGCCGGGCCGTGAAATACCAGATAGCGCAATTGCAGGGTCAGCCATGCGTTCAGGGTGCCCAGGCGCCAGTGCCGGGTGATCTTGAGCGGCTGAGCCTGCTGCTGCACCACGCCAATCAGCCGATGCGGCTGAAACACCAGCGCCGCGCCCGCCGGCAACGCAATAACGCCCACCTCGCTGAGAGGATCTTTGGTGGCTGACACCACAACGGTAGTGGTGGCTGCGCTGCGAATGCGGGTTAGTCCAAACAGGCCCGCCGCCAGGCTCGTCAAGGGATAGGACCAGTCCAGCAGCCATTGGGTCGCCTTGTCGCCCTGCGTCGCGGAACTCTGTAGGTATTCCGGGTGAATCAAAAGCTCCTGACCGGGCTTGAGCGTGATCGCCTGTGACACCGCGGACACCTTCAACCGGTCCGCATCACTCGTCATGTGCGCGTTGGCGCCCTCAATTTGCCCGGACACATCGGGCAACAGCGTCACGGCGGCGCGCCGCGCTGCGATCGGCGCGATCAGAAAATAGAAGAACGCCTTGATCGCGAGCGGCGTGAGCATGATGCCGAGCAGCAGGCCGAGCGCCGTGGGCAGAACCTGGTTGACCGAGTCCAGCAACAGCGCAACCCAGTTTTGCCGGTAAATAGCTTCGTGTAAGCCAATTTCCTGGTCCAGGGATTGAAAAACTGCTGCCGCCTGGCCCTGCGCCCGTCTGACAAGCGCATCTGCCGTTTTGATTGCCGCAAGGACTTGGCTCTGGCGCAGATACGCCTCATGCGCCCGTTTGTTTTGGGCGTAGAGATCGTCGCGCTTTTGGTCCAGCGGTTGCACCCCTTGACTCGCATCCGAGAAGGGCAGCCACCAAGTCGGATGGGCCGTCTTGAAGGCCGACAGGGTCGCCTCACTGTCTTGGTAGGCGCCATAGGCTGCGGCATGGCTTTGGCGCAGGCGTTCAAGCTCTTGGGTGCCACTTCCAAGAGCGAACGCCGTGCGCAAGGAGGCCAGGTAGTCGCGCTCCTGCACCAGCAGGCTGATCCCGGCAGTGCGCCTCAAACCCTCAAAATAGGTGGCGCAAGCCGGGCCCCCCAGCAACACACACATTTTGGGGTCGGGCGGCGCGCCTGCGCCAGCCGATTGGCGCGCAATCTCCTGCTCAAGTTCTGCCATGCGCTGGGCCAGCGCGTTGTCGCCCGCCGTCTTGAAGCGCTGGGCGCGCTGCGCGAACTCGGTCTTCTGGGCCTGAATGTCGCGCTCCAGCAGCGCTTTGCCGGATTTCAAGGCGGCAATCCCGTCGCGCGTCAACAGATACGACTTGACTTCTTTTTGAATCATGCCGGCGGCGACCAGCACGGCGACGATCAGCAACAGTGACAGCACATTGCGGATGGCCCAGCGGCCGATGATTCCTAAGAGATTGCCCAATTTTGTCCCTGACGCTGATTTTTGAAAACTGCCCCGGGGCTGATGGACCAGAAACGCAGCGACAAGCAGCGCCTGATCCAAATCACTCCCCATTGTGCACCGCTCTTTTTCTAGCCCAGGTGCAGCTCGCAGCCTCGACCGAGCCGATAATTTAAACATGCCACGCCCGTCCCAACTCCTGCACCCCGCGCGTCCACCCGCGCCCACCCGCCCCGCCGCCACCGTGCTGCTGCTGCGCGACACGGCCGAGGGGCTGGAGGTGCTGATGACAAGGCGCTCCACCACGGCCAGTTTTGTGCCGGGCGCCTACGTGTTCCCCGGCGGCGGCGTCGATGCGCTCGATGGCGCCAGCCATGCCCAAGCCAAGCGCCGCGCCAGCCAAAGCGACCTGCACCTGACGCAGGCGATTGCCGCCATCCGTGAGAGTTTTGAGGAGTTGGGCGTGCTGCTGGCGCGACGGTCTGATGGCAGCCCCGCCGACCAGCGCGACATTGACGCGCTGGATCGCCGCACGCCATTTGTCGCCCAGTGTCAAAGTCGGGGACTGAGGCTGGTGGCTGATGAGGTTTTTGTGCTGGCGCACTGGGTCACCGACCGCGACCTGCCGCGCCGCTTTGACGTGCCGTTTCTGGTGGCGCGCATGCCCGAGGGGCAGACGCCGGTCGCGGATGAGGCCGAGCAGTTCGAGCCCGTCTGGGTGCGCCCGGTTGACGCGCTGGCGCGGCAGGAGGCCGGCCAGTTCTTCATCATCTACCCGACCATCCGCACACTGGAGCGCTTGCTGCACTACGCCGACGTGGACGCCGTTCTGAAAGCCTGTGCCATCAACGAGCAGCCGCTGTGGACTTGCTGCCCCCGCGCCGGTCTGCTGGGCGGGCGTGAGGTCCGATTCATGGAACATGAACTGCCTTTTGGCGAACTGGCCTTGGTCTGCCCCGACGGACAAGTCGTGCACCCACTGGACTGGCAGACCGAGCAGCCGGTGGCCCTGTTGAGGAACGTGCTGCGCCTGACCGCCCCCAACCCCGGTGCCATGACCGGGCCCGGCACCAACAGCTATCTGGTGGGCGACCCGGCGACCGGCTACCTCGTGATCGACCCCGGTCCGGCCGACCCGGATCATCTTGAAAAATTGTGGCGCGCCGCTGGCGGCGACATCCGCATGATTGTGTGCACCCATTCGCACCCGGACCACTCACCGGGCGCCCAGCCCTTGCAGGCGCTGTGCGTGCAGCACGGCCAGCCGCCCCCGCCGATTCTGGGTCTGCCCAGCGCCTCCACGGCCCGCGCCCACAGCGTATTCACGCCCGACCGATCACTCTCAAATAATGAGCTACTCACGCTTATTCCACGTGGGCCAGAGGCTGATTTGTCATATATTTCAGGTCACACGCTGCAGGTGATTCATACTCCCGGCCACGCCGCGAACCACCTGTGTCTGGTGTTGCTGCAAGACCGCCTGCTGTTCAGCGGCGACCACATCCTGAGCGGCAGCACCACAGTGATTGACCCGCCCGACGGTGACATGCAAGCCTACCTCGACTCGCTGGACCGCCTGGAAGCCGCCTGCGAGGAACACCAGCTCGAATTCATCCTGCCCGCGCACGGCTACGTGATCGGCGGCTTTGACGGCGAGGCCACCAAGGCCATCGCCCACTTGAAGGCCCACCGCCTGCAGCGCGAGGCCAAAATCGTGCAGGCGATGCTGGATCAGCCGCACGGCACACTGGACGACTGGGTCACGCAGGTCTACGCCGACGTGCCACCGCGCATGTGGCCGGTGGCCAAGCGCTCGCTCATGGCGCATCTGGCGCGCATTGAAGTCAATTTATCCCTGAATGAGTGATTCCTGACTGATGCTGGTGGGCATACGGCGGATGCACCCAATGCCGCAACAAGTCCATGCAATGCAGCGGGACACTGGCTTGAGTAGACTGCAAGCTTTCAACATCGCTGGTCAGCCTGTGCCAACCAGTCAACTTGGTGTTCAATGACCTCTCCCATCGCCATCAGGGACAGCATCCAGACCTTGCTCGACACCACTGGTTTTGCCGTACTTGCGACTGAAAACGCCGGGCAACCCCACACCAGTTTGATCGCCATTACCCCACTTGATGAAGGGCAACGTCTGGTTTTTGCTACTTATCGCAGCACCCGAAAATTCACCAACCTGATGCAAAACCAACGGGTGTCGGTCTTGGTAGATGGCCGTTACCGCGAAGGGTCCAGCGGCGCGTCAGCCGGTTTTATTCTCAGTGCCGTGGGTCAGGTGCAGGAAATCAATGCCGCCATGCACCCCCAGTTGCTCGGTGTCCACCTGCAAAGACACCCCAACCTTGCGACATTCACCCAGGCCCCAGACTGTGTGCTGCTTGAGATAGTGGTTGATGCCTACCAGGTGGTGCGCGGCATTGACGATGTCACCTGGTGGTGTGCGGACGATCTGAAAAAGTTGCCTTCATCCGCAGTGACAAAAAATGTTGATGCAGAGCAATCAGCGTCAACCTGCGAGAAACCGTAGCACCGGACAGCCGCTGGTTGACGCTATCTCCAGCATGCCGATCAATGCCAGCTTGCGGCCAGATGGTGAGCGTGCCCGTACTGGGAACCATTGAAAACGCCCGCTTCATGCCCAGCTACGGGGCTGTTCACTCTTACTCCTGGAGACAGTCCTTTGCCGGCTCTCATTATTTCCGCGCTGGCGCTGCTTTTTATTCTCTGGCTGCTGGGCCAGCCTTACCTGACCGAGCGCAAGCGTCAGAGAATTCGCGCCCGGCCCTTTCCTGCCGCTTGGCGCGACATCCTGAAGCGCCGCGTGCCTTATGCACGTGCGCTGCCCGCCGACCTGCAACTCCAGCTCAAACGCCACATACAGGTGTTCGTGGCCGAAAAGGCCTTCATTGGCTGCGATGGCTTGGAGGTCACCGACGAGATGCGCGTCACGATCGCGGCACAAGCCTGCCTGTTGATCCTCAATTGCCCTGGCTATTACTACCCCGAACTGCGTCAGATCCTGGTCTACCCCGGCAGCTTCGTGGTGCAACAGGCGCACACCGACGAGAGCGGCGTCACGCACCAGGGGCGCGCGGTACTGTCGGGTGAATCCTGGTCACAGGGCCAAGTGATCCTGTCGTGGCAAGACACGATGGCCGGCGCCTCTGACCCCACCGATGGTCAAAACGTGGCGATCCACGAATTTGCCCATCAACTCGATCAGGAAACGGGCGCTGCCAACGGCGCGCCGCTGCTGGCACGGCGCACGCACTACGAACGCTGGTCAAAGGTGCTGGGGGCCGAGTTTGACGCGCTGAGAATGCGGCCCGCGCCCAACGACACGTCCTTGTTCAGTGACTATGGCGCCACCGATCCGGCTGAATTTTTTGCCGTGATCTCCGAGGTGTTCTTCGAGCAACCGCAGCGCATGGCCGAGCAGCACCCGGCGCTGTACCGCGAACTGGCGCAGTTTTACCGGCTGGACCCGCTGACCTGGTAGGCCCGAACCTGCAGCGCGCGGTTAACATGCCGCCATGATTCATGCGAAGAAACCTGGCCCCCGAAACCAACATGACGGCGAGCGCGAGGGTGAGCGCCTGGCCAAGCGCGTCGCCGAAATGGTGCCCTGCTCGCGGCGCGAAGCGGAACAGTACATTGAAGGCGGCTGGGTCAGCGTGAACGGGCAGGTGGTGGAAGAGCCGATGGTCCGGGTGTCCGACCAGAGGGTCGAGATTGACCCCCACGCCAGCCTGCTGGAACTCGCCACCGTGACGCTGCTGCTGCACAAGCCGCCTGGGTTCGATGCCATGGCTGCGCCGGGTCAGGCCAATCGACAAGTCAAGCCGGCGCAGCAACTGCTGACGGCTGCCACGCACGCCGCCGATGACCCCTCGGGCGTGCGCCTGCTCAAGCGCCACTTTACCAAGCTCACGGCGTGCGTGCCGCTGGAGACCGCCGCCAGCGGCCTGGTGGTCTTCACCCAGGACTGGCGCGTGCTGCGCAAACTCACCGAAGACGCGCAATTGATGGAGCAGGAAGTGATTGTGGAAGTGGCGGGCGAAGTGCCAGCGCAGAGCCTGCAGCGCATCAACCAGGGACTGGCAGTAGACGGCCAGCCGCTGCCGCCGGTCAAAGTCAGTCTGAACAGCACCGGCGAGGCCTCATCGAAGCTGCGTTTTGCCCTCAAAGGCTCGCACCCGGGCCTGATCGCTCACCTGTGTGAGCGTGTCGGGCTGCAAATTGTGAGCATGAAGCGCCTGCGTATCGGACGCGTGTCGATGACGCAGTTGCCTCAGGGGCAATGGCGCTACCTGCAGGCACACGAGCGCTTCTAGACGGCGCCGAACAGCTGATCATGCGCCGCGTCGGTGATGGCCAGCACGCAAGGGTGCGTGATGCGCCGCTCCACCGACAGCGCAAAAAACTCCTCCACCAGTTCATCGGTTCGCCCAATGACATCGACGTCAAACTGTGAAATTGTCTCGGCTTCCAGCACCGTCGGTGCCATGAAAATGCCGCGCCCCTCGCGCCCAAACGCTTTCAGCAGGGCAGCGTCGTCAAACTCGCCAATGATCCGTGGGTGAAGCTGGTGCCGGGTGAGCCAGCCCTCCATTTGTTGTCGGATCGACGTCGATCCGCCCGGCATCAACATCGGCGTATCGTTCAGGCATTGGGGAAACGGACGCTGCAGTTGGGCCTTGAGCCTTGGCGCACAGAAAAAACTCATGCTGCTGCTGCCCAAGGGGTGACTGAAGGCCTTGACGCTGACGCGCCTGGGCAGCGGCTCGTCGGCAATCACCAGATCCAGCCGGTGCAAGGCCAATTGCGCCAGCAGGTCAGGGAACTTGCCCTCGCTGCAGATCAGCTTGACCGGTTCCTTCACCGCCATGGCCGGTTCCAGCAGCCGATACACCACCGACTTGGCCACGGAGTCCGCCACCCCGACCCGGAAGTCCAGCACGCGCCGGCCGCCACCGACCTGGCGCAAGGCGACTTCGAGCTCCGCACCCAGCGTGAATATCTGCTCGGCATAGTTCAGCGCCAGCCGGCCGTCTTCGGTCAGCTCCAGCTGGCGGCCGCTTTTGCGAAAAAGTTTGCGCCCGAGCCATTCTTCGAGCAGCTTGATCTGGCCGGATAGGGTTTGCGGCGTGGTGTGCAACTGCTCGCCGGCGCGCATGATGCCGCCGGCTTTGGCGGTGACCCAAAAATAGTAAAGATGTTTGAAATTCATGCGGTCTTTGTGGCTTTTTCGATCGGTCTTGCCCGGACCGGCACGGTTTGCGGAATCACCCCTCTGTCAATATTATTCGCATTTTTCGAAGTTAAATTGTTTCAAATTCGAATTTACACGAAGTGATTGGAACTTTATAGTGTTGTTTGTGTCACACGGTGTGATTGAAACAGGAGAACAACTATGCGACTCAGTACCAAAGGCCGATTTGCCGTCACAGCGATGATTGATGTGGCGTTGCGCGAGAAGTTGGGACCAGTGCCCTTGTCCGACATTGCGGCGCGGCAGCAGATTTCGCTCTCTTACCTGGAACAGATGTTCAGCAAGCTGCGCCAGCACGGCTTGGTGGCCAGCACGCGCGGCCCCGGTGGCGGCTATGCCCTCGGGCACCAAGCGGACCGCATCACCGTCGCTGACATCATCGGCGCGGTTGAAGACGGCCCCGATGCCGAGAAAAAAGACAAGGGGCACGCTGCCAAAACCGTCACAACCAGCCCGGGCAAGGACATGGCCCAGGACTTGTGGGACAGTCTGAACAGCAGGATGATGGATTACATGCAGTCCGTCACACTACGCAGTTTGGCGCTCGGGCAACTGGCCAAAGGCGTGCTGGTCGAGGAAAAACCGGCGCCCAACCGGGGCGTGTTCAAGAAGCCAAAACAAGAGTCAGTTCAGCGCAGCGTGCCCAACTCCGTTTTTGCCCTGGGTCAGACCTTGCTGGCCAGAGCCTAGGGCTTTGTCTTTGCCTTGGCTTTTTTCGGCTTTGCCGACGCAACCCTTGGCGCCTCCAGCGACCCGGTCAGTTGACGCGCCAGTCCAATCACACGTTGCGGATCAACGCCCAGGGTGTCGATCAGAAACTCGATAATTTCAGAGCGTGGGCTGGCCAGTGTCGGCTCGATCATCATGACCGCAGCCGATAGGGCCAGCGCATTTTCCCGGCTGGCGTTGTCCGGCAGCATTTCTCCTAGCGCATTGAGCGCCTCCACCGGTGCCACTGCAGTAATACGGGCCTGCTCTTTTAGCAGGCGGGTCCATTCAATCGATTCACCAGCGTGCCCGCTGGTGCTGGGCAATTGCGACAACAGCCGCGCCAAACGCAGGCTGCGCCGCTCAAACGCACCGGTTGACACCATGCCGGCCAGCACGATGCGGCATACGGCTTCGGCAAAACCACCTTCGCTGATGCGGCTCAGCACCGACGCCCTAAAACTCTCCAACTCATTCAGTGCCCGCGCAAAAGCCACATCTGCGTCAGGCACATCGGGCTTGATCCAGGCACCCATGCCTTTGGGGCCAAATAGCTGGCGCGTCGAGCGCACCGTACGGGCGTCGCGATCATCCCTGAATTTATTCAGACTGTCCGATATCTGCTGCGCCATTTTTTTTTCAAGCAGCTTGAGCGGGTGGTCCGCGTCAATCGGGGCGCGCTTGGCGCGGGCTTCCTTGGCCTGAGCCCGGATGAAGGGTGCCAAAGCAAAGCTGTCGGAAAACAGCTGACGCTGAAGACGCAGCGTGTTAAGCCTGCCCAAGGCATCGCCGACCGAACGCGTCGCCAGCAGCTTGACCCAGGGCCGCATCCAGGTCTTGTAGATCGCAGCATTGAACTCGGAGATTTTGCTGATAGTGGAAAACATCGCCTCTTCGTCGCGCCCTTCCGGGTTGAGCGCGCGGATGTCATTCATGGTGCGGTACTCGTAAGTCACGGTGTAGTCGCCTGGTTCGAGCTGTTCCCAACGCTGCGACTGCAGGCCGGCCTTGGCCACTAGCTTCATCTCATACAGCCCGGGCGGTAGGCTTTCGATGACATCGAGCGAGGTGACGAGTTGGTCGTGCTCCTTGCGCGCCACATCACCGCCGACAAAAATACCCAAATGACCCACGTTTTCGTGCAGCACGTAGACGATGATGCGCCCCGCCGCCGCAATGGCGCGCTCGTCGCCCCAGGTGTCGATAATCCAGTTCAGCGCCTGGGGTGGCGGTGTGATGTTGTCACCCCAGGAAGCAAACACCACAATAGGCGCGGTGATGTTGCGCAGGTCAATCGCCTGCTTGCCTGCCAACATGGTGCCACGCGCCAGACGGTTGCCGACAAACAGGTTCTCAACGATGGACTCAATCTCGCTGCCGGTCATTCGGAAATAGCCGCCCCACCAGCGTTCAAACTCCAGAAATCGCTCTGCTTCGCTGTCGACCTGCGACCACAGGTTGTAGTACTTGTTCCACCAGGTATTGGCCGGGTTCAACTTCTCAAAATTTTCCACCAAGTGGACGCCATCAAAGCGATCAGCCCCCATGTCGCCACTCAGTGAAGCCAGCCACGACCCACCCAGCGAGGCCCCGGCATAGCGCATCGGATTGAGTTTGGAGCTACCGGCCCAGTAGGAGACTGGTGCGCCCATGATCATCAGCGGCCCAAACAAATCGGGGCGCATGGCGTTGAGCGCCATCATGGCCCAGCCGGCCTGGCAATTGCCAATGACCACGGGCTTGGCGGTGCACTGCGGGTGGCGCGCAATCACTTCTTCCAGAAACCGGGCTTCGGCCTGCCCCACCGACAACAGCGTCTGCCCGTCTTCGGGCTCGGGGCGAAAGGTGACAAAATAAACCGGGTGACCAGCGCGCATCGCCATGCCCACTTCAGAGTCAGCCTTGAAGCCGCCGATGCCGGGGCCGTGGCCGGCGCGCGGATCAACCACCACCACCGGGCGCGCCTGCAAATTCACCGGCATGTCGGACGGGGGAATCAGGCGTAAGAGTGCATAGTTGCAGGGATGCGGCAAGTCGCGGCCATCTAGCACGACTTCATGTTCGAACTTGAGCAGGGGTGGCGTGCCCTGACCGAGATGTTCAATGTAGTTGTTGCCCCGGTCAAGCAGCGTGTCGAGAAACAAGAAGGTGCGCTGGCTCGCATCCTGCAAGTAGGCGTTCACGTCGCCCAGTGTGGCAGTGGCTGACGCGGCGTGCGTGGCTTGCGATTTGGGATTGGGTTCTCGCGCTGACATCATCTGGCTCCTGATAGCTAAGCGCCACGATACCACTGTTCACCGTCAACATCCGACCAAAGACAGTGCGGGGTTGCCACCCTTTTCCCGCTGCTGAGCCCGGTTGCAATTGAATCCAAAACCCAATGAAGCTGCCATAATCAAACGCAGTTTTGGGCCACTCCAAAGAAATCGAAAGCCAATAACATGGAACTCAAGAGCCTGCTGGATCAACCGAGCAAACTGCCCACCATCCCGAAGGTCGCGCAAAAGCTGATCGAGAGCTTCAGCTCTGAGGATGTTTCCATCAACGAAATTGCCAGCCAACTGGCGGCTGATCCGGCCCTGAGCGCCAAGCTGCTGCGCCTGGCCAATTCGGCTTATTTTCATGTCTCGCGCACCATAGGCACTGTCGATGACGCCTTGCGAATGCTTGGCTTTGTGATGGTTCGCAACCTGGTGCTGGGCAACGGCATGGTGGCGGCGTTTCGCCACACGCCGGGCATTGATTTGAACCAGTTTTGGCGCTACAACCTCTACACCGCCTGTGCCTCACGCTGGCTGGCCAGCAGCACCGATGTCAACGCAGACATGGTGTTCACACTGGGCCTGATGCATGGCATTGGCCAGTTGCAGATGCATGCGGGCATGCCCGCGGCGATGGTGCCGCTGGACCAGCAACTGAACGTGCTGGACGCGGGGCGCGCTGATTTGGAGAAGCAGACGCTGGGCTTTCACTATGGCGAGGTCTCGGCCGAACTGGCCCGGCTCTGGAACTTTCCGCAGCCGCTGATCGTGGCGCTGCGCGACATTCCCCAGCCGCTGGCGACCGAAGAGTTCTCCGCGGCCGCCGCCTTGGTGCACCTGGGCGCCTGGCGCGCCCGCACCGAAGTGCTGGGCATGGGCGACGACGCGGTGGTGGCGAGTTATCCGTTTGCGGTGGGCAAACGCTTGGGGCTAGACCCGGCCTGGGTGCCGGCGCTGGCAGCGCAAAGCCCGGCCAGCCGCAACACGGCGATCATGCCGCTGCTCCAGGAACTGACCGAAGGCCTGGACGACATGCTGGCCTGAAAAAAGTGTGAAGCCTACCGATAAGCCGGATTCTGTGCATTGAGGTTGCCCTCAATGTGACTGCCATTAATCTGGGCCACTGATCGCTCAGTGGCTCGGTGCTACCTACCCGCACACTCCGGGGGCCCCGTCAACGTGTGCCTACTTGGTATTGCTGCGCGTAGAGATTGCCCGTTTCACCCGAACTTAATCGGCTCGTCTCTGTTGCTCTGATCCTCACCTTATACCTGCCCCTTGCGGTGCAGGCTTTCAGTGGACAGCCGTTAGCTGTTACGCTGCCCTATGCAGTCCGGACGTTCCTCCAGTGCGGTGTTTCCACCCGACGCTTTCGCGTCGTCCTTGCGGCTTGCACCAGCGGCAGTCTGGTGGGCTTCACGAGTCCATTATCGCGGCTGAACCTCCTTTATATCCCTGCCTTCTTAATTTATACCCAAGTGAATTGATCAATTGGTCCAAAATAACCGCCATATCAATTCCACAACCATCAGGAGCCGCCCCATGAAAGCCGACAACATTCTGCAAACCATTGGCAATACCCCGCATGTGCGCATCAACCGTCTGTTTGGCATGAGCCACAAGGTCTGGATCAAGTCCGAGCGCAGCAACCCGGGTGGTTCGATCAAGGACCGGATTGCCCTGTCGATGGTGGAAGCCGCTGAAAAAAGTGGCGCGCTCAAGCCTGGGGCCACCATCATCGAACCGACCTCCGGCAACACCGGCGTCGGCCTGGCCATGGTGGCGGCCGTCAAGGGATATAAACTGATTCTGGTGATGCCCGACAGCATGTCGGTGGAGCGCCGCCGCCTGATGCTGGCCTACGGTGCCACGTTTGACCTGACGCCGCGTGAAAAAGGCATGAAAGGGGCGATTGCCCGCGCCGAAGAATTGGTCGCGCAAACACCCGGCAGCTGGATGCCGCAGCAGTTTGAAAATCCGGCCAATATCGAGGCGCACGCGCGCACCACGGCACTGGAAATCCTGGCCGACTTTCCCGATGGCATCGATGCACTCATCACCGGTGTCGGCACCGGCGGCCACCTCACCGGCGTCGCCCAGGTTTTGAAAGCCAAGTGGCCCAACTTGAAGGTGTACGCAGTGGAGCCGGTGGCCTCCCCGGTAATCTCCGGCGGTGCGCCCGGACCGCATCCTATCCAGGGCATTGGCGCAGGCTTCATTCCAAAAAACCTGCACACCAACTTGCTCGACGGCGTGATCCAGGTCGATGCCGAACCGGCGCGCGAGTATGCCCGGCGCAGTGCGCGTGAAGAAGGGATGCTGGTGGGTATTTCCAGTGGTGCCACCTTGGCCGCCATTGCGCAAAAGCTGCCTGAGTTGCCACCAGGCGCGATCGTGCTGGGCTTCAACTACGACACCGGTGAGCGCTATTTGTCGGTCGAAGGTTTTTTACCTGCCTGACGAAGCGAAAAAATTCCCCGCACATCCCTACATCTCCGAATGCTGACCGTATAGTGTGTGGGCCGAAGGCGGGTCGGGATTCATGTCAGTGGCTGTTGACCCAGTTTTCGACAGCCAGGTCGGGGTAGTTTAGAAAGTCAGCCTCGTTTTTGGTGACCAAAACGATGTTCAGCGCAAGCGCATGGGATGCGATCAGCTTGTCGAGCGCGTTTTTATTGCGTTCACGATTGGCGGCGCGAAGCGGGCCGTAGGCACGAGCCGCCTGCGCTTCAAACGGGGCGACCCGAATATCTTCAAGCAGACTCTCCAGTGCAGCCTGATTGGTGGCTGGCTCACCTGAGCAGGCAATGCCGAATTCAAGTTCAGCCAAGGTAATGGCTGAGATGACGACGTCGCCGACAAAGCACGCGTCAAACCGTGCACGGACCTCGGGCGGCTGGTGCTTCATCAGGTAGATGCATATATTTGTGTCAAGCATGTATTTCGGTTTCATAGTGCCTCGCGCTCACCTTCAACGCTTTGGCCACGGCCCTCTGCCATGAAGTCCGGAGAGAACTTGGCCAATTTGCCCAGCACATCGCCCATGCGCCGCTGGGCCGGTCGGATGCGCAACTCATCACCTTGGCGTTCAATGACCAGGTCAATATCCCACGAGCCATAAGCAAGCTCTGACGGTATGCGAACGGCTTGCGAGTTGCCGTTCCTGAAAAGTTTGGTATTGGCCATAAAAGGCTCCTTAAGATGTACGTGTACATCTTAACTTCTCATGGATTTTTTGTACATACGTGGATGTACGTCACATCCACCCACCAACTGGCGCCGACTGGTCGCTTGTATTTTTGGATGGTTACTCGTCCATTCGTCTTTGTTCTCAGGAATATCCGAAGCAAAATGCCACCGCTAAGCCGCCTTCATCAGAGCCAAACTCGGGAGAAAATACGTCAACGCCGGGGAAGAGAGATTTGATGTGGTGTGTGTCGGGATTATTTACATTCGTCGACCGCTTCAATCGATGAATTTTTCTAATGCCCTGAATCAATTGAAGAATTTCTAGTTGGTCTGAAATTTGCTTAATGTTTTCAATACCCGGGAATCCCCGTGGAAACCAGCCTTCATTGAGTCCCCGAATGCATAAAAAACTTGGTCTTTCGTTGCTAGCTGCGGTGTGCATCGCCTTCGGTAGTTCGACTGCGATCGCGGCCCCAGTTACCGTTTTCTCGACCGATTTCAATGGTGTCCTGCCTGCAGAAATTTCACCCGGAACGGCAACGTTGACGGGCGTTCAAGGATTCGCCGGGTATGGTCCCAGCGGAAATCAATTTGGTGGCAAC
>JBBQQX010000018.1:0-38653 GCA_038215405.1 Burkholderiales bacterium
CGCCAAGGTGAGTTCACGCAAGCTGATCGCCAATGAGTTGGCCCAGCTGGTGCCCGCGCGTCTGGCCGAGGCCTGGGTGCAAGGCGGCGGCAGCGCCGGCCACGACTGGCAGCGTCCGATCAACGAGGCCAGCGACAAGGCACTGGCCGCGTTGGCCGAGCGCCTCACACGCTGGGAACTCACCCCCACCGGCACCGAAGCCTATAAAAAGGCGGAGGTCACCGCAGGCGGCGTGGACACCCGGGATTTGTCGTCGCAAACGATGGAGTCGAAGCAGCCTGGCCTGTATTTCATCGGCGAGGTGGTGGACGTGACCGGCTGGCTGGGCGGCTACAACTTCCAGTGGGCCTGGGCCAGCGCCTTTGCCTGCGCGCAAGGTCTGGCAGCCAAGCTGCTAGAACATTGACACAGATCAACCAGCATCATTGAAGTAGCGCCAGAGATGCTTCTTTCTTTGAGACCATGCAACAAACGGTAACAATTTAACGATCCATCCCCTTAAGCAGAACATCTGATGCGCAACAACCAACCCGTGACGCAACACGAATACATCTTGCGCGACAACCAGTCGCCGATTTCACGCACCGACGCGAAAGGCCGCATCACCTTTGTCAACGCTGACTTTTGCGAGGCCAGTGGCTTTACTGAAGAAGAGCTGATGGGCAAGGCGCACAACCTGGTGCGCCACCCTGACATGCCCGAAGAAGCTTTTGCCGACATGTGGCGCGACTTGCCCACCGGCAAGACCTGGACCGGCCTGGTAAAGAACCGCTGCAAGAACGGCGACTTCTATTGGGTTCTGGCCAATGTGTCTCCGATGTGGCAGAACGGCCAGATCGTCGGCTACGCCTCGGTGCGCATGAAGCCTGAGCGTGAGCGCCTGCCGCCGGTCGACGCCATCTACCGCCGTTTTCGCGACGGCCAGGCCAAGGGTTTGCGCATTGCGCACGGGCAAGTGGTGCGCAGCGGCTTGACCGGTCAAATTGACCGCCTGCTGCACCTCGGAATCCGGGGCCGCCTGACGCTGCTGATGCTGCTGGCCGTGAGCATCATCTGCATCGTCGGAGCGCTTGGCATTGCCAACATGCGTACCACTGGCGAGAGCCTGCAAATTGTGCTGGCCATGTTGGCCGGCAGCACAACCATGCTGGTGATTGGTTGGCGCTTGCAGCGCGGCATCACCGACCCGATCAACGAGGCCGTGGCAATAGCCAAGCAGATTGCCGCCGGCTTCCTGGCCAACAAGATCAACCGCGCCGGTAACGACGAAGTCGGCCAGCTCATGAACGCGCTGTACGCGATGCAAAAGGCGCTGGCCTCCATGGCCGAGACCATTCTCGTGAGCGCGCAGGCGGTCAGCGCCGAGGCGCAGGAAATCAGCCAAAACAACGAAGCCCTGGCCGAGCGCACCGAGCAGCAGGCTTCTTCCTTGCAGGAAACAGCGTCCAACATGGAAGAAGTGTCAGTCACCGTCAGGAACAGCGTCGACAACGCCAGGACCGCCAACCAGCTGGTGCAGGATGCCGGCACCGTGGTCTCCCAGGGTGGCACCGCCATTGGCAGGGTGGTCGGCACCATGGACACGATTGCCAGCAGTTCGCGCCGGATCACCGACATCATCGGTGTCATCGACGGGATCGCGTTCCAAACCAATATTCTGGCGCTCAACGCGGCCGTCGAGGCGGCGCGGGCCGGTGAGCAGGGCCGGGGTTTTGCAGTGGTCGCCAGCGAGGTGCGGTCTTTGGCCGGCCGCAGCGCGGCCGCGGCTAAAGAAATCAAAGGCCTGATCGAGGACTCGGTCCATCAGGTCGAAAACGGTCTGAGCCAGGTGACTGACGCACGCCAGACCATTGACTCGTCGATCGAAGCGGTACACCGGGTGGCGGCCTTGATGGCCGAAATCCTGAGCGCGTCGGGCGAGCAAGGTACCGCCATCGACCGGGTGGCCCAGCTCGTGGTGCAAATTGACGCTGCGACCCAGCAAAACCGGCCCATGGCAGAGAGCGCCGCAGCCAGCGCACGCACCTTGCAGGACCAGGGCCGAGGTCTGGTGCGCACCGCTGGCGTGTTCCGCCTACACTGAAGACTGCTGCGCCGGGCTTGAAATCGCCCGCAACCCCGCTATAATCCTAGGCTTTGCTGGCAAACCCCCGCTGCCTGATCAACTTTAAAGCGGGGGAAACGCACGACAACCGTCAAATGGCCCGATCTTCCTATGACGCGCGTCTGCATATTTTGGACAACCTCATTTAATGACAACCATCCGTGTAAAAGAGAACGAACCCTTTGACGTAGCGCTGCGTCGCTTCAAGCGCACCATTGAAAAACTCGGCCTTTTGACTGACTTGCGTGCCCGCGAGTTCTACGAAAAGCCCACGGCCGAGCGCAAGCGCAAGAAGGCAGCGGCCGTCAAGCGCAACTACAAGCGCATTCGCGCCATGCAGTTGCCCAAGAAGATGTTCTAAAGCGAAAGCGATACATCTCGATAAAACCCGCCGGGGACGCTCAGGCGGGTTTTTTTTGTCCGCGCGCAGCGGGCACATAATGCAAGACGAAAATCAACAGCATCTCACGGAGTTCATCCCATGACACTCAAAGACCAGGTCACCGATGACATGAAAAACGCCATGCGCGCGCATGACAGCGAACGCTTGGGCACCATCCGTCTGCTGCTCGCAGCCTGCAAGCAAAAGGAAGTCGATGAGCGCATCGTGCTCGATGACGCCGCCGTCATTGCCATCGTCGACAAGCTGATCAAGCAGCGCAAAGACTCCGTGACTGCCTTTACCCAGGCCAAGCGCATGGACCTGGCCGACAAGGAATCCGCCGAGATCAAGGTGCTGCAAGCCTACCTGCCCCAGCGTCTGTCGCTTGAGGAAGTAACGGCTGCGGTGCAGGCGATCGTCGCCCAGTTGGGTGCCAAAGGCCCCGGCGACATGGGCAAGGTCATGGGCGCGGTCAAAGCGCAACTGGCCGGCAAGGCAGACATGGGACAGATATCGGCAGCTGTCAAAGCCGCGCTGGCCGGTTGATCTCCCGGCCGCATCATCGCCTCCTCCATGCCGGCGCCAACCCTGCGATGACCCGTCAAGCGCCGGTACGGCGCTGGGTCTGGCTCGCACTCTGGGTGTGCCTGTCTGGGCTATGGGGCGGCGCGGGCGCCGCTGAGCCTGGCTCGCACGCGCCGGCGAGTCCGGCAGTGCAGCTCGAAAGTGATGTCGCCGGCACCTTGATTGGCCGCCAGATGCACTACCTGGAAGACCCGGCAGGCACCCTGACGCTGGCGCAGGTGCTCGCCATGCCGGAGCGCTTTGCTCGCAGCACCCAGCCGATACCGAACTTCAGCTTCACCCACTCTGTCTATTGGTTCCACGTGCGGCTTGAAAACCGCAACTCACCCGAGCCGCATTGGCTGCTTGAGACGCAATATCCGCTGCTTGATCACTTCACCATCTATGCCTTGCGCGACGGCCATTTGGTCGGCTCCACAAAAGGCGGACGTTTGCTCCCATTTGCGCAGCGACCGCTCAAACACCGCAATGTCGTCTACCGCTTCGAAGCTGCTGCGGGTCAGTCGCTTGATCTCTACATTCAGGTTCGCACCGCCAGTTCGCTGCAATTGCCGCTGGCGCTGTGGACGCCGGCGTCCTTCCTGGCCAAGGATCACGAGGAGCAGTTTGCCTTTGGCATCTACTACGGCTTGCTGGCCGCTATGCTGCTCTACAACCTGATGATCTTCCTATCGATTCGGGAAATCAGCTACTTTCACTATCTGCACTACATCAGCGGCTACATCCTGGTCCAGATGGCGCTTAACGGTCTGGCCTACGAGTACCTCTGGCCCGACTCGCCGCATTGGGGAGCCGCAGGGCTGCCAAGCCTGATCTTTTTTGCCTTGATCGGCATGCTGAACTTCAGCCGGACCTTCCTGAGCCTGGGGACGCAGCTGCCCAGGGCGAACCGCTGGCTGCGCTACTACGCTTATTTGCTTGCCGTTCTGGCTGTGGGCGCCGTGGTGGGTAACTACGCCATCATGATCAAGCTGGCCACGGTATGCTCCTTGATCTCCGTGGTGGTGGTGTTCGTCTGCGGCATCATCAGTCTGGTCAAGGGCGAAAGACAGGCGCGCTACTTTCTGCTGGCCTGGGTGGCGCTGCTGGCAGGCATCATCGCCTATGCGCTGAAAACTGTAGACCTGCTCCCCAGCAACATGCTGACGGAGTACGGTTTGCAGATTGGCTCAGCGCTGGAGGTGCTGCTGCTGTCGTTTGCCCTGGCCCATCGCATGACGCTCCTCAAAGAAGAAAATGAGCGCATTCAGGTGCAGGCCAAACAACAACTGGAGCAGCGTGTGCAGCAGCGCACACAGGAACTGGGCGTGGCCTTGAACAACCTCTCGGCCGCGAACGCCGCCCTGCAGGCGTTGAACCTCACCGATGGCCTGACCGGGATCAAAAATCGCAAATACTTCGATGTGCAGCTGGCCAACGAGGTCAAGCGCGCCTCTCGCAGCAATTTACCCTTGTCCTTGTTGATGATTGACATCGACCACTTCAAGCAAGTCAATGATCAATATGGCCACCTGGCAGGAGACGCCTGCCTGCGCGTCTTGGCGACCACCATGCTGGGCTGTTTGCTGCGCCCCGGCGACGATGTGGTGCGCTACGGTGGCGAAGAATTTGCCATCGTCCTGCCGCAAACCGATGAAGCCGGGGCTGTGAATTTGGCCAACAAAATCTGCAAAACGGTGGCAGCGCTGCAGTTCGAGTTCGAGGGACAAAGCATTCCAATCACCGTCAGCATCGGCTGCCACGCGACCAAGCCCACGATCGACTGCACGGCCGAAAGCCTGATTGCAGCCGCAGACGCGGCGCTCTACCGCGCCAAGCACAACGGACGCAACCGCGTCTGCCTCACCCCGGGTTGACCGTGCTGGACCCTTAGCTGCCGGCCAGCTTCATGCGGTTCACCAGCAGGGAGCCGATGGTTTTGGCGCCGTAGTTGTAGGTGTCCGCTCCGACGGCAGTAATCCCCTTGAGCATGGCTTTCATGTTGCCCGCGATGGTGATCTCGTGCACCGGATAAGCGATACGGCCATGCTCGACCCAGAAGCCACTGGCGCCTCGGGAGTAGTCACCGGTGACGTAATTGACACCGCTGCCCATCAACTCGGTCACAAACAGGCCGGTGCCCAATTTTTCAAGCATCGCATCCAGGTCATCCCCGGGGCGTGTCAGGCGCGAGGTCAAGCTCAGGTTGTGCGAACCGCCCGCGTTGCCGGTGGTCTTCATGCCGAGCTTGCGGGCCGAATAACTGCCCAGAAAATAACCCTGCACCCGCCCGGCTTCCACCACCTGGCGCGCCTTGACGCGCACGCCCTCGTCATCAAACGGCGAGCTACCTTTGCCGCGCTTGACAAACGGGTCTTCCATGATGTCAATGTGCTTGGGCAAGACCTGCTTGCCCAGCGAGTCGAGCAAATAGGAACTCTTGCGGTACAGCGCGCCGCCACTGATGGCCTGGACAAAGCTACCCAGCAGGCCGGCGGCCAGCGGTGACTCAAACAGGACCGGGCACTCGGTGGTGGCAATCTTGCGTGAATTCAAACGACTCAAAGCCCGCTCGGCGGCGTAGCGACCCACGTCCTCGGGCGAGGCCAGCTCGTCGGCATCGCGCTGCGAGCTGTACCAGGCATCGCGCTGCATGCCGCTGCCCTTGCCCGCTATCGGCGACACCGACAGCGAGTGGCGCGAACTGGCATAGCCGCCTCGAAAACCGTGGGTGTGCGCGCTGAAAAAATGCGATTGCTGCGCCGACACCGCGGCGCCCTCGCTGTTGGTGATGCGCCTGTCGGTCTTTAGCGCTTGCGCCTCGCAGGCCATGGCGATTGCGGCTGCCTGCTCACTGCTGATCACCCAAGGGAAGAACAAATCCAGGTCGGTGCGCTGCTCCGAAGGCTCGGCAATGTCTTGCGCATCGGGCAAGGCGGCAAACGGGTCTTCGGCCGTGAAACGCGCAATGTCGTACGCGGCCTGCACGGTTTGTTCGATCGCGGCTTGCGAGAAGTCAGAGGTGCTGGCGTTGCCCCGGCGCTGCCCCGCATAGACCGTGACGCCAAGCGATTTGTCGCGGTTGCGTTCCACATTTTCCAGTTCGCCCTTGCGCACCGATACGCTCAGGCCGCAGCCTTCCGACGCTTCCGCGCCAGCGTCGGTGGCGCCGATTTTTTTGGCGTGCGTCAGGGCGCTGTCGACCAGGCCTTCAAAAAAAGAACGGCTATAACTAAAGCCCCTGTCAGGATTGAGTTGAGCAGGGGTTGCTGTCTGGGTGGTGTTGGGTTTCTTCATACGGACGGCTATGATACTTGGCTATGTCACGTAAACTAAAAAAAGGCTATTTCGTTCGCGGTGAGTTTGTTGCCGAAGGCAGCGAACGCGATCTCGAACTCAAGCGCGAACTCAAGGGCACCGACGATCAAAGCCGCACCGACCTCAAACGCGAAAGCCTTGAAGTGCAAAAAGTCGGTGAAGACCTGCTGACCTTGCGCGCCGACCTGATGGCGCGGCTGGATTTGTCTGAGAAGCTCAAAGACGCAGTCGCAGAGGCCAAACGCATCACCAACTTTGAGGGCAAGCGTCGCCAGATGCAATACATCGGCAAGATGATGCGCCGGCTCGACCCGGCCACGCTGGAGACGGTGCGCACCACCTTGCATGAGCAAGACAACGGCTCTGCCCAGGACAATCTGGTGCTGCACCTGGCCGAGACCTGGCGCGACCGGCTGGTAGCCGACGAGGACGCCTTTGGCGAATGGATCAGCCAGTACCCGGACACCGACAGCCAGCAACTGCGCGCCCTGGCCCGCCAGGCGCGCAAGGACGCCAAACCCGAGAAGCCCGGTGAGGCCGTGCGCCATGGCCGCGCCTACCGCGATATTTTTCTGATCGTGCGCGAGCAGCTTGGCCGGCCCCAGGAATCGGCATGAACGCGGCAAGCGCTTCGCCCTTTGACACCATCAAGATCGGCATCGTCTCGATCAGCGACCGCGCCAGCGGTGGTGTGTATGTCGACAAGGGCCTGCCCGCTCTGCAGGACTGGCTGACCGGCGCCATCAAGAACCCGCTGCAGTTTGAGCCGCGCCTGATCCCGGACGAGCAAGCCACCATCAGCACGACGCTGATTGAACTGGTGGATGCCGGCTGCGCCCTGGTGCTAACCACCGGCGGCACCGGCCCGGCCCTGCGCGACGTCACGCCTGAAGCGACGTTGGCGGTGGCGCACAAAGAGATGCCGGGCTTTGGCGAACAAATGCGCAGAATCAGCCTGGAGTTTGTGCCAACCGCCATCTTGTCGCGGCAAGTGGCGGTAATCCGCAAGCAGAGCCTGATCATCAACCTGCCGGGGCAACCCAAGGCGATTGCGGAAACACTCGAAGGCCTGCGCGGCAGCGATGGCGCGCTGCTGATGGCCGGCATTTTTACGGCCGTGCCGTATTGCATCGACCTGATTGGCGGGCCTTACATTGAAACGGTTGAAGCGGTGTGCAAGGCGTTCCGGCCGAAGGCGGCGATCCGCACGTTTTCTTAATAGAACGGCCTTCTAGCCCTCGTATTGACTGGGTATACAGCTATCTAATAGATAGCAAATCGGCGCTACTTGCCGACCAGTTGATTGAGTTTTTCCGCCTCAAAATGTTCGCTGACCGCGGCATCGCCCGGCACCACACTGGCGTCATGGCGCTGCGCGCTGAGTTGCTCGATCGCCTTCCACAGCATTGAAATTTGATGCTCCTGCGTGGACGCGTGGTCGATCAGGCCGCGCATGGCCTGGCTCAAGGGATCGTCATTTTGCGTGACACCGTAAGCCGAAAACCCCATCTTGGAGGCGATCTCTTCACGCTTGACGTCGAGCTCGGCCTGAATAATGCGCGCCGGGTTGCCCACAGCCGTCGCACCCGCCGGCACCGGCTTGGTCACCACCGCGTTCGACCCGACTTTGGCGCCATCGCCGACCGTGAAGCCGCCCAGAACCTGCGCACCGGCGCCGACCACGACATTGCGGCCCAGCGTGGGATGGCGCTTGACGCCCTTGTAGAGCGAGGTGCCGCCCAGCGTGACGCCCTGGTAAATGGTGCAACCGTCGCCGATTTCGGCGGTTTCGCCCACCACCACGCCCATCGCATGGTCAAAAAACACGCGCTCGCCAATCTTGGCGCCGGGGTGAATTTCAATCCCGGTCAAGAAGCGCGCGATGTGGGAGGTAAAGCGACCCAGCCACTTGAGTCCGTGTTGCCAGCACCAGTGCGCCAGCCGATGCAAAACCACGGCATGCAAGCCGGGGTAGCAGGTGAGCACCTCCCAGGCCGTGCGCGCGGCCGGGTCGCGTTCAAGAATGCATTGAATGTCGGAGCGAAGTCGGGAAAACATGGCTCAAGTCTAGCCTTGGACGCAAGCCGTAGCAGGCGTCAGGGCCTCAAGCCGCGCCGCGTTCTGCAATATCGCTTTGGCAATGCCGCGCAGAATGTGAACCTCTTCCTGCGTGACACCGGCCCGGTTGAACAGATGATTGAGCCGTGGCATCAGTTTTTTGGGCGCGAGCGGGTCCAGAAAGCCAATAGCCTGCAGCGACTGTTCCAGATGCCCGAGCATGCCCGCCACTTGGGCGGCGTCGGCCAGCACCGGTTCAAGGGTCGCCGCTTGAACGGCAAAGGCGCCCAAAGCCAGCCGCCATTCGTAGGCAATCACCTGGATCGCCGCAGCCAGATTGAGCGAGCCGAACTTCGGATCACTGGGAATACTCAGCGCCACATGGCAGCGGTAAACATCTTCATTGCGCATCCCAAAGCGTTCGCAGCCAAACAGGAAGCCCATGCCACGCTGGGGCGCCGCAGCAGCCGATGTTTGATCAGCCTCAGCGGTCGCCTGAAAAATTTCATTTTTATAAGCTAAATCAGCTTCCAGCCCTCGTGCAATCTGGAGCAGATGCTCTTTTTTTATGAGTGATTCAAAATGCTCACGCGGCGTCACCGTGGGCGGGCCAAAGTCACGCGGGGTCATGGCCGTGGCGCACAAATGCGTCATGCCCTCCAGTGCCTCGTCGAGCGTGGCCACGATGCGGGCATTTTTCAATACATCCAGGGCGCCACTGGCGCGCTGGATGGTTTCTTCACGGTTGAGCACATTGGCCCAGCGCGGGGCCACCAGCACCAGGTCGGAAAAACCCATGGTTTTCATGGCGCGGGCAGCGGCCCCGACATTGCCGGCGTGGCTGGTGTTGATCAGGATGAAACGTGTTTGCATGGACTCGAAGGAAAGCGATGGACCGGGACGGCTAAAATCGCACTATTGTCGCCGCCCGCATCGCCGGGCAGCGCGCCCGTTCTTAAGTCATGAGGGCAAAGCTCAAGCTCTGTCCCACAAACATCAAACAATTTATATGGCCTCCCCCAATCTGCACCCCATGATCAATGTGGCCGTCAAGGCCGCCCGCGCCGCCGGTTCCATCATCAACCGCGCGGCGCTTGACGTCGAAGCGGTTCGCATCTCGCAAAAGCAGGTGAACGACTTCGTCACTGACGTGGATCAGGCAGCGGAGGCGGCCATTATTGAAACCCTGCTCACCGCCTACCCGGGCCACGGCATCTGGGCTGAAGAATCGGGCCGTGAGCACGGCGCCAAAGATTCCGAGTTCGTCTGGATCATCGACCCGCTGGACGGCACCACCAATTTCATCCACGGTTTTCCGGTCTATTGCGTCAGCATTGCGCTGGCGGTCAAGGGCAAGATCGAGCAGGCCGTCATTTATGACCCCAGCCGCAACGACCTCTTTACGGCCACCAAAGGGCGCGGCGCCTACCTGAACGACCGGCGCCTGCGTGTTTCCAAACGCATCCGCCTGCAGGAATGCCTGATCTCCACCGGCTTTCCGTTTCGCCCCGGTGATGATTTTCCGAGCTACCTGCGCATGATGACGGACCTGATGCCGCGCTGCGCCGGGCTGCGCCGCCCGGGTGCGGCGGCGCTGGACCTGGCCTATGTGGCGGCCGGTTACACCGACGGCTTTTTTGAGTCCGGCCTGCAGCCCTGGGACGTGGCAGCGGGCTCCTTGATGGTGACCGAGGCCGGTGGCCTGGTCGGCAATTTCACCGGTGAACCTGACTTTCTGGAGCACAGCGAATGCATGGCGGGCAACCCGAAGGTCTACGGCCAACTCGTGGGCATCCTGGGCAAGTACAGCAAATTTGCCAGCGCTGGTGAAAAAGCGGCGCTGCGCCAGAGCAATCTGGCCGCAGCAACAGCGAACCGACCTAACGCTCCCGATGCCTCTGATGCAGGGGATGCGAGCGAAGCTCCCCCGGCATCAAGTGACGCACCGTTTTAAGCCTGCGCCCTGGCGCTACCCAGCGCCCGCCAGCCGCAATTGCTCGACCGGCATCGGCTTGCCAAACAGGTAGCCCTGAAACCGGACGCAGCCGTGCTGCAGCAAAAAATCACGCTGGCCCACGGTTTCGACACCCTCCGCCACCACCCCCAGCCCCAGGCTTTGCCCCAGCGCCAGCACGGTGCGCGCAATGGCGGCATCGTTCGGATCGGTCAGCACATCGCGCACAAAGGACTGGTCAATCTTGAGTTGCTGCAGCGGCAGCAGCTTGAGGTACGACAACGACGAATAGCCGGTGCCGAAGTCATCGAGCGAGAAGCGCACGCCGGCGTCGCGCAGTTCGGTCATCTTGGCGATGGCGTCCTGGGTATCGGTAAGCAGCAGGCTCTCGGTCAGCTCCAGTTTCAGGCGCTGCGGGTTCGCGCCGGTCTGGCGCAACAGGGCCAGTACCTGCTGCACAAAATCGCTCTGACGGAACTGGCGCGCACTCACATTGACGGCAATGGTCAAGGCCTCGGCGTTTGGCTGTGCCGCCCAGCGCACCAGTTGCACGCAGGCCATCTGCAAGACCCACTGGCCCAGCGGCAAAATGAGCCCGGTCTGCTCGGCCATCGGGATGAATTCCAGCGGCGGCACCAGGCCGCGCTGCGGGTGCTGCCAGCGCACCAGCGCCTCAACCCCGACCATGCGCTCGTCCTGATCCACCACCGGTTGGTAGAACAACACCAGTTCGTCACGCGCCAGACCCTGGCGCAGCTCCTGCTCCAGGGCCGTGCGCTGGGTCACCAGCGCCTGCATGGTCGGGTCGAAAAAGCGCAAGGTGTTGCGCCCGGCGGCCTTGGCCTCGTACATTGCCAGATCGGCCTGCTTGAGCAATTCCTCCAGCGTCTGCTGTTGATTGTCAAACAGCGTGACGCCGATACTGGGCGTGCTGTGGTGCTCCGCGCTGCCCAGGCAATAGGCCTGATTGAGCTGCTCCATGATCTTCTTGCCCACCTGCTCCACCTGCACGGTGGCTTGCGCCAGGTCGCGATCGAGGCCATGCAGCATCACCACAAATTCGTCGCCACCCAGGCGCGCCACGGTGTCGGCCTCGCGCACACTGGCGAGCAGGCGCTGCGCCACCTGCTGCAAGAGCGCGTCGCCGACGTCGTGGCCCTGCGTGTCGTTGAGGTCCTTGAAGTTGTCCAGATCAATGAACAGCAAGGCACCGCTGGCGTGTTCGCGCGCGCTGCTGACCAGCGCCTGCTGCACGCGGTCCATCAGCAATCGGCGGTTGGGCAGTTCGGTCAGCACGTCATAAAACGCCAGCCGCTCGATCTTTTCCTCCGCGCGCTTGCGCTCGGATATGTCACGCCCAATGCCCCGGTAACCCGTGAACTGGCCCTGCCCATCAAAAATCGGGGTGCCGCTGATGGCCACCCAGGTCAGGCAGGCGTTGGCGTCGGTGCACAGCATCTCGAAATCATAAAAGGTTTCACGGGCCTGCAACGCCGCGCGGTGCTGCGCCCATTGCGCCTGGCTGACGCCTTGCACATTGGTCTCCCAGCGTGTCGCGCCAAAATAGTCGTCCCCAGGCAGGCGGCTGTTGATGGCATCACTGCCATCGAGCCGTACAAAGCGAAATTGCGCGTCCTGCTCCCAGTACCAGTCCGAGGAAAGTTCGGTCAAGGCCCGAAAACGCGCCTCGCTGTTGCGCAAGCGCTCCTCAGACTGCTTGCGCGCGGTGACGTCGGTGATCAAGCCGTTCCACCGCACCGTGCCGTCAAGTTCGCGCTCGGGCATGGCTTGGCCCAGTAACCAGCGGATCTCGCCATCCTCAAAGCGCAGACGATATTCATGACGCCAGAGGCTGAGCTCCCGCGCGGACGTCATGATCGAGGCCACAAAACCGCTCACGTCCTCGGGATGATGCAATTTCAAGGTACCAGATGCATCCTGCATCATCTGTTCGGGCGACACCCCGCGGTAAATCTCACGCACCAGTTCGCTGACATAGGCAAACTCGAACTTGCCATTCGCCTTGAGGCGCAGCTGAAACACCATGCCGGGCACCCGGCTGGTGATCTGTTGAATGAAGTCGAGCCGGTCCTGCAAGGCCAGTGCGGCCTCGCGCTCGTCCATGATGTCCTGCACCACGCCGAAGTCGAGGGCATCCACGCCCTCGCCTGACCAGCGTTGCATGCGGGCGCGCAACCAATGCGTGCGCCCATCCGGGTGCTGCCATCGGTACTCCACCGTGGTGCCATCCAATCTGGACCGAGCCTGCAGAAACCGTGGCAAGTCCTCGGGATGGATGCGACCGCGCGCCAGGGTCAGATTCATGACGGGGCCAAGCAGCAGGCCAGTCAGGCGGTACAAACCATTGGACCAGCGCAACGACGCCGGGTCAGCGCCCGCGGTCCAGTAGCCCACCGCGGCCAGATTCTCCAACGCCTCGAACAGGTGGATTTGCTGATTGAGGCGCTGATTGATGGCTTGGGAAAGCTGCTCGCTGGCCAGCAGCTCGGCCTGCATCGCGCGCTCGCTACTCACGTCTTTGAGGTAGCTCAAGAAATAGGCGATGCTGCCGATCTCGATGCGGGCCGCATTGAGCTGCAGGACAAGTTGGCGCCCATCCCGGCGCACGAAGGGCAAATCCAGATTGTGCAGATGAACGTGGGCCCGTGACGACAGCAACGCAGGATCATGCTGGCGGTGATCCGGCCAAAGACCGATCTCCATCACGGCGTGCCCCAGAACGTCTTGCAGGCTCAGGCCCGTCAGCTCAGTCCACTTTTCATTCACGTCGACATAGACGCCATCGATTTCGCGGCTCAGTGAAATGGCCACCGGGCTCTGGCTGAACACGGCGGCGAGTTGCTCTTGCGAGCGCAGGCGCAGCGCCTGGGTCTCCAGCTCGCTTGCGCTGCTCCAGAGCTTGACCACCACCCGGCCCGGCGCCAATTGGAACGCAAAGCAGGTGAAGGATTGCCCCGACAACAAGGCCTCGCCGAGCAGGCTGCGCGGCTCGATCACGCCGCCATGCTGCGCCACCTCAAGCAGGGCCGCTGGCAGCGCCGTGACTGACAAGCCTGGCAAGAAGGCCAACAAGGGCTGACCCACGAACGCCGCACAGGCTTTGCCCAGCAGTTGCTCGGCCTGGGCGTCAAAGCCGGCCAGCAGCAATTCATCCGCACGCGCCTCGAACTCGAGTTTGCCAACCAGGCCACCCGACAGATCGGCAACCGCCTGCAAGCGGTCTTGCGCGTCCTGCAAGGCCGCTTGCAAGCGCTGGACCTCCTCCGACAGGCGGGTCAGCGTGGGCATGTCAGTTGGCCCCCAGATACGCAAGTACCCCCGCGCCCGCCCGGTAGCCGCTGGCAAAGCAGGCCGTCAGCAAGTAGCCGCCGGTCGGCGCTTCCCAGTCCAGCATCTCGCCGGCGCAAAACACACCGGGCAGTTGCTCCAGCATCAGGTGCTGATCCATCACCTCAAACAGCACGCCACCGGCCGAACTGATGGCTTCATCGAGCGGGCGCACCGCCACCAGCGTGATGGCCAAGGCCTTGATGGCGCCGGCGAGTGCAGCCGGGTCGTTGATCTGCTCTTTGCTCAGCAACTCGTGCAACACCGCGGCCTTGATGCCGTCCAGATGCAGGCGGCTTTTCAGGTGGCTCGAGAGCGAGCGCGAGCCGCGCGGGTGCATCACCTCAGCCAGCACCTGCTCGGGCGTCCTGTCGGGCAGCAAATCAAGATGGAAAGTCGCGCGGCCTTGGTTGATGATCTCGTCGCGCAGCAGCCTCGACGCCGCATAGATCAGGCTGCCCTCGACCCCGGTGGCGGTGGCGACAAACTCGCCTTTGCGCCCAAAGCTGAGGCCCTGTGAATTGGTGCAGTGGATCGCCACCGACTTGAACGGTTGCCCGGCAAAGCGGCTGGCGAAATAGCTGCTCCAGCCGGGTGGCGCGGCCGGGCTTTGGCCGATCAGTTCCTGCAAAAATTCGCGCCGGGTCTCGCCGGGGGGAGTGACATCCGCGGCGGTGGGCTGCGCCTGACGGGCCGGACTGGCGGCCACGTCAAAACCGCAGTTGGCCGGCAGCAGCGGCGCCACCGCCACGCCGCGGGCCTGCAGCCACGGCACCCAGGCACCGTTGGAGCCCAACCGGGCCCAACTGCCCCCGCCCAGGGCCAGCACCACGGCGTCAGCGGATGCCTGGCTCGGCCCGCTGGGGCCGTCGAAGTTGAGCGTGGTGCCGGGCTCCTCAGCGTCCCAGCCGGTCCAGCGCTGGCGCATGTGAAATTGCACGGCCGGCCCGGCCACCGGGTGGCGCAGGCGGTTCAGCCAGGCGCGCAGCAGGGGCGCGGCTTTCATGTCCACCGGAAACACCATGCCGGAGCTGCCGACAAAGGTGTCCACGCCCAGCCCCTTGGCCCAGGCGCGCACTTGGGTGGCATCAAACCCCCGCAATAAGGCCTCGATCTGGCTGCGCCGCGCACCATAGCGCGAGGCAAAAATATCGACCGGCTCGGCGTGCGTCAGGTTCAAGCCACCCTTGCCCGCAAGCAAGAACTTGCGCCCGGCCGATGGCATGGCATCAAAAACATGCACCTCCACCCCGGCTTGCGACAACACGTCGGCGGCCATCAAACCGGCGGGGCCAGCCCCGACCACAATCACTTTTTTCATACCCGATTCCAATTCACTTCGTTCATTTCATTCATTTCGATCAACGCACCTTCGGCGCTCAGGAACGCGGCCTTCACCACGGCGCCCGGATAGATCGCCTGCACCGCCGCCCGGTAGTCGCGCAACTGGGCCAGTAGCGCCGGCTGCTCCTGCGGCGCCGGGGCCGACTTGTAATCCAGCACCCACCAATGGCCCGCGTGCTGCGGGTCCACGCGCTGCACCAAACGGTCCAGGCGCAGGCACTGGCCCTGATACAGCAACTCAATCTCATTGCCCTGCCAGGCCAGCACGCTATTGTCCCAGGCCCAGGCGCCCTCGCCCTGCAGGATACGCGCCGCCATGGCGGCGGCTTGCGCGCCCTGCGCGGGCGTCAGCGCAAATTCACGCGCGCAGGCTGCCACATTGGCATTTGACACATCACCCCATTCCAGCAGCCGGTGCATGGCCAAGCCCAGACGGGCGGCGAGCGACTCAAGCTCATCAACGCCGTCTGCGCTGCGGCCGGGGTCCGGCTTTGAGTCGTTTTTGATAGCTGCTTGTGCAACGCCCTCGGGGGCTGGAGGCAGTTCCTTGATATAAAACACAGCATGGTCTGCGGTCACCGCGGGAGCGCAGGGCGCGGCCATGGCGCCGGCGGGCGCCAGCGCCACTGCCTGGGCCAGATCGCCAAGGCGCTGCCACCAGCTGCGTTCGGCGCTGCGGTAGGGCGCAATGCTGGAAATCGCGAGCGTGCGGCGCGCCCGCGTCAGCGCCACGTACAAGGCATTGAGCTCTTCGCGCTGGCGCTCCAGCCGCTCCGTCGCCAGCGTGGCCATGCTGCATGCCGGCGGATGGCTTTCGCTGGCCAGGAACACAAATTTGCTCGGCCACGCGGCTTCGCCCGGCCAGTCAATCAGCACGCCCATGGTGTCGGCGTTGCGCTCGGGCGTGTCGGTATCGAGCAAGAGCACCACTTGGGCCTCCAGACCTTTGGCACCGTGCACGGTGAGCAGGCGCAGCGCCTGCGGGTTCACGCTGGCAGGCGCCAGCACGCCACCGCTTTTGAGCGCGCGCACGAAGGCATAGGGCGTGGTAAAGCGGCCGCCGTCAAGCTGCAGCGACACAGCAAGCAAGGCGCTCAGGTTCGCCAGCACGGCGTCGCGCTGACTGACTGGTGCGGCTGCCGCAAAGCGCGCCAGCACGTCACCGTCAAAGTAGATGGCCTGCAACGCATCGTGCGGCGGCCATTGGTCGAGCCAGCCCTTCCATCGCATCAAACAGGCAGCCAGCCCACGTCCATCCTGCGTGTATAGCTCTGATTGTTGTAGCATTTCAAACCAGGACAGGTCGACGGGCGGTTGCGGCTGCGCCTGCACCGCTTGCGCCAACTGCACCAGCGCAGCGTCGGGCAGGTCAAACAGGGGCGACTTGAGCACGCGCGCCAGCGACAGGTTGTGCCGGGGCGAGACCAGCACGTCCAGCAGGGCGACCAGGTCCTGCACCTCGCAGCAGTCAATGAGATTGGTTTTCTCGCCAATTTGGGCCGCGATGTGCAACTTGCGCAACTCCAGTTGCAAGGGCAGCAAGCCGGCGCGCTTGCGTGACAGCACCATGACATCGGCCGCCTGCAGGCTTGGCCCCGGCGTTTCGGCATTGGCCAACTGCTGCGCAATCCAGTGCGCGGCCTGGCGCGCCTCCAGCGTGCGCAGGGTTTCCTCCGGCAGTTCACGCGGTGTGAGCAGACTGTCGCGCCAGCCGGCACTGGCCGTCCCGCCCCCATCGGCGTCATCGCCGCTGGATGCGGCTCCCGCCAGACGCTCTGGCCTGGCAATCGGCGGCAGCTTGCAAACCAGCCCCAGCTCGCAGGCGCTGGTGGTATGCGCTCTGAAGCCCTCGTAGCCATCGGCCTGCGCCGCCTGCGTCATGACCGCGTTCACGACGGCGATGACCCCGGTGGCGTTGCGCCGGGTGTGGTCGCAACTGAGCAGGTCGCCGTTCAAACCGTCGCGCACAAAAGCCTTGGCGGCCTTGAACACCTGCGGCTCGGCGCGGCGAAA
Organism: Burkholderiales bacterium; assembly: GCA_038215405.1. GTDB lineage: Bacteria > Pseudomonadota > Gammaproteobacteria > Burkholderiales > Burkholderiaceae_C > Rhodoferax. Next base: position 17,086 of record JBBQQX010000018.1, read on the forward strand.
GCGGTAGATGCTTTGCTTGGGGTCGCCCACAATGAACACCCGAGGCGCCGTGGCGCCAACGCCACCGCTTGCGCCCCCACCTGCGCCGGCATAGCCACTGAGCCAGGACTTGAGCGCCTGCCACTGCAGCGGATTGGTGTCCTGAAACTCGTCGATCAGCAGATGTTTGATGCGCGCGTCGAGCCGCTCCTGCACCCAGCCGCAGAGCACCGGGTCACTGAGCAGCACCAGCGCGGCGCGCTCCACGTCGTTCATGTCAACCCAGCCGTGCTCACGCTTGAGCGCTGCGAACTCTCTCAAAAGCGCCCGCGTCAGGCGCGTCATGCGCTGCTGGTAGACCCAGGCGGCGTGTTCCTGCCGCGCGGCAACGACGCGCAGCACCAGTTCTTGCGCCTCGCGCACGGCCTCAATGCCGGCCACCTTGTCGCTGAACTTGCGCGCTGCGTCCTTGTCGGTCAGCAAGGCGGCAAACGCCGCCGACAGGTCACCGGTTGAGAGCGCTATTTCAAGCTCTGCGCCTTTGGCAGAGAAGGTCTTGGCACTGGCGCCGCCCAAGGCTTTTGCCGCCGCCAGCAGGGCCTGCCAGCGCAATGGCTTGGCGCGCAAAAAATCATCGGGCGTAGCCAAATCGGCGAACTCGGGGAATTGCGTGCCAAAGGGCAGCACCGAACGCAGCACCACCCCTTGCGCATCGGCCAGGGCAAATTCGGTGCGCTTGTCGAGCGCCGTTTGCAAAGCCTTGTCGGTCTGCGCGCGGCCGTAGTCAAACACCACTGCCTCGTAGTCAAACTGCAGCGTTGCACCGGATGAATCATCGGGCGCCTCGCCACGCAAGCCGACGTCCTCGAGCGGGTTTGGGTCTGACTTTGGCCGCAGCAACGCTGCATAGAAGCGCCGCCAGACCAGGGCTTTGGCCGGCGCGTCGTCTTCGAGCAACTGGTAGTTGGCGGGCAGCTCCATCTGCTGCAAGACCGCCAGCGGCGCACTGCGCAGCAAGGCCGCAAACCAGCTATGGAAGGTGCGCACCTGCACCTGGCGCCCACTTTGCAAAATGGTTTTATATAAGTTTGATAGCTGCTCAGGCAATAGCGACGGGGGCTGGAGCCCGTTTTCATCTAAAACGCCACGCAGTTTGAGTTCCTGGCGCAAGGTGGCGTGGTCGGCCACGGCAAACTCGGCCAGCCATTGGTACAGCCGCTCGCGCATCTCGCTGGCCGCCCGTTTGGTGAAGGTGATGGCCAAAATCTCGTGCGGCTGCACCCGCAGATCGCCCGTCTTTGCATCTAGCCCATCGAGCAAAGCGCGCACGATGCGCGACACCAGCATCCAGGTCTTGCCCGCGCCGGCACAAGCTTCCACCGCGACACTGCGGCGCGGGTCGCAGGCGATGGCGTAGAAAGCCTCGGGGCTGATGAGTTGGCCGTTGTGCTCGTAGGCTGGGGCGGGTTGAGAGTCAGGCATTTTTGGGGTCTCTTTTGCATGGCTGCGATGCAATGCGGTCTGTAGGGCTTGATCCTTCAACCCGGCTGTTAGTAGCGCCTTTATTTTTTAGGCGTTGTATCCCCCCCCTCACCCCAACCCTCTCCACCCCCGCCGGGGCGGAAAGGGAGCTAACAGCCCCATGTGGCCGCGTCTTTAAAGGTGGGAAAAAGGCGCGCAGGGGCGCGTTGCCATCAAACTGCGTGGGCGGGCTTTCGATTTGCTGCAAGCCGCTTGAGGCCAATTGGCGTTGAGGCAGCGCTTGATCTGCGTGGCCGCCGTGTGCGTGGCTGCCCGAGCAATACAAGGCAGGCGAGCTGCTGCGAGGTTGAACTCGGCTACAGCGGCTGGTCGCTGGGTTAGCGCCACTCTGAGGCCAGCGCGCCGTCAAGCGCAAAGTTCCCGCCTTAAAACACGCGGCCACATGAAGCCCCCCTCTTTCGCCCGGCGGGGCGAGAGAGGGGTTGGGGGAGTGAGTGGGGGAAAAATCACAAAAAAATACAATCACGCCACATCCCAAAAATCTTTCCGACACATCCCCCGCGCAGCGCAAAACTCGCACGCCTTGCCCTCCCCCATCGCCGCCATCGGTGCACCATGAGCAATCCGCGCCATGTCCGTGGCGATCCCTTCCAACAGCAGGTCACGCAGTCCCACCACGTCGGGCTGATCGTACGTTTTGGTGCCGTCCTTTTCCCCCACATTCACATAAGCCGCCGCCAAGGTGTCATGGCCCAGCAGCGCCGCATAAAAGGCGAGTTGCGTGTCTTCCAGCGCGTCCTTGATGCGCCCGGCGGTGCTGGCACGTGGCTCGGTCTTGTAGTCGATCACCAGGGCGCTGCCGTCCTGGAGGCGATCGATGCGGTCAATCTTGCCAACCAGCGTCAAGTCCCCGAGCGGGGATTCCTGCCAGCGCTCGGCAGCGACAAAGGCGGCGCCGCTGGCCTCGTGCCCGGCCAGCCACTGCAGGTAACCGGCCCGTACGCGCGGCCAGGCGGCGGCGAAGGGCAAGAACTCGCTGCTGGACAAGCCCAGAGCCAGCGTCGCCTCCTCTGATGCTGCGTTAATCATAGCTACTTGAGCAGGCAAATCGGGGGCTGGGGACTCATTTAATGCTTCATGAAAGAGCTTGAACACTGTGTGCAGCCAATTGCCGAAGTCGCGCTTGCCCAGTTCGGTGTCGAGTTCATCCGACTCCTGCAGCTTGAGCTGGCGCAGCGCAAAGAAGCGGTAGGGGCAGCGGCGCAGGTCTTCATAAGCCGTGCTCGAGAGCCGGGTCAGGGCCAGTGCATTTGCCTGCGGGCGCGGCATGGCGCCAGGCTTGGCCGTGAGGGCACGCAGCACGCGCGGGTCCGGCGCGATCGCGTGGCTCTGGCTGAGCTGCAGTTCCTGCACAAAGCCGCTGGCCATGAGCTGTTCGCCGCCTTCGCTCTGGCGCCACAACACATCCACATGAGGAAACTGCAAGCTGTACTGCCAGGCCGCGCGACTCGCCGCCGACAGCTCGGTCCGCGCGGGCAAACCGAGCCATTCCCGCTGGGCGGGCGTCCAGGGACCCGGCGCTTCGGGCGACATCGGCAAGCGCAGCTCGTCGCAGCCGGGCAGCACCACGGCTTCAAATGGACGGCCCAACAGCTGACTCAGGGGCAGGATCACGACCTGAGCCGGCGCGCAACTGTCCGGATGTTGCGGCAAGAAACTGGCAGCCTCGAGCGCCTGACTGACCCACGCCGTGAATTCGCTCTGACTCATGCGCACGGTCACATCGGCAAACTCCAGTTCGGCGCCATCCTGCAAGCGCAGCGTTTGCAATACGGCCTGCCCGGCGGGGTCTTGCGTCAAGCCCGTCCACTGGCCCGCGCCTTGCAGCACGCCGCGCAAATCGACCAGCCATCGCGCCAGCGCCCGCCCGGCGTGCAGACGCTCGCGCAGCGCCTGCACCGGGCCGTGCAAGGCGTCAACCGGCGCCACCGCGCGCCACTCACGAACCGCGCCGCGGCGCCAACTGGCCTCGGCCTGCGTCACCAGCGGCGGATCAAACGCGGGCGCATTTTTCAGCCAGTCCAGCACGGTGTCGGTGCTCGCGTCCCAGGCGCAAGCGCGCAGCAGACTCATCAAGACGGCAGCAGCCCGGGTGGTCGACAGCGTCCAGCCGGTCTCGTCGCGCACCGCCACGCCGCGTTCTCCCAGCATGGCGCGGACTCGGCGCGTGAGCACCCGATCCTGCGCCACCAGTGCCACCGGTGAGCGCCCAGCCGCCAGATGCGCCAGCACGCAGGCGCCGGCGCGCTGCGCTTCGTCTTCGCCGTCCTGGGCGGCGTGCAGCGCCACCGTGCCCGCGCCTGTTGGGGCATCTTCCTGCTGCAGCGCCAACACGACGACCCGCTCGCCCAAGCCGTGCTGCAAGGCCAGCGCCAGCGCTTCGCTCTGAAACCCTTGCAGCACCACCAGCAACTCAGGTCGGGCCGCAAACAGCCGATCGGACGGATAACTTGAACTGGCGACCCAGGCCAGCGCGACCCGCGCCAGCGCGGCCTCCAGGGCCAGCACCGGCGCCTCTAGGCCACTCGTCAACAGGCTGTCCAGATGCGTGCCCCATTGCGCCCGCGCCGGCGGCGGCACGGCAGCGGCCAGCCGGGCCAGACTCCAGGCGGCTTCCATCAGGCGCGGCGCCAACAGGTTTTGGTAGTCGGCCAGCCCCGAGCGCGCCAGCATTGACGCAGCCGTCAACACATCGCGCGCCGCGTCGAGCTGCAGATCATCCGGGCCGGGCTCAAAACCACCCAGGCTGCGGCTCCAGTTCATGCTGGTCTCAAAGCGGGGCAAAAAATACGCGGGCGAGTTGACGCCTGGCTGATCGCCCTCCAGAGCGCGCAGCCAGGCGCTGCGGGCTTGCTGCATCAGTTGGGCGTACGGCAACAGCACCACCGTGCACGCTGCGTGCACGCCGCGTACCCGCATTTCGCCGCGGATTTGAGCCATGACACGATCCCACGCCAGGTCAACAGGATGCTTCATTGCTATTTCGGTCATAGGGATTTGGCGGGCGAAGCAGGGACTTGGTTTCTGTCACAATTTCCCCACTTTACCCTTAGCCACGATCTAACAAGGAGTCCTCATGGCCAGCGAACTTATTAAACATGTGTCCGACGCGTCTTTTGAAGCCGACGTGATGCAATCAACACAACCCGTGCTGGTGGACTACTGGGCCGAGTGGTGCGGCCCGTGCAAGATGATCGCGCCCATTCTGGAAGAAATAGCCACCAGTTACGAAGGCAAGCTGCAAATTGCCAAGATGAACGTCGATGAAAACCGCGATATCCCGGCCAAATTCGGCATTCGCGGCATCCCCACCCTGATGCTGTTCAAGGATGGCCAACTCGCGGCAACCAAGGTCGGCGCCATGAGCAAGTCGCAAATGACCGCCTTTATTGACCAGCAACTCGCCTGAAAGGCAGCGGGACGGGTCCTGCCCGCTGATTGATGGCCTTGCGGGGCAGGTCACAGTGAAAAGGACTCGATGAGCGCGGCCCCCACCGAGCATCGATTGCGGCACAGAGTGGCGCGTCGAGCAGCCAACAGCCTCGTCCCCGACGGCTCTTGGCGTGTCGGCGCCGTCGCCAAGCGATTGCGCTTTTGCGGATCGACCGTTGGCGGGCTTGAAGGCGGCATTTTTTTCCTGTCATAATTGCGGCCAGTTCACTGACTCTCACCCTGAGTCAGTTCGAGTTCCTGGTTTAGAACATTGAGGCTGAGGATTGCACTTCACCTCAGCCAAACCCCCCCTGTATTTCGTTTCATTCCCCTACCTGGCCATTGCCCATGCACTTAAACGAACTCAAGGCACTGCACGTGTCAGAAGTCCTCAAGCAAGCTGAAGAGCTTGAGATTGAAAACACCGGACGCATGCGCAAGCAGGAGCTGATGTTCGCCATCATCAAGAAGCGCGCCCGCGCGGGCGAGCAGATTTTTGCCGATGGCGTGCTGGAAATCCTGCCCGATGGTTTTGGTTTCTTGCGCAGCCCCGACACCAGCTACACCGCCTCCACCGACGACATCTACATCAGCCCGAGCCAGGTGCGTCGCTTCAACCTGCACACCGGCGACATGATTGAAGGCGAGGTGCGCACGCCCAAAGACGGCGAGCGTTACTTTGCCCTGAACAAGCTGGAAAAAGTCAACGGCGGCGGGCCCGAGGAAAACAAACACAAGGTGATGTTTGAAAACCTGACGCCGCTGTTTCCCAACAAGCAGATGCGGCTTGAACAAGACATCAAGACCGACGAAAACATCACCGGTCGCATCATCGACATCATCGCCCCCATTGGCAAAGGCCAGCGCGCCCTGCTGGTGGCACCACCCAAGAGCGGCAAGACCGTGATGATGCAGCACATCGCCCATGCGATTTCTGCCAATTACCCCGAAATCCACATGATGGTTCTGCTGGTCGACGAGCGTCCAGAAGAAGTGACCGAGATGCAGCGCACCGTCAAGGGCGAAGTGATTGCCTCCACCTTTGACGAGCCCGCCGCCCGCCACGTGCACGTCGCCGAAATGGTGATCGAGCGCGCCAAGCGCCTGGTCGAACTGAAAAAAGACGTGGTGATCCTGCTGGACTCGATCACGCGGCTGGCGCGCGCCTACAACAATGTGGTGCCATCCTCCGGCAAGGTGCTGACCGGTGGCGTCGACTCCAACGCGCTGCAGCGGCCCAAGCGCTTCCTGGGCGCGGCGCGCAATGTGGAGGAAGGCGGTTCGCTGACGATCATCGCCACCGCCCTGATCGACACTGGCAGCCGCATGGATGAAGTGATCTTTGAAGAATTCAAGGGCACCGGCAACAGTGAAATCCATTTGGACCGCCGTTTGTACGAAAAGCGCGTGTTCCCGTCAATCCAGCTCAACCGCAGCGGCACCCGGCGCGAAGAACTCTTGCTGGCCCCTGAAATTCTGCAAAAGACCCGCATCCTGCGCCAGTTTCTCTACAACATGGATGAAATCGAGTCCATGGAGATGGTGCTCAAGCAAATGCGCGCCACCAAGAACAACAGCGAGTTCTTCGACATGATGCGTCGGGGCGGCTAAGGAAATTGCTCGCAGCCGCACTTGGGGCGGCACAGCGCCTGGGCTATAATTTACGGTTTTACGCGACAAGTGCGACGGGCTTTTAATTGTGCAATGGTTTGCACAAGGGCTGACGCGGCTAACGCAACTGATGGAGAAGATATGAAAGCTGGCATTCACCCCAATTACCGCGAAATTTGCTTCCTGGACACGTCCAATGGCTTCAAGTTCGTGACCCGCTCTTGCGCCAACGCCAAAGAGATGACCAAGATGGAAGACGGCCGCGAACTGCCGCTGTACAAGATTGACACATCCAGCGAATCACATCCCTTCTACACCGGCACGCAAAAATCCGTAGACAACATGGGTGGTCGTGTCGAGCGCTTCCGCAACCGTTTTGGCAAGTCCAAGGCAGCCGTCGCGGCAGCGGCCCCGGCAGCCGAATAAACTGGCAAACGCTTCTTAAAAAAGGCAGCCCGGGTCACCCGCGCTGCCTTTTTTGCTCTTGTGACTAAAGTGAACCCAACCAGCCCCGCCATCGTCGCCCAAAGTGCGGTACAGCGTTTGCCGCGCATCGCGCTTTTCTTGTTTTGCGTCGCGTATGTGTTACCGGGCCTGCTCGGGCGCGGACCATGGAAGACGGCTGACATATCCGCCTTTGGCTATATGGCGGAACTGGCGCGCGGGGGCACCGCCTGGCTGTCACCCAAGTTGATGGGCTTTTCGCCCGAGGTCGATGCCTTGCTGCCTTATTGGCTTGGCGCCTGGGCCATGCAAATCGCGCCGACCTGGATCACCCCCGATTTTGCGGCGCGCATACCGTTTGGCTTGTTGTTGACGCTGTCCCTGATTGCCACCTGGTATGGGACTTACTACCTAGCCCGCAACCCCGAGGCACAACCGGTGGCCTTTGCGTTTGGCGGAGAAGCCCGCCCAATGGACTATGCGCGGGCCATGGCCGACGGCGGCTTACTGGCTTTTATCGCCTGCCTGGGCCTGGCCCAGTTGTCGCACGAAACCACGCCGGCGCTGACGCAGCTCTGTTTTACAGCGCTCTTCTTATACGCACTGGCCGCCCTGCCCTACCGCACCTTCGCGCCGGCTATCGCTGGCGTGCTCGGCCTGAGCGGACTGGCTCTGTCGGGGGCACCCAGCATGGCCGCGCTATTGGGCGCCGGCGCCGCCTTGATTCAACTGATGGATCGCTCGAACGAACAGGTCGCGGTGCGACGCACAGCCATGTGGGCCGGTGCCATTGCGATCCTGACGCTGCTGGTCGCCCTGCTGGCGACCTGGCTGGACTTGTGGCGCTGGCGCATTGACCTGCCCCAGGCCAACTGGACGACGTGGCGCAACTTGGGACGCTTGCTGCTCTGGTTCACCTGGCCCGCTTGGCCGCTGGCCTTATGGACCTTGTGGCGCTGGCGCCATCAACTGATTCGCGCAACCATGCCCAGCCGTCATCTGGCATTGCCGCTGTGGTTTGCCATCGTGGCCATCGGCGCCACGCTAAGCACCGGCTCGGCCGACCGCTCGCTGTTACTGGCCCTGCCCGCGCTGGCCGCACTGGCGGCCTTTGCCCTGCCGACCTTGCGCCGTAGCGTGGCATCATTGATCGACTGGTTCACTTTGCTGTTTTTTTCGGGCTGTGCGGTGACGATCTGGGTGGTGTGGATCGCGCTGCAAACCGGCGTACCCCGGCAACCCGCTGCCAATGTCGCGCGACTGGCGCCGGGCTTTGAACACACTTTTTCCTTTTTGCCATTTTTGATAGCGCTTTGCGCAACCTTTGCCTGGGCGTGGCTGGTGAAATGGCGTGTTGGCCGGCACCGCGCTGCCATCTGGAAGAGCCTTGTCTTGCCAGCCGGCGGCGCCGCGCTGTGCTGGCTGCTGCTCATGACCCTGTGGCTGCCCCTGCTTGACTATGCGCGCAGCTACGCTCCGCTGGTGCGTCGCACCCTGGTCATTTTTCAGCATCAACCGCGCTGCGTTGAAGTCTATGGCCTGAGCCGCAGCCAGATCGCCGCTTTTCAGTTTCATGGCCAGCTGACGTTGAGGCCGACCGGATCGGGCAGCGCCTGTCCCTGGCTGATCGTCGACCGGGATGCGGCGGCGACGCTGTCCAGAGCAGTTGACCTGACGCACTGGACATTGCACAGCACCTTGCGCCACCCGGTGGACAAGTATGAGGATGTGCTGATCTACCGTCGCACAGCCGAACCCGGCTCATAGTCGCGTTTGCGTGCTCTCGCGGCCGCAGGGCCGCAGCTCGACTGGGCTGTTTTTCGTTTTGCAGCCGACAATCATTCGGCGCCGCTTAAATTAATCACGTCCTGACGTAGTACATTCCCACTCTATGACCGCCGTCGACACCACGCCTCGTGAATCTCCCGCCACGGCCCTGCCGGGCTTGGCCCGTGCCCTCATCCTGGCGGGCAAGTTGGGGCAAAAGTCAGCGGAAGATATCTACCGCAAGGCGCAGAGCGCCCGCACCAGTTTTATTGCCGAACTCACCGGCTCAGGGGCGGTGTCGGCGTCTGACCTCGCGCACACCATGTCTTCCGCCTATGCGGCCCCCTTGGTGGACATGACAGCCATTAACCCGCAACGCCTGCCCAAGGGACTGCTGGACGCAAAGATATGCCACCACTATCGCGTCGTCGTCCTGAGCAAGCGAAATAACCGCTTGATCGTTGCCACGGCGGATCCTTCCGACAGCCAGGCCGCCGAAAAAATCAAGTTTGCCACCCAGTTGGGCGTTGACTGGGTGATCGCCGAATACGACAAGCTGCTGCAACTGGTGACTGCCAACGCAACCACTGCGTCGGAGACGATGGACAACATCATCGGCGAGGATTTCGAGTTCGACGAAGCCTCGGCCGAAGCTTTGACCGAAAGCGCGGACACGTCGAGTTCTGAAGTTGAAGACGCACCAGTCGTCAAGTTTTTGCACAAGATGCTGCTGGACGCTTTCAGCATGCGCGCATCCGATCTGCACTTTGAGCCCTATGAGCACAATTACCGCGTGCGCTTTCGCATTGACGGAGAGCTCCGAGAAATCGCCTCGCCCCCGATTGCCATCAAGGACAAACTGGCCTCGCGCATCAAGGTGATTTCCAGAATGGACATCTCTGAAAAGCGCGTGCCACAAGACGGCAAGATGAAACTCAAGATCGGCCCGGACCGGGTCATCGATTTTCGGGTCAGCACCTTGCCCACACTTTTTGGCGAGAAGATTGTGATTCGGATCCTGGATCCGAACAGCGCCAAGCTAGGCATTGAAGCGCTGGGTTACGAGCCCGAAGAAAAAGAGCGATTGCTGCAAGCCATCGGGCGACCGTACGGCATGGTCCTGGTCACCGGGCCGACCGGCTCGGGCAAAACGGTGTCGCTCTACACCTGCCTGAACCTACTGAACAAACCCGGAGTCAATATCGCCACGGCTGAAGACCCGTGCGAAATCAATCTGCCGGGCGTGAACCAGGTCAACGTCAATGAGAAAGCCGGGCTGACCTTTGCAGTGGCGCTGAAATCATTCTTGCGGCAAGACCCCGACATCATCATGGTGGGTGAAATTCGCGATCTTGAGACGGCTGACATCGCGATCAAGGCGGCCCAGACCGGTCACCTGGTGCTGTCTACCTTGCACACCAACGACGCGCCGACCACGCTGACGCGCATGCGTAACATGGGTATTGCACCGTTCAACATTGCGTCCAGCGTGATTTTGATCACGGCGCAACGCCTGGCGCGGCGTCTGTGTCCCAATTGCCGATCCCCGATCGAGATTCCCAAGAAAGCCTTGCTTGAGGCCGGTTACCAGGACGATGAATTCCAGACTTCTTGGGTCAACTACCGGGCGGTGGGTTGCTCCATGTGCAACAACGGCTACAAAGGACGCGTCGGCATCTACCAAGTGATGCCGATCAGCGACGAGATTCAGCGCATCATCTTGCGCGACGGCAGCGCGCTGGAGATCGGTGAGCAAGCCAAACGCGAAGGTGTGCGCTCGCTGCGGCAGGCCGGGCTGCACAAAGCCAAATTGGGCCTCACTTCGCTCGAAGAAGTTCTCGCCGTGACCAATGAATGATCCCTTAAGAAATAAAGAGACCTATGGCAACTGAAAAGTCGAAGAGCATCAAAGACTTTGTCTTTGAGTGGGAAGGCAAAGACCGCAACGGCAAGCAGGTGCGCGGAGAAACCCGCGCGGTCGGCGAGCACCAGGTTCAGGCGATGCTGCGCCGTCAGGGCGTTTTGCCCAAAAAGATCAAGAAGCGCCGGATGCGCTCCGGGAAATCCATCAAGCCCAAGGACCTGGCGATCTTCACGCGACAGCTCGCCACCATGATGAAGGCCGGTGTGCCGTTGCTCCAAGCCTTTGACATCGTCGGGCGCGGCAACCCCAACCCCAGTGTCACCAAGCTGCTCAACGATATTCGCACCGACGTCGAAACCGGCACCTCATTGAGTGCGGCCTTTCGCAAGTTCCCGCTGTATTTCGACAACCTTTACTGCAATTTGATCGAGGCTGGGGAATCCGCAGGCATTCTGGACCAACTGCTCGACCGGTTGGCGGTCTACATGGAAAAGACCGAAGCCATCAAGTCGAAGATCAAGTCCGCCCTGATGTACCCGATTTCGGTCCTGATCGTCGCTTTTGTGGTCACTGCCGTGATCATGATTTTTGTGGTGCCCGCCTTCAAGGAGGTGTTCTCCAATTTTGGCGCTGACCTGCCCGCGCCAACGCTGGCCGTGATTGCCATCAGCGAGATTTTTGTCAGCTACTGGTGGCTGATTTTTGGTGGACTGTTTGGTGGCTTCTACTTCTTCATGCAGGCCTGGCGTCGCAACGAGAAAATGCAGCATGTGATGGACCGCATCATGCTCAAGATGCCGATTTTTGGGGTGCTGGTCGACAAATCGTGTATTGCCCGCTGGACCCGGACCCTGTCGACCATGTTCGCGGCCGGTGTGCCGCTGGTTGAGGCGCTTGATTCGGTCGGCGGTGCCGCCGGCAATTCGGTCTACGAGATTGCCACCAAAAGAATCCAGCAAGAGGTCTCCACCGGTACCGCACTGACCGTGGCCATGACCAATACCAATCTCTTTCCGTCCATGGTCTTGCAGATGTGTTCCATTGGTGAAGAATCCGGTTCGATCGACCACATGCTGGGCAAGGCGGCCGACTTTTACGAAGCCGAGGTCGATGACATGGTAGCGGGCATCTCGAGCCTGATGGAGCCGATCATCATCGTGATCCTGGGTACCGTGATCGGCGGCATTGTGGTCGCCATGTACCTGCCGATCTTTAAACTGGGTCAGGTGGTTTGATGCTGGTGTCAACGTGGTTCGACGCCACTGTGCTGGGCATTTTGGGCTTGTTGGTTGGCAGTTTTCTCAATGTGCTGATTTACCGCCTGCCCGTCATGATGGAGGCGCAATGGAAAGCCGAGTGCGCTGAACAGGCCGGCAAGGAGGCACCGGCAACCGAGAAGTTCAATCTGGCGGTGCCGCGCTCGCGCTGCCTCAAATGCGGCCACCAAATCCGTTGGTATGAAAACATCCCGGTGCTCAGCTACCTCTTTTTGCGCGGCAAGTGTTCCAACTGCGCCGTCGCCATCAGCTTGCGTTACCCATTGGTAGAACTGGCAACAGGCGCGTTGTTTCTCTATTGCGGCCTGACGTGGGGTGCCACACCCACTGCCTTTCTCTGGTGCGGCTTCGGCGCCACCCTGCTGGCCTTGGGCTGCATCGACTGGGATACCACACTGCTGCCCGACGACCTCACCTTGCCGCTGCTGTGGACTGGTCTGATTGCCGCCGCGCTGCAATGGACACCTGTGGCCCTGCCAGCTGCGCTGTGGGGCGCCGTGGCGGGCTATATGTCATTGTGGCTGGTCTATTGGGGTTTCAAGCTGGTGACCGGAAAGGAAGGCATGGGCTTTGGCGACTTCAAGCTGTTTGCGGCCCTGGGCGCGTGGTTTGGCTGGCAGGCGCTGGTGCCCATGATTCTGATGGCGTCGGTGATCGGTGCTGTGATTGGCATCGCCATGAAGTTCTCCAGCGGGCTACGCGAAGGTGGCTACATTCCGTTCGGGCCGTTTCTGGTTGGCGCCGGCTTGACCGCAATGGTCTTTGGCCCCAACGCTATTCTTCGCCCGTTTGGGCTCTAGGCGATGAGGGGTCCGGTCCGGATCGGCCTCACCGGCGGCATTGGCAGCGGCAAAAGCACCGTGGCGCAGTTGCTGGCTGAGCTTGGCGCCGCCGTGGTGGACGCCGATGCGATTGCCCGGGAACTGACGGCGCCGGGCGGGCTGGCTATCCCTTTGATTGCGGCCGCTTTTGGCCCGCCTTTCATCACCGCATCGGGCGCCATGGACAGAGGCAAAATGCGCGCCCTGGCCTACGCTGACGTGAGCGCCCGGCAACGACTCGAAGCCATCATCCACCCACTGGTGCGGCAGGAAACTCAGCGCCAGACGCTGCTGGCAACAAGCCACGATCAAGCTGGCATCGTGTTTGACGTCCCACTGCTGGTTGAGTCCGGCACTTGGCGGGACCATCTGGATTGGGTGCTGGTGGTCGATTGCACGCCTGCCACCCAGATCAGTCGGGTCATGGCCCGAAGTGCTTTGACGCGCGGCGAAGTCGAGAAAATCATGGCAGCACAAGCGGCTCGCGTGCGCCGCCTGCAGGCGGCAGATGCGGTTATCTTCAATGACCGCCTGTCACTTGGGGCTTTGGCCGCGGAAGTCGATCAAGTCGCACGCCACTTCGGGCTATCATCCCAACCGTTAAGCTTTAACCAAAAATAATCAGCGTGATCCTTTACGAATACCCTTTTAACGAGCGCATCCGCACCTATTTACGGCTCGAACATCTGTTTCTTCGGCTGAGCGAGTTGGTCTCGCGCGAGTCAGCGCTGGATCATCACTTCGCGCTCTCCACCTTGTTCGAGATCATGGATGTCGGCGCCCGGGCTGACCTCAAGTCCGATGTACTCAAAGACCTGGACAAGCAAAAACACATTCTGGATGGCTATCGCGGCAATCCGGCTATTGCCGAAGACGTTCTCGACGAGATCATTGCGCAGTTGGATGGCAGCTACCAGGCCATGAACAGCCTGCCCGGCAAAGCGGGGCAATCGCTCAACGACAACGACTGGCTCATGAGCATCCGTAGCCGCGTCGGCATTCCGGGTGGCACCTGCGAGTTCGACCTGCCCGCCTATTACGCCTGGCAGCACCAAGCAACGGCGGCGCGCCAGCAGGATTTGAGCCGCTGGATCGCCACCTTGACACCGTTGTCCGGTTCGATCCGATTGCTGCTCAAGCTGCTGCGTGACTCCGGCACGCCGCAAAAAGTGATCGCCAATGGGGGCCAGTTTCAGCAGAACCTACCCCAGGGGCGTACCTTTCAGCTGCTGCGCCTGGCGCTGGATCCGTCACTGGGCTTGATACCAGAAATCAGCGGCAATCGGCTCATGGTGTCCATCCGGCTGATGCGCCAGGGCGACGATGACCGGCTGCACGCCTGCAGCGAAGATGCCGCGTTTGAACTCGCTCTGTGTTCCTCATGAAATCTGCCAGCGCGGCGCCCGCGCCAAGCCCCAAGATCGTCGTGTGCCCGAGCTGCGGTGGCAAGAGTGTCTACGCGCCCTCAAATCCATTCAGGCCTTTTTGCAGCGAACGCTGCAAAAATGTTGACTTTGGCGCCTGGGCCAGCGAAAGCTTTCGTGTGCCGAGCAACGACCTGCCCGAAGATCAACCGGGCGGAATTGAGCCGCTTCAGTAAATTTATAAGAAATCAGGCTGTAGCCCTCGTCTTATATGCGTGAGCAGCTACTTAATAAGTAGCACCATCAAAACCGCGTTCAGCCGCCAGCCATTGCAGCACCGGCACAGTACCGGGCAAGACCGGCTCAACCTGCACCGGCAACTGTTGCCACGCAAACAATTGCGATTCACGCATCTCCAATTCTCCCGTCCAGCTGAAGACCTTGCAGAAGTTCAGCCGCACCAGCGCGTGGGGGTAGTCCACCATTTCGACGCGCCAAGGGGTTGCGGGACCGATCGTGATGCCGAGCTCTTCATGGAGTTCACGCTCAAGCGCCTGTGCCACGCTTTCACCGGGCTCCAGCTTGCCACCGGGAAACTCCCAGCAGCCCGCATAGACTTTGCCCACCGGCCGCGACGTCAACAAGAATTCACCGTCTGCGCGGATCAGGACCCCCACCGCGACATCGACCACCGCACGATCGGCACCGCCTTTGCGCGGCAACGCGGCGTCAGCGACCAGCATCGGGCTGCTCATGCACCCGCGGCGTGGGTGCCCGCATAGTCACGCGCAAACTGGTAGGCCACCCGGCCGCTGCGCGAACCCCGCTCCAGGGCCCACACTAGGGCGTCTGGCCGGGCGGCTGTGATGGCCGATGCAGACACACCAAAGGAGCTCAACCACTGCGCCACGATGGCCAGATACTCGTCCTGATTGAATGGATAGAAACTGACCCATAGACCGAAGCGTTCGGAGAGCGAAATTTTTTCTTCCACGCCCTCGCCCGGATGCACTTCGCCGTCGTCGGTGTGGGTGTAGCTCAGGTTTTCTCGCATGTATTCCGGCAACAGATGGCGCCGGTTGCTGGTGGCATAGATCAGGATATTGGCGGTGGTGGTGGCGACCGAGCCATCCAGGATCGACTTGAGCGCTTTGTAACCCGGCTCACCCTCTTCAAAACTGAGGTCGTCGCAAAACACGATGAATTTCTCGGGCTGCTCCGACACCACATCGACGATATCGGGCAGGTCCACCAGGTCGACCTTGTCAACCTCAATCAGGCGCAAGCCGCGCTGCGCATACTCGTTCAGGCAGGCCTTGATCAGTGACGACTTGCCAGTGCCTCGGGCGCCCGTCAGCAGCACATTGTTGGCCGGCTGGCCATTGACGAACTGCAGGGTGTTGCGCTGAATCTTTTGCTTTTGCGGCTCAACCTCTTTCAAGTCTGACAAGCGCATTGCGCCGACATGGCGCACCGGTTCAAGCGCAGCGCGACCGGCACCGCGTTTGCGGTAGCGCCATGCGACGGCGGCAGTCCAATCAGGCGGCGTCAAGGCATGGGGCAGCACTGACTCGATGCGGCCGATCAGCTGTTCGGCACGCGCCAGCAAGTGCTCGAACTTGTCGTTCACGAGCGGTAGTCCGCGTTGATCGTGACGTACTCGTGGCTCAGGTCGCAGGTCCACACGGTATCCATCGCAACGCCCCGCCCCAGCAACACCCGCACCGTGATTTCGCTCTGCTTCATGACGCGCTGGCCGTCTTCCTCCCGATACGCAGGATGACGCCCCCCGTGCCTGGCCACATGCACCGCGTCCAGGTACAGGTCGATGCGCGTCTGATCAAGATCGTTGATACCCGCGTAACCGACCGCCGCCAGGATACGTCCCAGGTTGGGATCGCTGGCGAAGAACGCCGTCTTCACCAGCGGCGAATGGGCAATGGCATAGGCCACCTGACGACACTCCGACGGGGTCTTGCCGCCCTCCACCTGCAGGGTGATGAATTTGGTTGCGCCTTCGCCATCGCGCACGATGGCTTGCGCCAGCTTTTTAGCGACGCCCAACATGGCAGCCAATAGCGCTCGCCCGTCAGCGCTGTCCAGCGATTCAATCGGCGCATGCCTGGTCTTGTTGGTGGCGATCACCACAAAGGAGTCATTGGTGGAGGTATCACCATCGACCGTCACCCGGTTGAAGGACCCCTCGGCCAATGCGCTTGCCAGCTCGCGCATCACGACCTGGCTCACGCACGCGTCGGTCGCCATGAACCCCAGCATGGTCGCCATGTTGGGGCGGATCATGCCCGCGCCTTTGCTGATGCCGGTGATGCTCACCAACGCACCGCCGATGCGCAACTGCGCACCAAACGCCTTGGCCACCGTGTCGGTGGTCATGATGCCCTCGGCAGCGCGCAACCAGTTGTCTGCACGCGCATCGGCCAGCGCACCATCGAGCCCGGCCTCGATGCGCTCCACCGGCAGCGTCTCCATGATGACGCCGGTTGAAAAAGGAAGCACTTGCGCCGCCGAGATGCCCAGCTTGTGCGCCAGGCTCAAGCAGGTGCTCAGGGCGCGTGCGCGGCCGTCTTCGCCGGTGCCGGCGTTGGCGTTGCCGGTATTGATCAGCAGGGCACGAATGCCGACCCCGCTGGCCAGGTGTTGCCGACACAGTTGCACCGGCGCTGCGCAGAAACGGTTTTGGGTGAAGACACCCGACACCGACGCACCCGGGTCGATCAAGACCACGGTCAAATCCTTGCGCTGGGCCTTGCGAATGCCGGCTTCAGTCACGCCGATGCGCACGCCCGCGATTGGATAGAGTTCGGCTGGGTTGGGGGCAGATAAATTGACGGGCATCGTTTTCTTTCAAATCAGGTTCAGACTATCCAAAATTCAAAAAAAAGGGGCCTTGGTGCTTAACCAGGGCCCGTTGATTTGGCGTTGATTTGCCTCAGGCCAGCTTGCCGTGGCACTGCTTGTACTTCTTGCCACTGCCGCAAGGACACGGCTCATTGCGACCGACGCGGGGAACGCTGGAGCCCGCAATGGTCGATTTTTTCCGGAACGTGTCGTCGTCGGTAATGGTTTCAACCTCACCGGTTTCAGTCGGGGCAATGTAAGTCACGTTGGCAATGCTCTCACCGCGGCTCTCCATCTCGTCGGCCGCCTGCTCCAATTGTTCGCTCGATTGCACCTTGACCGTCATGAGCACCTTGGTCACGTCGTTTTTGACAGCATCGAGCATCTGACTGAAGAGCTCAAAGGCCTCGCGCTTGTATTCCTGTTTCGGCTGCTTTTGCGCATAGCCGCGCAAATGAATCCCCTGGCGCAGATAGTCGAGCGAACTCAGGTGCTCGCGCCAATGGGTGTCGATGCTTTGCAGCAGCACCATGCGCTCGAACTGGGTGAAGTTCTCACCACCCACCTGCGCCACCTTGGCGTCAAAGGCGTTGCCGGCCTCCAACTGCACACGGGCCAGCAGGTCGTGATCGGTGATCGCGCTCGCTGCGCTGACCTGCTGCTGCAAGGCCAGCTCAAGCTGCCATTCGTCCGTCAGGACTTTTTCCAGTGCGGCAATGTCCCACTGCTCTTCAACCGATTCCGTCGGCACGTACTGGCGCACCAGATCATCAAAGCAGCCCGCGCGCAGTGAGGTAATTTGGGCGCTCAAGTCATTCGCATCCAGAATTTCATTGCGCTGTTGATAAATCACCTTGCGCTGGTCATTGGCGACATCGTCGTACTCCAGCAACTGCTTGCGCATGTCAAAGTTGCGGGCTTCCACCTTGCGCTGGGCGCTCTCAATTGAGCGCGTGACGATGCCCGCTTCGATCGCCTCGCCATCGGGCATCTTGAGCCGGTCCATGATCGCTTTGACCCGGTCACCGGCAAAAATTCGCATCAGCGAGTCATCCAGACTCAGGTAAAAACGCGAAGAGCCAGGATCACCCTGGCGCCCGGAGCGGCCACGCAACTGATTGTCGATGCGGCGCGACTCATGACGCTCGGTGGCAATGATGCGCAAACCACCCAAGGCCTTGACCTTTTCGTGCTCTTGCACCCACTGCGCCTGTATCGCCTCAAGCTGCTGCTGTGTCTGCTCGGCGCTCAACGATTCATCCGTCTCCACCGCTTCAAGGTCCTTGCTGATGTTGCCGCCCAGCACAATATCGGTCCCCCGACCGGCCATGTTGGTGGCGATGGTGATGACTTTTGAGCGCCCGGCCTGGGCAATGATGTCGGCCTCGCGCGCATGCTGCTTGGCGTTAAGCACCTGGTGCGGCAGCTTTTCTTTCTCCAGCAACCCGGCAATGATTTCTGAGTTTTCGATCGAGGTGGTGCCCACCAGCACCGGCTGGCCGCGATCAAAGCATTCGCGGATATCCTTGATCGCCGCTTCGTATTTTTCACGCGTGGTCTTGTAGACCCGGTCCAACTGGTCGTCGCGCCGACTCGGACGGTTCGGTGGCATCACCAGCGTCTCCAGTCCGTAGATTTCCTGGAACTCGTAAGCTTCAGTATCAGCCGTACCCGTCATGCCGGCGAGTTTGCCGTACAGGCGGAAGTAGTTCTGGAACGTGATCGACGCCATGGTCTGGTTTTCAGGCTGAATGGCGACGCCCTCTTTGGCCTCCACCGCCTGGTGCAGGCCCTCGCTCCAGCGGCGCCCCGTCATCAAGCGACCGGTGAACTCATCGACGATCACGATTTCGCCGTTTTGCACGACGTAATGCTGATCGCGGAAATACAGGTGCTTGGCGCGCAGCGCTGCATACAGGTGATGCATCAGCGTAATGTTGGCCGGGTCGTACAGGGTAGCGCCTTCAGGAATCAACCCGAGTTCGGACAGGATGCGCTCAGCGCTCTCATGACCCTGTTCGGTCAGGAACACCTGATGGCTTTTTTCATCGACGGTGAAGTCACCCGGCTTGGTGACGCCTTCGCCGGTGCGAATGTCTTCTTCGCCTTCCTGGCGTTGCAACAGCGGCACCACTTTCTTGATCGCGAGGTAAAGGTCCGTCTGGTCTTCGGCTTGGCCGCTGATGATGAGCGGGGTGCGTGCCTCGTCGATCAGGATCGAATCCACCTCATCGACGATGGCGTAATTGAGGCCGCGTTGCACCCGGTCAGTGGCCTCATAGACCATGTTGTCGCGCAAGTAATCAAAGCCGTATTCGTTGTTGGTGCCGTAGGTAATGTCCGCGCGGTACGCGGCCTGCTTTTCCTCGCGCGCCATGTTGGGCAAATTGATGCCCACGCTCAAGCCCAAAAAGTTGTAGAGCTTGCCCATCCACTGCGCGTCGCGATTGGCCAGGTAATCATTGACCGTGACGACGTGAACCCCCTTGCCAGTTAACGCATTGAGGTAAACCGGCATGGTGGCGGTCAGGGTCTTGCCTTCACCGGTTCCCATTTCGGAGATCTTGCCGTTGTGCAGCGACATTCCGCCGAGCAACTGCACATCGAAATGGCGCATTTTCATCACACGCTTGGAACCCTCACGCACCACGGCGAACGCCTCGGGCAACAAGGCATCGAGCGATTCACCCTTGGTGATGCGCTCCTTGAACTCCAGGGTCTTGCCACGCAAGGCCTCGTCGGACAGCTTCTCAAGCTCAGTCTCCATCGCATTGATGCGCGCCACACTTTTGCGGTACTGCTTGAGTTGGCGGTCATTGCGACTGCCGAAAATTTTGGTGAGGATATTAGTGGCCATGAATGCAAGACCGGTCCACCAACCCACCAGGGCCGACAGAACAGCGCAATCCTTTTATTAATCTTGATGAAATGAGGTCACTGTCGCGAAGTGCAAGCGCTTGGACGACATACGCCGCGCGGAGATGACCAAAGCGCCATTTTAGCCGTGCCCGGCGGGACGACTTCAGAGGCGGCTTGGCCGGCCTGGCGCAGCTGCCATCAGCTTGGCCAGTTGATGCGTTGCCAGGTGTTGCCCGGCCGTCAGAAACTTCTGGGGGTCTTGCGGAATACCCAGCACCAGCACCTCAAAGTGCAAATGCGCCCCGGTCGAGCGCCCCGTGGTGCCGACCTCTGCAATTTTTTGGCCGCGTTTGATCAAGTCTCCTTTTCTGACCATTACTTTGGATGCGTGGGCATAGCGGCTGATGAGGTCATTGCCGTGGTCAATTTCTATCATGTTGCCGTACTCGGGATGAAACTCCTGTGTCACCACCACGCCACCGGCAGCGGCCACAATGGGCGTACCCGAAATGGCCGGAAAATCCAGCCCGGTGTGCAGCGCCGTGCGGCCGGTCAACGGGTCCAGGCGCCAGCCAAAGGCCGAGCCTACCGTGGCCGCTATCACCGGTGGCTGCGTCGGCACCATCATGTTGCGAACCTTCTGCTCAAACAATCGCGACTCCAGCACCGTCAACAAGTCGGTACGTTGATCGGTCAGGCGCGCCAGGTCGTCCAGCGTGGCCTGCAGCTCTTGCATGGACAAGGAGCGGCCCGACACCAGCGGACCGCCTTGGCCCGGCTGGGTTTTGATGTCGACTGTATTCACACCCGCCAAGCCCGAAACACGCTCGCCCAAGGACTCCAACTGCGTCAACTTGGCCTGCATTGCACCCAGCTTGCGGGCCATCACATCCAGGTTCTCACGCATGAACCGGTCGCGCTGGGCGAATTCATCCTTGACGACCACACGCAGCAAGCTGCCGACCACGGGCCATCCCTCTCGGGCACCCTTCAAGAAAATGAAATGGTAGAGGCCGGCCGCCAGCAAGATCAAGGTCAGCGCGGCCAGCAAGGCCGCCAGCACCAGCTTGGTGCCACTGAGCTGTATGGCGTGACTCTTGGCGAGCCAGGCATCCGTGATAATCAATTGCATTCAAATAGTCCCACAATAAAGCACCCATGAACCGCCGCCGCCATGCCGTCTCGCTGCTCCAGGCGAGTCAGGACTCGCCCACGTTGGCACGACTGACCGAACTCACGCGTGACTCGGCGGCGCGACTCAAGGCGGTTGAATCGCTCGTTCCTGCAGCCCTGTTTTCAGCGATCCACGCCGGCCCAATCGAAGGCCCGGTGTGGTGTCTGCTCTTGGACAACAACGCGGCCGCAGCCAAAATTCGCCAGTTGTTACCCGCACTGCAATCTCATTTGCGGGTCAAGGGGTGGGAGGTTAACTCAATTCGGATCAAGGTCCAAGTGAACCGCAGCCGCTAATCCCCCACGCCAGCATCATCGCGCGCCGGATTGAATAATCTCTTCGTGCTCGATTGTAAGAAAGCACGTTTTCCCGCGACTAAGCGGTAACGAGGACTCCACCATGCTTATCAAAACCAACCGCGATGGCTTTTCCGAGCCACGCAACAGCGCCATCACCGATCAGGCTCTTTATGCTGGCCGGCGCGATCTCATCAAACTCCTGGCCTCTGGCGCCGCAGGTGCAGCGCTGACCACCTGGGCCTCGCGTGAGGCGCTGGCGCAAGGCGCTGCCGCCCC
>JBBQQX010000019.1:0-37852 GCA_038215405.1 Burkholderiales bacterium
GGGCTACAGGCTGATTTTTCATAAATTTTCAGAGTTCCTGGCGCGGCTGTTTGTAGCGCGCGTAGCCCCACAGGTATTGCTGCGGGCAGTCGCGAATCAGCGCCTCCAGCGCCGCATTGATGATTTGTACCGCGTGCACGCTGTCTGCGGGCAACGCGGCGGGCAAGGGCTGCACATGCACCCGGTAGCCCCGGCCCCAGGGCAGACGCTCGCCCCAGGCCATCAGCACGGTGGCGCCGGTCTGCTGCGCCAGCCGCACCGACAAGGTCATGGTGTAGGCGTCCCGGCCGAAAAAGGGCGACCACAACCCCATGCCCAGTGGCGGCACCTGGTCCGGCAGCAATCCCAGTGATTGGCCTTTTTTGAGCGCCTTGATCATCTGCTTGACACCGGCCAGCGTGGTCGGGGCAGTGTCCAGGCCGGGACGCACCCGCGCCGTGTTCATCACCTCGCGCAGCCAGGGTTGGCGCGACGGGCGAAACAGCACCGTCATCGGCTGCGTCTGACCGTAGCGCTGTGCATAGGCCTGGGCCGTGATCTCAAAGCAGCCCAGGTGTGGCGTCAAGAACAGCACGCCGTGCCCGAGCGCCAAAGCCGCCTCAACCTGCTGCGCGCCAATCCATTGCACCGGCACCGGCCGGCCCAACCAAAGGCGCGGCAGCTCGGCCACCAGCTTGCCGCTCTCGCCCACGGCAACGCGCCATTGCCGCCAGCCCATGCCCGCCTGGCGCGCGTTCGCCAGAAAACGCCGGCGATAAACCCCGGAGAGCGCGAACACCAGCCATCCCAGGCTCCAGCCCACGCCGTGCAATAGCCACAAGGGCAGGGTGGACAGGGTTTTGAAAAGGGTGCTCATGGGTCGGATAAACTACGCCGGTCGCTGAGTTATGGAACTACTTGCAGGGCGACACACAAAGGCGGTTCGCAACGAGCTGCCATTGTGCCTTGTCAATCATTTGACGAATCTGCTAAAGCGTTCGCCGAAAGCCCGAAAAGCCCAAGCAACGCGAACCTGTTGTTTTTCTTTTCAATTGGAGCTTTCCACCATGGCGAACGATTTTCTCTTTACCTCCGAATCCGTCTCCGAAGGCCACCCCGACAAGGTGGCCGACCAGATTTCTGACGCAATTCTCGACGCCGTCTTCAAGCAGGACCCCAAGTCCCGCGTGGCCGCCGAGACCTTGTGCAACACCGGGCTGGTGGTGCTGGCCGGTGAAATCACCACCAACGCGCACGTCGACTACATCCAGGTAGCGCGCGATACCCTCAAGCGCATCGGCTACGACAACACCGAGTTCGGCATCGACTACAAGGGCTGCGCCGTGCTGGTGGCCTATGACAAGCAAAGCAACGACATCGCCCAGGGCGTGGACCATGCCTCGGACGACCACCTCAACACCGGCGCCGGCGACCAGGGGCTGATGTTTGGCTATGCCTGCAACGAGACGCCCGAGCTGATGCCCGCGCCGATCTATTACGCACACCGGCTGGTGGAGCGCCAGGCCCAGTTGCGCAAGGACGGCCGCCTGCCGTTTCTGCGGCCCGACGCCAAGAGCCAGATCACGATGCGCTACGTTGACGGCAAGCCGCACAGCATTGACACCGTGGTGCTGTCAAGCCAGCACAGTCCCGAGATGAGCGACGGCCACAAAATGAAGCCCGCCTTCATTGAGGCGATCATGGAAGACATCATCAAACCAGTTTGCCCGAAGGAATGGTTGACGGCCGACACCAAGTACCTGATCAACCCGACCGGGCGTTTCGTGGTGGGTGGACCGCAAGGCGACTGCGGCCTGACCGGGCGCAAGATCATTGTGGACACCTACGGCGGCGCCTGCCCGCACGGCGGCGGCGCCTTCAGCGGCAAAGACCCAACGAAAGTGGACCGCTCCGCCGCCTATGCCGCCCGCTATGTGGCGAAAAACATTGTGGCAGCCGGTTTGGCGCGCCAGTGCCAGATTCAGGTGGCCTACGCCATTGGCGTGGCCAAACCGATGAACGTGACGGTGTACACCGAAGGCACCGGCGTGATCCCGGACGACAAGATCGCGGAATTGGTGCATGAATTGTTTGATCTGCGGCCCAAAGGCATCATCCAGATGCTCGATCTGCTGCGCCCGATCTACGAGAAGACCGCCGCCTACGGCCACTTTGGCCGTGAGGAGCCCGAGTTCACCTGGGAGCGCACCGACAAAGCGCAGGCGCTGCGTGCAGCGGCGGGGCTCTAACCGCCACGCGTCTGCACACCCCGAAATCATGAGATGCGCACCTACGGCTAGCCGCGCGCATTGGGTGTCTGACGTAGCGTGGACTTGGGGTTTTGCCAAGTCAAGGAGGAGGATCGGACGCAGTCCGAGACGGGGGACATTCGCGCAGTCAGATACCCAACGTGCGCGGCGGGTTACGATTGAGCACGCTCAGCCACGGTCTTTCACGTTAAGCGATTAATCGCTCTGGCGCAGTTGTCATTGGGCGGGCCCTGGTTTAAAGGGGGGTCGCCCGCCAAAAATGGCGCTGCCGACCCGCACCATGGTGCTGCCCGAATGGATCGCCGCCTCCAGGTCGGCGCTCATGCCCATTGACAGCGTATCGAGCGCCAGACCTTGCGCGTTCAATGCATCAAATACGGCCTTGACCCTTGCAAACAGGGCGCAAGAAGCTACAAAATCAGAAGCAGGTTCGGGGATGCTCATAAGGCCGCGCAGGCGCAAGTTGGGCAGCGCGGCCACGCCTTGTGCCAGCGCCAGCGCCTCATCGGGCGATACGCCCGACTTGGCTTTGCCACCGTCCACGTTGACCTGAATGCACACCTGCAGCGGTGGCAGCCAAGAGGGGCGCTGCTCGCTCAGGCGCTGCGCGATCTTGATCCGGTCCAGTGTCTGCACCCAGTCAAAGTGCGCGGCCACCAGGCGCGTCTTGTTGCTCTGGATCGGGCCGATGCAGTGCCACTCGATCGGCAGATGACGCAACGCCATGATCTTCTCCACCGCCTCCTGGATGTAGTTTTCGCCGAAGGCGCTCTGTCCGGCCTCAAAAGCCTGCGCAACGACTTCGGGGCTGACGGTCTTGGACACGGCCAGCAGCGTGACCTCGCCGGCAGCACGGCCGCAAGCGTGGCAGGCGACGGCTACGCGCGTGCGAACAGTTTGCAGTTGGGTCGGCAGTGGGCTCTGAATCGTGGTCATAATTGCCGCAAGCGTAACAAACCATCGGGACCTTTTGTGGACATTACCCAACTACTGGCTTTTAGTGTCAAAAACAAAGCGTCTGACCTGCACCTTTCTTCGGGCCTGCCACCGATGATTCGCGTCAATGGCGACGTGCGACGCATCAACGTCGAGGCGCTGGACCACAAGCAGGT
The DNA here is from genome assembly GCA_038215405.1 of Burkholderiales bacterium. Lineage (GTDB taxonomy): Bacteria > Pseudomonadota > Gammaproteobacteria > Burkholderiales > Burkholderiaceae_C > Rhodoferax. The sequence continues at coordinate 3,362 of JBBQQX010000019.1, forward strand.
GCATGCGATGGTGTACGACATCATGAACGACTCGCAGCGCAAGGCTTATGAGGAGTTTCTGGAGGTCGATTTTTCCTTCGAAATTGAGGGGCTGGCGCGCTTTCGGGTCAATGCCTACAACCAGCAGCGCGGCGCCGGCGCGGTGTTTCGCACCATCCCGAGCAAAATTCTGACGCTGGAGCAATTGAATGCGCCGAAGATTTTTGCCGATCTGGCACTCAAACCGCGCGGCCTGGTGCTGGTCACCGGCCCGACCGGCTCAGGCAAGTCGACCACGCTGGCGGCCATGGTCAATTTCCTGAACGAGACCGAGTTTGGCCACATCCTGACGGTGGAAGACCCGATCGAGTTCGTGCACGAGTCCAAAAAATGCCTGGTCAACCAACGCGAGGTGGGCACGCACACGCTGAGCTTTGCCGCTGCGCTGCGCTCGGCCCTGCGTGAAGACCCGGACGCCATCCTGGTGGGCGAAATGCGCGACCTTGAAACGATCCGCCTGGCCATGACGGCGGCGGAAACCGGCCATCTGGTGTTTGGCACCTTGCACACGTCCAGTGCTGCCAAGACCATTGACCGCATCATTGACGTGTTTCCGGCGGAAGAAAAGGAGATGGTGCGCGCCATGTTGTCCGAATCCTTGCAGGCGGTGATCTCGCAGACCCTGTGCAAAACCAAGGACGGCCAGAGCCGCGTGGCGGCGCACGAGATCATGCTGGGCACCAGCGCGATCCGCAACCTGATCCGCGAAGCCAAGGTGGCGCAGATGTACTCGAGCATTCAGACCGGCAACAGCGTCGGTATGCAGACCTTGGACCAGAATCTGAGTGACCTGGTCAAGCGCAATGTCATCAGCCCGTCAGAGGCGCGCTCCAAAGCCAAGATTCCCGAGAATTTCCCCGGCTAAACCTCAAGTATGGTTCCCCCGCTTGTCACCGCCGGCCTTGTGCTGGCCCCACGACCCCATTAACGACGAGGTGTTCTCATGGAACGCGATCAAGCCACCAAATTCATCAACGATCTGCTCAAGCTGATGGTCAGCCGCAACGGCAGCGATCTATTCATCACCGCCGAATTTCCGCCGGCCGTCAAGGTCGACGGCAAGGTCACCAAGGTGTCGCCGCAACCGCTCACCGCAGCGCACACCATGTCGTTGGCGCGCTCCATCATGAGCGACAAGCAGGTGGCCGAGTTTGAGCGTACCAAGGAATGCAACTTTGCGATCGCACCACCCGGTGTCGGACGTTTTCGCGTCAGTGCCTTTATCCAGCAAGGCCGGGTCGGCATGGTGCTGCGGGTGATTCCGCTGAGCGTGCCCACGATTGACGGCTTGGGTGTGCCCGTGGTACTTAAAGAGGTGGCCACCGCCAAGCGTGGCCTGTGCATTCTGGTCGGCGCCACCGGCTCCGGCAAATCGACCACTCTGGCGGCGATGGTGGACTGGCGCAACGAAAACTCCTTCGGCCACATCATCACGATTGAAGACCCGATCGAGTTCGTACACCCGCACAAGAATTGTGTGGTGACCCAGCGTGAGGTCGGGATCGACACCGACAGCTGGGGTGCGGCACTGAAAAATACGCTGCGCCAAGCGCCCGATGTGATCCTGATGGGCGAGATTCGCGACCGCGAAACCATGGAACATGCCGTGGCCTTTGCCGAAACCGGGCATTTGTGCCTGGCCACGCTGCATGCCAACAGCGCCAACCAGGCGCTGGACCGTATCATCAATTTCTTTCCCGAAGAGCGGCGCGCGCAGCTGCTGATGGACCTGTCGCTCAACCTCAAGGCACTGGTGTCGCAGCGCCTGATCCCGAAACAGGACGGACGCGGGCGCTACGCGGTGGTCGAGATCATGCTCAACACGCCGCTGATCTCCGACATGATCTTCAAGGGCGAAGTCTCCGAGATCAAGGAGATCATGAAGAAAAGCCGCAACCTGGGCATGCAGACCTTTGACCAGGCCTTGTTTGATGCCTATGAAACCAACCTGATCACCTACGAGGATGCGCTACGCAACGCCGATTCGCTCAATGACCTGCGTCTGCAAATCAAGCTCAACAGCCATCGCGGCAAAGCTCTGGACCTCAACGCTGGGACCGAGAATTTTTCCATCATGTAAAGGCCGCCATGAACAGCACTCCGCCAAAAATATACGAAGCTACCCCGTCCCGCAAAGTCGCCTTTTTGGGCCTGGGCGTCATGGGTTATCCGATGGCCGGGCACTTGGCGCAGGCCGGTCACCAGGTCACGGTGTACAACCGAACTGCTTCTAAATCAGTAGCTTGGTGTACAGAATACACGGGGGCTAGCGGCCTAAAGCATGCTGAAACACCGCGCGAGGCGGCCCAACAGGCCGATCTCGTTTTTTGCTGCGTGGGCAATGACGATGACCTGCGTAGCGTCACGCTCGGTCCGGACGGCGCTTTTGCCGGCATGGCGCCGGGCAGCGTGTTTGTGGATCACACCACCGCCTCCGCCAGCGTGGCGCGCGAGCTGTATGCGGCGGCCAAAGACCTCGGCCTGCACTTCATTGATGCGCCGGTATCGGGGGGCCAGGCCGGGGCGCAAAACGGTGTGTTGACCGTCATGTGCGGCGCTGACCAGGCCGCCTTTGACCAGGCCCAACCGGTGGCGATGGCCTATTCAAAAGCCGTCACGCGCGTGGGCGAGAGCGGCGCCGGGCAATTGGCCAAGATGGTGAACCAGATCTGCATCGCCGGGCTGGTGCAGGGCCTGTCTGAGGCGATTGCCTTTGGCCAGCAGGCGGGACTGGACATGAACCAGGTGCTCGACGTGATTGGCAAAGGGGCGGCGCAGAGCTGGCAGCTTGACAACCGCGGCAAGACCATGGTGGCGGACAGATTCGATTTCGGTTTTGCCGTCGACTGGATGCGCAAGGACCTGGGGCTGGTGCTCGATGAGGCCAAGCGCAACGGTGCGCGCTTGCCGGTCACCGCGCTGGTGGACCAGTTCTATGCCGACGTGCAGCACATGGGCGGCCAGCGCTGGGACACGTCGAGCCTGATCAAGCGGCTGCGTTAGCGCTTCCCACGGGGCGGCCCGCGCTGAACCCCCTTATTTCTTGGGCTCCACCGGGGCCGGCGTGGGCAACTGGGTCTTCAGCTCTTCTTCGCTGATGATCTCGAGCAAACGCACGACTTTTTGCACGCCGCCCGTGGCGCGGGTAATGTCAGTGGCACGATTGGCTTCGCGCTGGGTGACGCGTCCCATCAAATAGGTGGTGCCACGCTCGGTCACCACTTTGAATGCGTTGGCATGCAGGTCGTTAGCATCCACCAAGCGGGCCTTGACCTTGCCGGTCACCAGCGCATCCGAAGAGCGCTGGGTCAGGGTGGAATGCCCCAACAGCGCCAGCTCATTGACGACGCTGCGCACGTTTTCCACGCGTCCCACCACTTGTTCCACCAGTTGCTTGTCCTGGGCGTTGGGCACCTCGCCTGTCAGTAGCACCTGGCGGTTGTAGCTCGTGACATTCACGTGAACCCGGTCACCAAGGTTCTCGTTGATGCGGCTGGACGCGCGCATTTCAATGCCCTCGTCTTCAATCTGGGTGCCCGCCGTGCGGCGGTCGGTCGCCATGAGCGAGCCCATGACGGCGCCGCCGATGATCATGGGCGCGCAAGCGCTCAGCGCGCCACCCAGGCTGGCGCTCAGCAGCAGCATGGGGACGAGTCTTCGAGTTGTCAATTTTTTGGTCATGTTTCCTGGTCTCCAAGGAGTTGGGCGTCGACCGCGTCACAGATACAGTGCAGCGCCAGAAGGTGGACTTCCTGGATGCGCGCGGTGCGGTCGTGCGGTACGCAAATGAGTACATCGGTATCGCGCAGGGCGTGGCTCATCTTGCCGCCACCGTGCCCGGTCAAGCCCACCACCACCATCTCGCGCTCGTGCGCGGCTTCAATGGCGGCCAGCACATTGGCTGAATTGCCGCTGGTGGAGATGGCCAGCAACACGTCGCCGGGCTGCCCCAGCGCGCGCACCTGGCGTGAAAAAATCACGCTGAAGTCGTAGTCGTTGGCAATGGCCGTGAGGATCGAGCTGTCGGTGGTGAGCGCGATGGCCGCCAGCTCGGGGCGCTCGCGCTCGTAGCGTCCGACAAATTCAGCCGAAAAATGCTGCGCATCGGCCGCTGAACCGCCGTTGCCGCAGGCCAGCACTTTGCCGCCGCTGGTCACGCAGGCCAGCAGCGCCTGCACGGCAGCGGCGATCGGTTTGCTCAGGATGGGCGCGGCGTGGTACTTCAGGTCGGCGCTGTCGATGAAGTGTTGTTCAATACGTTGCTCTAGCATAGGCGTGATGATACCCGGCCCTTTCTTCAATACGCCTCAAACGCAGCGGGTAACCATTCAAGGCGGCCGCTCTCCAGCAGCACCACATCAAAGCGGCACGGTGGCGACTCGCGCAAGCGCATCAAATAATGACGCGCCGCAAAAATGATGCGCCGCTGCTTGGCGGCGCTGATGCTGGCCGCCGCCCCGCCGTGGCTGGCGCTGGCGCGTTGGCGCACCTCGACAAATACCGTGGTGCCATCGGGCGTGCGCATGATCAGGTCAATTTCTCCGCCGCCGCGCCCGGGCGTCCGATAATTGCGCTCGAGCAAGCGCAAACCCGCCTGTTGCAGATGGCGCAGCGCGGCCTCTTCGGCGGCATCGCCTGCCTGCTTGCTGGTGCCGATCTTGGCCATGATTTGAAGGAGTGCCATTGAGTTCTGTTTACGCCCACTTGTATGCCTCTGCCCTGGCTGCTGCGTCCACGGCAGCCGGTGGCCAGAATTATCCGCCTGGCGCGCTTTACGTGGTGGCCACCCCGATCGGCAACCTGGCTGACATCAGCCTGCGCGCGCTGCATGTGCTGCAACTCGCGGACACCATCGCCTGCGAGGACACGCGCCATACCCAGGCCTTGCTGCGCGCCTATGGTATTGACAAGTCAAACGCCCAATTGCTCGCTGTGCACCAGCACAACGAGTCGCAGGCGGCGCAGGTGGTGATTGAGCGGCTGCAGCAGGGGCAGCGCGTGGCCTACGCCAGCGACGCCGGCACGCCCGCTGTCAGCGACCCGGGCGCGCGCCTGGTCGCCGCGGTGCGTCAGGCACGCTTACCCGTGGTGCCCCTCCCCGGTGCCAGCAGCGTCACCGCCGCCTTGAGTGTGGCCGGAGTGAGCGGGGACGACGCCCAGCAGGGCGGCTTTGTCTTTGTCGGCTTCTTGTCATCCAAATCGGGTGAACGTGGCAGCGCGGTGGCCGCGCTGGCTGGGGAAGCGCGCGCCGTGGTGCTGCTGGAGGCACCGCACCGAATTGAGGCGCTCGCCACGGCGCTGGCTACTTTGGGAGAACGCCCGCTCACCGTCGGGCGCGAGTTGACCAAACAGTTTGAGGAAATCGCCACCCTCGCGGCGCAGGATTTCCCAAACTGGCTGCAGCAGGACCCCAACCGCAGTCGCGGCGAGTTTGTGCTGGTGCTGCATCCGGCCGCTGTGCGCGCCGATGCGGGTGCCGAGCAGCGCATCCTCGCGCTGCTGCTGGCCGAACTTCCCTTGAAGACCGCGGTCAAGCTCACTGCCGAGATCACGGGCGCCTCGCGCAACGCCTTGTACGAGGCGGCGCTGGCGTTGAAGAAAGGGCGGTCAGAGTCGGTTTCCGGCTTGTGAAATGAGTCGCGATGAAATTGACAATCTGCTGTTGAGGCTGACGCAGCGATTCGGCCCTAGCACTGTCGTGATGCACAGGTGATCACGCGTTGCCGATGGCACGCGGTGACAGACTTTTGTAACAGAAGTTTTCTCGGGCCAAAATCTTCTACGCAGGGCCCAGGAAACATTGCTAGTATCCCTTTTCCCTAAATCCAGTTAGGGGAGAAAGCTGTAAAAGCCATGAAAAATTCTGTCCTAGCCCTGCATCAAAACCGCAGAGATTATTCAACCAGAATCCCCGCATTCCTGATGGCGGCATCGGTTGTCTTTGTGCTCCTTTCCTATTTGGGCGGCAAGAGCTTGATCGTTGATGCAGCTGAGGATTAACGCCTGCGCCATGACGACCGTCTACTGGCGCTTTGGCGCGGGCAATTGCGCCATGTAGTCGGCGACGGCCTGTAAGTCGTCCGGCACGTAGGTCTGCAGCAGGCTGGCCATCACCGGATTGGAGTTGCCCCGCTCTCCATTGCGAATGAATTGGAGTTCACGCAACAGATAGGTGTAGTGTTGTGCCGCCACCATGGGCGCAAATACGATGGCGTTGCCTTCGCCCGCTGCACCGTGACAGCCAGTGCAGTCCTTGGCGAATAACTCCTTGCCCCGCGCCACGCCTGACCCAGGCCCCTTGGCAATCGCGCCAGAGACCGGCAGCGCTTGCAGGTGGGCGGCGATATCGGCCAAGTTTTGCAGGCTTAATCTTTCTTCAGAAACAAGGGGCTTCATGGGCGGGTTGTTGCGCCGACCGCTGCGGATATCGAGAACCTGCTTGATGATCACGGAGGCGTGTTGGCCAGAGAGTCGTGGCGTATGACTGTCAGGGCGTCCCGCTGCGTCCTTTCGGTGGCAGCGCGAGCAGGATCGCGCCGTGAACTCGGCGCCGCCGCGTTCGGCGTCAGCCTTTAATTCAAGCGCGCTTGCCAGAAGGGCCGTGGACTCGCCAGCAGGTGCTGCGGTTTGCGCCTGAGCCGACGAAGCGGACACGGTCAGCAATGTGGCCAAGAGCAGGGACGGGATATATTTGATTATTTGTCGCATGGCAGGGGTTTTTTTGTTGAGCATATTTTGCATTTATAACTGCCGTCTGGCTTTGCAGAACGACAAGGCCCGAGGTAGCCGGTTGTCTTAAACTTAGATTCCTCCAGGAAATATCACCATGGCCTACCCTCCAGAATTTCTCAAGCTCGTCGACGAGTTCATCCATCTTGCCAACCGATTGGCCCAGGGGGGGCAAGACGGAGAGGTCAGCGCAGCCATCTTGTTCGCTGCCGGACGCTATAACGCCTTCAATTTCGTGTCCCACAATGGCGCCGAACAGGATCGGGCGCAGGCGCTGGAGTTCTATGTTTCGGAGTACCGCAAAGCACTGGTCTCCAACCTGGAGGGCGTGGTCGGCCCGGTGGTGAAGCCGCAAGCTTAAATGCCTGCAGGCGCAATCTGCGCCATCGCATGTTCGGCCAGCGCCGTGATCGTCAGTGACGGGTTGACGCCCGGGTTGGCCGGCATGGCGGCACCATCGCACACCAACAGGTTCTGGTAGCCAAAAACGCACAGGCGGTGATCGATCACGCCGTGCGCGGCACTGGCGCCGATGACGGCACCGCCCAGCAAGTGCGCGGTGGACGGCACATTGGCCACCGCCTCCAGCGTCGTGCTCTGGGCAATGCCGCCGGTGTGCTGGGCAAACCAGGCGGCGGCTGCATTCGCGGCGGCGATGAAGGTGGGATTGGGCTTGTCGGCATTCTGTTCGGTGGCCAGGGCGTAGCCGCGCCCGAACCAGCGCTTCTTGGCGCGCATGGCGATGGCGTTGTCGAGCGCCTGCATCACCAGCATGATCACCACACGGCGGCTCCAGCCGACCGGCCAGAGCGTCTTGGCCCATTGCAGCGGGCGGCGCGCCATGCTGCCCAGCCAGAAGAGAGGCCGCGTCAGCCGGTTGCCATTGCCCACGAGCACGGTGTAGAGCAGCGACATCACATCGCCGTTTTTGCCGTAGTTGACAAACTCGACGTGGGTGTCGTGATCGACATGAATGCTGCTGCTGATGGCCACGTCGTTCCAATTGTTGATGTCCTCGGGCATGCGCACGGCCAACAAGGACTCGCTGTTGGTGCGCACCAGCTCACCGAGCCGGTCGCTGACCCGCGGCAGCGAGCCGCCATGTTTGCAGTTGGCCAGCAGGTGATTGGTGCCCAGCGGGCCCGCCGCGAATACCACACCATGGGCAGAGAAGCTTTTTCGGTCCTTGAAAAACCAGGCGCCCGGGCGTTCAGTGGTCACGCGGTAACCTGCGCTGCCGTCGGGTGCGCCCAATGGGGCGACATCGACCACCTGATGTTCGGGCAGGATGCGTGCACCGAGTTTTTCCGCGAACCACAGGTAGTTCTTCAGTAGCGTGTTCTTGGCGCCCACGCGGCACCCCACCATGCAGGCGCCGCAACGGGTGCAACCGGTGCGATCCGGGCCTGTGCCACCGAAATAGGGGTCTTTGACAGTCTTGCCGGCTTCGCCGAAGTAGACCGCGCAGGGCGTGCGGCGAAACGTCGCCTCGGTGCCACAGTGGCGCGCCATCTCAAGAATCAGTTGTTGGTTGACGGACTCAAAGGGCACGGTTTGCACACCCAACATGCGCTCTGCGGTGTCGTAGTGCGGCTGCAAGTCCCGCTCCCAGTCGCCAGTCTCACACCATTGCGGGTTGCGGAAGAAGTCGGGCTTGGCCCGGTACAGCGTGTTCGCGTAGACCAGGCTGCCGCCGCCAACGCCCGAGCCACTGCCCACAAAAATGTCTTTGAACGGGCTCAAGCGCAGGATGCCCTTCAGGCCCAGAGCGGGCGCCCAAAGGTAGCGTCCCAGCTGCCAGGTTGACGCGGCCATGTCGTCGTCACTAAAACGGCGCCCGCATTCGAGCACGCCCACCGTGTAGCCCTTCTCGGACAAGCGCAGCGCCGAGACGCTGCCGCCAAAGCCGGAGCCGATCACGAGCCAGTCAAAATCAAATTGTTCGGGTGCCATGTTCTCTTTCAGGTGGTGGGTAGCGCTTGGCGCGGTCTTTCCAGCAGCTTGCGCCCAAGAGCACGATTTGCAGTTGCTGCACAAAGTTTTCCAGGGTTTCTGGCTCCAGCAAAGGCTGGCCGGGCGGCAAGTCCAGGATCTCTGGGGCCGCAGCCAGCATCGTGTTGACGATCAGGCCGCACACCATTTGCAGGGTGGCGGTGGGCATCTCGTTGTACAGTTCCAGGCGCCGGAAATCCTGGGCCATTTCATTGCTGAAGTGCACCATGTCATTGCGCACCGCCAGGCGCAAGTTCTTGCTGCCGCCCGAGCGCTCACTTGAGATAAATAGAAACTGCAAGCGGTTTTGCTTGACATACTCGACATACACCTGCACCGATCGGCGCAACATTTTGTTCTTCTCGACCCCCACTTGGCGCGCCTCGCGCAGCAAGCGCCGCAGCGTGATGCCGGACTCCTCCACCAGCGCCAGGCCGAGTTCGTCGGTGCTGCGGAAATGCCGGTAGAACGCATTCGGCACGACGCCGGCCTGACGGGCAATTTCACGTATGCCCAGACTGGCGAAACTGCGGCCCTCGCCAATCAATTGCAGCGCCGCCTGTAGCAGGCTGTTGCGGGTCTGGTCCTTACGCTCACTGCGGCTCAGGCTGTCTGGGCGTTTTGGGGCGGGCAGTAGTGTTGGCATCGGGGTTTGCCCCAACTCAAAACGAGCTGCGGCATGGACTCAATCAAAAGTGTGTACGTTTGTATCTTAACAAGACAGCAGCACCGTGTCTTGCTGCAAAACTAGCGACGGAGATCGGAAAATTTGGCTATTGACTCTAATTGCAAAAATAGAAATGGACTTTAAGTGCACAACTGTACACAATTAATCCAGTCGCCGTTCAAGCGCGACGCAGCAAACTGAAGGAGACATCATGGTAAGCACCACCAAAATCCCGGCAAAGGCCCCCGCCAAAGCGCCCGCCAAAGTCACAGCCAAGCCAGCAGCGAAGTCAGTAGCCAAACGGCCCGCCGCGACTCCCGTCAAGGCGGCGCGCCTTAACCCGGCCAGTCAGGTGCGCCCGCTTGTCCCGGTCGAAGAGCCCTCCCTGCGCTTTTACCATTCGAAAACGCTTCGCACCAAGACCAACAGTGTGCTCGCCGGGCTGCAAGCCAGGCCGGAGCACCCCAAGCACGGCGAGGCATTGGCCGACCTCGTGGCCGAGTTGATCGAAGCCGGCATGGACTATTATTTTTTAAAGGCCCTCAAGCAGGCCAAGGTCGGCTTTGTTGCCGAGCAATCTGCCCGGCTGGGCATGTCTGGTGCGGTCAGGCTCATCAATTCGGTGAGTCGCAATTTCATCGTGCGCATGGACCAGGCGCAGTTGCTGGTGGTGGCGAGCCATATTCGCAGCCTCGCCGGCACGCCCTAAGTGTTTTTTGACCAAAAAGCGCAGCATCATGAACACGTTCACAAAGAACCGTCCGGCCCTGATGCCCATGACCGCGCTTGGCCCGACTCCCAAACGCAGCTCCCTGGTCGCAGCCACGCGCAGTGCTGGCCCGTTGGGAATTACGCTGCACGTCACGCCCTTGCAGCACATTGCGCTGCCCGCGAGAATCCGCACCGAATTTCAGGCGCCGGTCTATTTTGACGCCGACCCGAAGCGGGCCGACGATGCGCAATATGTGCAACAGATGTACACCGAAATCGAGAAACGCATCCAGGCCGGCATGGACAAGCTGGCCAGGCAGCGCAAATCCCCGATTTTTGGCTGATGCTTGGCAGCGCCGATCAAGGGATCGAAGCCCCCACGGAGATACGCCATGAAGACAACACACGTTCACCTCACTGATATCCAGGGCTGTAGCCAGCTCGTCGTGCAGGCCACCCTGGGAGTCACCGATCTGGTGCAAGCCATGCACCAGACCATTCTGCGCCAGCCCTTGCCGTTGGCTAAGGGCAGCAGCAAGGCGCCAACGGGACTCCATGGGGTGATTTATCGGGTTTTGGCGGGCACCAGTGGCTTCGTCTATGACGCTGTTCGCGGTATCACGAAACGGGTCGGCAGCGGGATAGACACGGCACTGACGCATTTGCAGCCCGAGCTGATCCATCTGGATTCCTCGCGCGAGCGCGACGCCCTGATTTCCATTCTGAATGGCGTTCTGGGCGACCACATGAAGGCGCATGACAACCCGTTGACGATCCCCATGAGCTTGCGCCAGGGCGGCAAGGTGCTGGAACTGGCCAAGGATTCATTGGCTCGGGCCATTACCCAGCCTTCTGGCAAAGTGCTGCTGATGCTTCACGGCCATTGCATGAATGAATTGCAGTGGTATCGCCGCGGGCACGACCACGGCGAAAAGTTGGCAGCGGCCAACGGCTTTAGCCTGGTCTATTTGCGCTACAACACCGGCCTGCATATTTCAGAGAATGGCCGCGCGCTGGCTGATCTGCTGGAAAAGCTGGTGCGTGAATGGCCGGTGCCGCTGCAAGAGCTGTGCATTGTGGGTTACAGCATGGGTGGGCTGGTGGCGCGCAGCGCCTTTCACTACGGCACCCAAGCCCAGCAGGGCTGGCCGGCGCTGGTTCACAAGCTGTTCTTTCTGGGCACGCCGCACCACGGCTCGATGCTGGAGCAGGCGGGCAATCTGCTGGACAAGGCGCTTGAGATCAGCCCTTATTCGCATGCGCTGTCGCGCCTGGGCAAGATTCGCAGCGCCGGCACCACGGACCTGCGCCATGGCAACCTGGTTGAAGAGGACTGGGCCGGTCGCAACCGCTTCGCGCACTTTGCGGATCAAAGGGCGATTTCGCAACTACCCAAGAGCGTCAAGTGCTATGCCATTGCGGCCATGATCTCAGGCAAGCACAGTGAGCTTCATGGGCGATTGGTGGGGGACGGTCTGGTTCCGGTGAAGAGCGCCCTTGGTCAACACCGAAACAGCGCGCGCGCGCTCAACATCCCGCCCCAGCAACAGCATGTGTTCTACGGCATGAACCACCTGAAGCTGCTCGACAGCCAGGCGGTCTACGCCCAGCTGCAGCAGTGGCTGGCGCCGCGCGTTGCCCTGGCGCCCTGAAAGGTTTCAGACAAGTCGCTAAGCTTGCCCTGGTAAAAAACAAGCGAAGGGTTCAAGCCATGGTTTCTTTGACGTCCACACTGCGGCGCGCCACTCTGGTTGCTGCACTTTTTATCAGCCCATTCGTCCAGGCGGCGCCCGCCGTGTCGGCACCGGGCCCGGCACCTGTCGCCGCCTCCAGTGCCGCCTGCCCGGCCATTCTGCAACACAGTTTCAAGCGTCTGCAAGACGAGTCGCCGCAAGACCTGTGTCAGTACGCCGGCAAGGTCGTGCTGGTGGTCAACACCGCCAGCTACTGCGGCTTCACCGGTCAGTACGAAGGGCTGGAAGCGCTGTATGCGAGTTACAAGGCGAGAGGTTTGGTGGTGCTGGGCTTTCCGTCCAATGACTTTGGCAAACAGGAGCCCGGCAGCGACAAGGAAATTGCCGACTTTTGCTACAACACCTACGCCGTCAAGTTCCCGATGTTCTCCAAGACCGCCGTGTCCGGCTCCGGCCGCAACCCGCTGTACGCGGCCCTGGCCCAAGCCACCGGCCAGTCGCCGCGCTGGAACTTTCACAAGTACCTGATTGACCGCTCGGGCAAAGTGGTTGCGAGCTTCGCCAGCCAAGTGGAACCGCAAGCGAAGCCGCTGCTGGCGGCGATCGACAAAGCGCTCTGACGGGCACCCGGGCCAAGCACCGCGGCTGGCAGGGGTTGCCAAACAGGCCTTGGGTGACTTACCATTTGCTTCACTAAAGATACCATCTTACCTTTTATCCACGAGGGCTACAGCCTGATTTCTTATAGATTTCGGCTACGTCCGAAAATCCTCCGTATTGTGCAATCTGGGGTTGGCCAACACGAAATGCGAATGGCCCATTTCGCACACTACAGGGCTGAACGGCGAAATTTATAACGACAGCAGTGCTGCGTTATGCAGAGCTCTGCATAGAGTAGCTTGGCGCAAGAAGTTCAGATTGTCCAATGTCAGCAACCATCTTTAACAAGTCTGCCCAGATTCTCGCAAGACGACGTTCAGTTTGAAAGTCCAGCAATGGAACGAAGCCAATGACCGAGCCTGCATTCATGTGCAAAGACTAGAGGGTTGGCCGAACTGTGGGGCATCGAATTGACCATCTACATGACAACAGTCAGAACCGCCTGGCAAGGGGCGGCCCCTCAGTGTTGGGTTGGATATAGAAGAAAATTTACCGACCATCGGACTGGCGCCGCCCCATTTCTCAGTAACGAGAATCCACCGGCTTCTTGTCCTTGGGCCAATCCTTCACCTTGTTCGCGAAATCCGGGCGTGGCTGGTGCGTGAAATACTCCGCGACATCAACCGACTCCTGATCTGAAAGCCCCCCTTGTCCCAGCGGGAATTTCTCATGGAACCCGATCGGCATGTTGCGCTTGACAAAGGCCGCCGCGGTGTAGGTACGCGCCATCCCGGCGCCGATGTTGAATGAATCATCGCCCCAAAGCGGTGGGTAGATGTGGCTGCCGTCAGCCTGCTTCAGACCTTCGCCGTCCTTGCCGTGGCATACCGCGCATTGCGTCGCGTACACCTGCTTGCCATTTTCCAGGTTGGGCTTGATCGCCATGTCCACCTTGCCGACGCCGCGCCCGGCGACTTTGTCCTGCGGTTTCGTTTCCTTCTTCATCCAGTCGAAATAGGCCACCATGGCTTTCATGTCCGCCGAATCCGAAGGCAGCGGTTTGCCGTTCATGGAGCGCAGGAAGCAGCCGTTGATGCGGTCTTCGAGTGTGATGACCCGGCCTGCGCGCGGCGCGTAACTGGGGAAAAAGGCCGATAGGCCGACAAAGGGCGAACCATCGGCCACCGTGCCGGCGTTCAGATGACAACTGGTGCAATTCAAGGCGTTGCCGACGTTCTGCGGCAACAGCGCCTTGGTCTCAAGATGCAGGCGCATGCCGCGGACAAGCTGCAGGGCAGCGGGGCTGGCGAGCATGTCTGCCAGACGCGGCGTTTCAAAATTGGAGGAATCCGTGGTCTTGGGATCGAGTTGCGCACGCATCTTTTTTACCTGAGACGCGGTAACTGGTTCGGCGCTATTGCCCCAACTGCCGCGCACAAAACTCAGGATCTCGGCGAGTTCCTGATCTGACAGCCGGGCAAAGGCCGGCATGGTGTAGATGCGTGGATGCGCGACGGTTTCGGCCGTTTTCCAGCCGGTCAGCGCGATATGCAGCAAGGTGGCCGGGTCGGCGGCCGTGATGGACGGGTTGCGCTGCATCGCCGGGAATATTCCCTTGACGCCTGCGCCATCCTGACGATGGCAATCGACACAGAATTGCACATAACCCAATCCGCCGCGCGTGGTGAACAGATTGGCAGGGACCGTCTCTGCTGCAGCGCGCACCGGCGCCGCAGGCATGGGCAGATCGTGCTCGCCTGGCGGCAGCGACTTCAAATAGGTGGCGACGGCCGTCAAGTCGGCATCCGTGAAGTGCTGGGTGCTGTTATGGATCACCTCCGCCATATTGCCGGACACCGTGGCAAAACTATTCTGTCCCGTTTTCAGCAGCAGGGCGGTGTCCTGCACCGTCCACAAATTGCGCAGACTGAGCGCGCGCCACGATTCAACCGTTTCGCCTGCGAGATAGTACTTTCCATCGGACCCGGCATCACTCATGGCCTTCTCCTGGAAAGCAATGCCGCGCGGCGTATGGCAGGAACCGCAATGTCCCAAGCCTTGCACCAGATAGGCGCCCCGGTTCCAGACAGCATCCTTGTCCGCATCAGGCTTGAAGGGCGCATCCTTCAGAAACGCCCAGTTCCAGAACGACAAGCCCCAACGCATGCTGAACGGCCAGCGCATCTCCGCCGGCTTGTTGGCATGACTGATCGGCGCCAAGCCTTTCATCAGAAAAGTGTACAAGGCGCGCATGTCGTCTTCGCTCATCGTGGCGTAGGAGGGATAAGGCATGGCCGGGTACAAGTTGTGCCCGTCCGCGGACACGCCCTTGCGCATGGCGCGGTCAAATTGCGCAAACGAATACTTGCCGATGCCGCTAGTGGCGTCAGGCGTGATATTGGTCGAATAAATTGTGCCCATCGGCGTCTTGAGTTCAAGGCCGCCCGCCATCGCTGGTCCCTTGTTTGCAGTGTGGCAGGCAACGCAATCGCCCAAGTGCGCCACATACTTGCCGCGCTCAATCAATGCCGCCTCGTTGTCTGCAGGCTTGAGTGCTGGGGCTGCGCTATTTACTGGGGCCGGTGCCGGGTCAGCGGCATTCGCGGCATGTCCAAAAATTAAACACGCGCCAAGAGCTGCCAGAAATGATCGGGAGATATTCATTGCACAAATCCTTGAAAAAACATTGATGACCTTCGTCCTTTATAGGTGGGAGCCCCCATCTATCGGGACCAGGAAGCCGCATTGATGTTCAATATGGCATTGTAAACAGCGACGCCAGTGCTGACAGGTGAATTTGACGCAGCATGTTGATGCGGGCTGTCAGTGCGATCAGGCTTGCAAAAAAGGAAAGCGAGTCTTTCTAGGTTGAGTCAAGCTGTTTCTTTCTTGGCAGCGTCAATGTCGCCTCCAGCCCGCCCTCGGGGCGCTGAAGCAGTTCGAACGATCCGCCGAAGCGCTCGGCAATCGCTGCAACAATGGACAAGCCCAGTCCGCTGCCTCGGCCTGATCCGCGTCGCCAAAAACGTTGGGTGGCTCGCACCAACTCCTTATCGCTGAGCCCGGGCCCGCGATCGAACACGTGGAACCTGATCGTTTCCGGCGAGCGGCGTATCTCCAGCCTGACGCTGTTTTCTGCGGGGGAATGACGCAAGGCGTTATCAAGCAGGTTACGCAATGCAGTGACTGCCAGAGCTTGGGGCAGTGCCAGTTCGGCACCGTTGCCATCGCTGTCCAACACGATGCGCTCGGACGCATCGGGTGCCGCATCGCGCATCGCGAGGCGGGCTAGTTCGTTGGCCTCTGCGACGCGCCCGTCGTCCCAGGAAAAGTCGCCTTCCACTTGTGACAGCGTCAGCAGTTGGGAGAGAGTGCGCTGAAGCCGCGCCACGCCCTCTTCAGCGTAATCCATGGCCACTTCGGCCTCCTTGCCGTCGGTGATGCGTACGACCTGAAGATGGGTCTTGATCGCGGTCAGCGGCGTGCGCAATTCATGGGCTGCATCGCTGGTAAAACGACGCTCGCGGTTGATGGTCACGCTCATCCGCTCCAGCAGATGGTTCAGGGTATTGACCAGCGGCAGCAGGTCGCGTGACATGGGAATATTTGGGATCGGGGTCAATGCATCCGGCGTCCGTCTGGCCAGTACCTGGCGCAGACGTTCCAGCGGCAGCAACCCACGTCCAACGCCAAACCATAGCACCATCAGGCTGCCAATCAAGGCGACTACAAAAGGCACAACAGCCGCCACCATCACATTGCGCAGCAGTGTGGCTCGTTCGGTCAGACGATCTGCCGTGGTCACGCGAAGGCCGTGTGCTTCCAGGGTGTAGCTGCGCCAGCTTTTACCCTTTATTTCGCGATCAGAAAAACCAATGGCCGCAGTTGCTATCGGCTCCGGTGTCACGCCGGTGGTGCTCGCGATCACCTCGCCGCGCAGAGATACCTGACACGCCAGACCTCTTGACTCAGGCGGCATGCTCAGCGTTGATGCACCCGTTCTTCCTGTGCTGCCGTCCCACGCAGCCGGGTACTGCGACATCAGTCCGGCCACCATGTGTGCCGACATGGCGAGGCGCTGGTCCAGGGTACGGTGCATTTCCCTGTCCATATCGTGCAGCATCCAGATCGCCACCCCTCCCCATAGAAGAACCATCGAAATGCCGATCATCAGCAGCAATCGCACGCGAAGTGTCATTCGGTCACCATGCTGCATCGGTAGCCTACGCCACGTACCGTTTCGATGATGTCTGCACCCAGTTTGCGCCGCAAATGATGGATATGCACATTGAGCGCATTGCTTTCAATCTCCTCGCTGAAATCGTAAAGACTGTCTTTCAACTGGTCGGGGCTCAGAATGCATCCGCGAGCCTGCAGCAGGGCAACCAGCAGGGCCAGTTCGCGTCGTGACAAATCGATGGCCCGTCCGTGCAGAAAGACTTCACCCCTGGCCGGATCAAGGCGCAACGGGCCGTGCTCAATGAGATCCACGCTGCGTCCGGCGGCGCGGCGCAGCAAGGCTTGTAGACGGGCCACGAGTTCGTTGAGATCAAAAGGCTTGAGAAGATAGTCATCGGCGCCGGCACGCAGCCCGGCCACGCGATCTTGCACGGCGTCGCGCGCGGTCAACACCAGCACGGGTAGCGCCATGCCGCCAGCCCGCAAGCGCCGCAGCAGGCTCATGCCATCCTCGTCGGGTAGCCCCAGATCGAGTATCACCACATCACAATGCACGGCTGACAATGTGGCCTCTGCCTGCGCCGCCGTATTCACACCATCGACGGTCAGGCCGTGCGCGCGCAATCCGACCAGGATGCCGTGAGCAATCAGTTCATCGTCTTCAATCAGTAAAACGCGCATAGTGGCTCTGTCGGTGTCGGTTCAAAAAGGTGGATTCTCAACATCTGAATCCACCCGTGCCCGGGCTCTATGTCGGTCATCTGAAATGGTGGGGGTGGAGCCATCACGGCGTCATGGAGAGATAGCCTAATTTTTCAAAATCGACCATTGCGCCAATGCCAGACACGACAATTCGGCCATAGGGAAGAATGTCTTGCGGTGCGTAGCCTTTCAGCCGCATCGAGATGCCGCATTGGTACACCTTCACGCCGCCTTTGATCATCTCATCCAGAATGGCTCGGTTGGGATTGCCCTTCGGATGAGGCTGTTTCACTTTTTGGTCGTAGGCTTCGTCGGTCAACAGAAACTGGGCTCCGTCGCCTCTGAACACCATCACGATTTCATAATCTTTGCCGGGCTTCATTCCAAGGGTTTCATACTGATCATAGAGATTTTTCGCCGCCAATACTTGCTTGCTGATGCCGTTGGGAACGGTGTCAGCATAGTTGACTTGGACCGCCACTTTAAGTTCAGACTGGTTGACGATCTGCAATGGCGGCTTGGTGTTTTCTGCCAAGCCGAAGACGGTTTCAGCGAAAGCAGAAGACGCCATGCCATTCAAGGACAAAACGAGAATTCCCGCGATGGCGATTGCGATGGCGATGGAGACGGTGCGGATTTTTTTAATCATGAATATCTTCCCTGTTTGTGGTTGATTTGTAAACTGTGATTCAAACCATTTTTTTTTGGCTGGTGGTGTGACACTGATGACTGTGCCTGTTGACCTTGCAACGGGCAGCCTCAGCGCGGACCCATAATTTTGACCAGCATCTCTGCCGGTGGCGCACCCTGCATCTTTTGCAGATTGCCGCTGGCATCCTTGTAGAAGATCGTGGGGGTGGCCGAGGCGCCGAGTTGCTGCATCAACTTCTGGTTGGCGTCGAGCTGGGCCCGTATTTTTTCCGACACCTGGCTCAATGGCTTGACGCCACCGCTGGCGTGCTGCTGTTCGTGCTGGGTCAGGGCGGCCGGCGCATCCTGCGCCGAGAGCAGTGCCGCCGCTTTGCCCGAGCTGGTGTCCGTCAGGATCGCCACGATGACGTGGCGCAACTGCACTTTGCCGGCACTGACCCAGGGCCGGGCATCATTCCAGAACTTGTTGCAGTAGGGGCAATTCGGGTCGGTGAAAGTGTAGATGACGCGCGGGGCATTCTTGCTGCCGTCGGCAATCCAGGTGCTGTTCTCAAGCTGCTTCCAGATCTTCCCGGTCATGGGTTTTCTGACCAGTTTGTCCAACGGTTCCTGGCTCAGGTTGGCACCTTTGGCGTCCATCATCGGGCCGACTATGGCCTGTTTGCCGTCGGCGGTGAGATAGATGGCCAGCGGCTGTTGCTCGACTATGCCTGCATAGCCGGTCAGTCCGCCTGGCGCGGCAAAAGTCCCGATCACCTCAACGCCCTGCGCTTCTAGCGCCTTGATCGGTGCGGGCCAGTCTTTCGCCTGCGCAGCCAGGGTGAGGCCGAACCATGTAAACAAAACTGCAAACACAGCGAGTGATTTTTTAAGCATGGGGGATTTACTCCTAATTTGACAGATTTGAGGGCGAACGGAACTGGGCTAACTTGCTCGCCAGCGAGGCGGCCGAAAGGGGGCCCAGATGGGTATCAACCAGCCGCCCGCTGGCGTTGTAGAAAAGGGTGGTTGGCAACGCCCCGGAGCCAACTTCGCGGCCAAGGGCGGTGCCGGGGTCGATCACCACGTTGGCGAGATCAAGTTTGGCGCCAGTGAGATAGCGCTGGACCTTAGCTGCATCCTCGCCCTGGTTGATAAACACAAAGCGCACTGCGGTTTCCTGCTTTTGCGCGGCCGCGAGCACCGGCATTTCACGCCGGCAAGGTGGGCACCAACTGGCCCACAAATTGACAACCATGGGCTTGCCCTGAGCCAACGCGGCAAGGTTCGTCGGCTCTCCCGCCAGCGTCGTCACAGATGCTTGGGACACAGTCGTCTTGTCCATAAGGCGTATCGCACCAAACAGCCCTCCCCAGGCGACCGCCCCAGCCGCCAGACCGAAGGCCAGTGGTCTGCGCAGCGCCGGGCGGCGCCAGGCCCGCCAGAGCGCCACCAACAGAGCCGCCATCATCCCGGCCCAGGGTGTAAACCCGCCGTCACGGATATCAAGCATGGACCAGGGTGAGTTGCGGTAAGTGTCAAACCAGATGGAAACAAAGGCGATGCGCGCCACCAGCACAGCGGCGACCAACATATCGATCACGATATTGGCTACGCTGGTGCGCTGACCGGCTCCGACCAGGCGGCCTACGCCCGCCGCAACCAGTAAAGCCACCAGCATCAGAAAGAGGGTGATCGGCAATGACAGGGGGCCGATATTCAATGTCAGCATGTTCAGCCTTTCTCTCTTGCACGCGCCACGCGGGCGAGAAATTCGTCGGCACCGAGTTCGCCGATGATGCGCTCGCCGCGGCGCTCTTTGCCATCGGGACCGATCAGCAGTAGGGTGGGCGGGCCGAGAATCTGGTGGGTGCGCATCAGGGCCTGGTCATCGGCATTGTTGGCCGTGACGTCCGGGCGCAGCAGCTGCATGTCGTTCAAGGCTTGCTGCACACGCGGGTCGCCAAACACCTCGCGTTCGATCACACCGCACGACACGCACCAGTCGGCGTAGAAATCCACCAGCGTCCACTGGCCGCGCTGGCCCGCTGCGGCAATCAACACCTCAAGTGCTTGCGGTGTCTTGAGCGGTCCGAAGCGGCTCATGAAAGTGTTCCTGACGGAGGGCGACGCGAGCGGGCTGGCACTGGCGCCAATGTTCAGCGGCTGCAGGGGGTCATGGGCGCCGCCGGCCGCTCCAATCACCATGGAGCCGCCCCACAGGCCCAGCAGCAAGGCCAGAAAGCGGGAGACTAAGCGCCCCCTGTCGGTACCGAGCTTGTGCACCAGTGACAGCAAACTGAGGGCGATGGCCAGCAACCAGGCGCCCCACAGGCCCAGCGTCAGTGCCGCAGGCAAAACACGCGCCACAAAAAAGATGCCGGTGCCCAGCAGAATAAATCCGAACAATGCCTTGACCCGGTTCATCCAGTCACCGGGGCGCGGCAGCAGTCGGGCCCCGAGGGTTCCGACCAACAGCAGTGGCACCCCGATGCCCAGCCCCATGGCGAACAAGACCAGGGCGCCGGTCAGCACATCGCCGCTATTGCCGATATAAAGCAGGGCGCCGGCCAGTGGCGCGGTCATGCAGGGGCCAACCAGCAGCGCCGACAGCACACCCATCGTCGCGGCGCCTGTCATGGTGCCGCCGCGCTGGCCTTGGCTGGCGTTGTTCACACGGTTGCGCAGCACGGCCGGCAGTTGCAGTTCATAAAAACCAAACATGGCGAGCGCCAGTACGACAAATACCAGCCCAAAGCTGCCGAGCACCCAGGGGTTCTGTAACACGGCTTGCAGATTGGCGCCCGCCAGCGCCGCCGCCGCGCCGACACCGGCGTAGACCAGCGCCATCGGCAGCACAAAGGCCAGTGAAAGAAAAAAACTGCGCCGGGGTGTTGCCCCACTGCCCGCGATCAGACTGGAGAGAATCGGCACCATTGGCAAAACGCAGGGTGTGAACGTCATCAGCACGCCCAGTCCGAAGAACACCAGCAGCATCCAGCCCAGGTTGAGGTGTGACAGACGGTCGGCCAGGTCCTGATCCTCGCCGAGTGCGCCCGCCGCAGGCCGACTCACGCTGGCAGCCGCCACGTCCGGGCTGGTGGACTGTGCTGCGGCGACATCGGCCACATTTACGCGCCGGGTTTGCGGCGGGTAGCAAAGACCCGCATCGGCACAACCCTGCCAACCAATCGTCAGTGCCCGGGCATCAGGCGCCGTGAGTCGTGCCGTGACCTGGTCGTGGTAGACCTCACTTTCTCCATAGGTCTCATCGGTCTTGCGGGTGCCAGCTGGCCACTCAACCTTGAGCGCACTGCCGACGGGGTCCACTTCGACCTTCATCTGTTGGCGATAGAGGTAATAGCCTGGGCTGATGTCCCAGTTCAGGCGCAGCTGACCATCGGCCTGCTTGCTGACGTTCAGGCGAAAAGCCTGTTCCGGCTGCAAAAAATCCTGTCGGGCATGCGCGGGCAGTGCCCACGACATTGCCAACAACACGACCGACCACCACAAACGCAGCATTAGTGCTCCTATATCAAATGGAGCACGCATCATGGCGTGGTGAGATTAAGGCTACGTTAACAATAACTTCTTTTTTTGGTTTCCCACTTATCGGCTCAGGCCTTCAAGAACTCCGCCTTGCCACCGAGCCAGCGCAGCACGTGCTTTTCTGCCAGCGCCGGATGTTGGTCCAGCATGAGGGGCGCCAGCCGGCGCGCCCAGGCCAGCAGCGCAGCGTCCAGCGCCAGATCGGCGAAACGCAACATCGCAGCACCGGACTGACGCGCGCCCAGGAACTCGCCGGGGCCACGAATTTCCAGATCGCGCCGGGCAATTTCAAAGCCGTCATTGCTCTCGGCCATGGCCTTGAGGCGCGCGCGCGCGGTCTCGCTCAAGCGCGACGCGTCACCGGTGGAATACAGCAGCACGCAGGCCGATGCCGCCGCGCCACGCCCGACGCGCCCGCGCAGCTGGTGCAACTGCGACAGGCCAAAACGCTCGGCGTGCTCGATCACCATCAAGCTGGCATTGGGCACGTCCACACCCACCTCGATCACCGTGGTGCTGACCAGCAGCCCCATCTGGCCAGCGGTGAACAGGCTCATCACCGCTTTTTTCTCAGCCACCGGCATGCGCGAATGCAGCAGGCCGACCATGACGCCGGGCAGGGCGGCGCTCAGTTGGGCGTGGGTCTCGGTGGCATTGCTCAGGTCGAGCGCCTCGCTCTCTTCAATCAAAGGGCAGACCCAGTAGATCTGTCGTCCCGCTTCAAGTTGGGCGCGGATGCGCGCAATCACCTCGTCGCGCCGTGCCTCGTTCACCACTTTGGTGATGATGGGCGTGCGCCCGGGCGGCAATTCATCAATTGTGGAGACATCGAGATCGGCGTAGTAGCTCATCGCCAGCGTGCGCGGAATCGGGGTGGCGGTCATCATGAGCAGGTGCGGCTCCATGCCGGCGTCTACAGGCCCTTGGACCGACTCAGGATGAACGGTCTGCGCGGTCAATTTGCTGCGCAAAGCCAGCCGCTGCGCCACGCCAAAGCGGTGCTGCTCGTCGATGATGGCCAGCGCCAGGTTTTTGAACACCACCTTGTCCTGGATCACGGCGTGCGTGCCAATCACCAGGCCCGCTTCGCCGCTGGCGATCAGCGCCAGCATCTCGCGCCGTTCCCGGGTCTTCTGGCTGCCGGTGAGCCAGGCGGTCTTGATGCCCAGAGGCTCCAGCCAGCTCACCAGCTTGGCAAAGTGTTGCGTCGCCAGAATCTCGGTAGGCGCCATCAGCGCGCACTGCCAACCGGCATCAATGCAGATCGCCGCCGCCAGCGCCGCCACCACCGTTTTGCCGGAGCCGACATCGCCCTGCAAGAGCCGGTGCATCGGCTCCGGGCGGGCAAGGTCATGTGCGATCTCCAGGCTGACGCGGCGCTGGGCGGGCGTGAGTTGAAAGGGCAACGAAGCCAGCAAGCGTTCGTGCAGCGCCAGCCCGGTGTGCTTCGGCCCGGTCGGCAGCAGCGCCGGCGCACTCAGGCGCGCGCGCGCGCGCTTGGCCTGCAGTTGCGACAACTGCTGCGCCAGCAGTTCCTCGGCCTTGAGCCGCTGCCACGCCGGGTGGCTGTGCTCCTGCAAGGTCGCAAGCGTCACATCGGGCGTTGGGTTATGCAAAAACAAGAGCGCCTCACGCAAATTCCACGCGGGCTGCAGGCCGATTTCGTATAAATTATCCGCCGGCACGGTGTCTGACAGTTCAGCCCGCGCCAGCCCGCCCTGCACGGCCCGGCGCAGGTAGGCCTGCGGCAAGCCCGCCACCGTGGGGTAGACCGGCGTCAGCGCCACCGCCAGTTCACCACCGGCCGGGTGAAACGCCGGGTGCATCATGGTCCAGCCGGCAAAGCCGCCCTTGATTTCACCCCGCGCCCGGATGCGGTTGCCCACCGCCAGGGCCTTTTGGCTGCTGGGGTAGAAGCTGAAAAATCGCAGCAAGCAGGTGTCCGTGCCGTCGTCCAGCGTCACCAGCAGTTGGCGGTGGCCGCTGATCTTGATCTCGCAGTGCGTCACCCGCCCTTCGATCTGCGCGACCTCGCCCTCGCGCACCTCGCTCAAAGGCTGGATGCGGGTTTCGTCCTCGTAGCGCAGCGGCAGATGCAGCGCCAGGTCGATGGCGCGCTCCAGGCCGAGCTTGCGCAGGGCTTTTTGCGGGCCGCTCAAGGGCTTGGACGGTGGTTTGGACGGTGCGCCCGGTGCGTCAGTCATGCCTGGATTCTGCCCGCTCGACTGGGCGACTGCCGTCTATCTCGCCTGCTGGTCGCTTGGGGCGGCCATGGCGGCGTCGAAGAAAAGAAATCTATTCTTCCCGCCGGCCTTGGCGCCATACATGGCAGCGTCGGCCTTCTTGATCAGGTCAGCCGGCGTCAGTGCGTTCGTGGGGAAGAGGGCAATGCCGATCGAGCAGCCGACCTGGATCCCGTTGCCCTGCAACTGCATCGGCTCAGCCAGGGACTCAACCACGTGCCGGGCAATCAGGGCCACCTCGTCCTGGTCGGCCGGATTATTGAGCGCAATGACGAATTCGTCGCCACCCAGGCGCGCCACTGTGTCGGACTGTCGCACCCGGGCCAGCAGCCGCTGCGCGACCGTTTGCAGCAGCTCGTCCCCGATCTCGTGACCGAACTGATCGTTGACGAACTTGAATCCGTCCAGGTCAAGAAACAGGACCGCCAGGCTGAAGCGTTCCCGCTGCGCGATGGCGATTTCGTGGCCGAGCCGCTCCATCAGCAAGAACCGATTGGGCAGGTCGGTCAGTGCGTCATGAAAAGCCAGGTGACGCAGGTATTCATCTTTGCGCCACAGGTCGGTGATGTCGCTGAACACCGAGACATAGCGCGCCGGCTCGCCGTCCGCGCCTCGGATAGCCGAAATGGTGATCCGCTCAAGGAAGACGTCGCCATTCTTGCGCCGGTTCCAGATGTCGCCTTTCCAGCGTCCGCTGGTCCTGATGCTCTCCCACATGGCGACATAAAACGCGCGGTCATGCCGGTTGGATTTGAGAATGCGCGGCGTTTGCCCAACCGCCTCGGCGGCCGAATAACCGGTGATCTCGACGAAGGCCGGGTTCACCGACAGAATGACCCCGTCGACATCGGTGACGGTGATGCCTTCGACCGTATTGGCATAGACGCTGGCGGCCAGTTCGAGTTGCGCCTGCGCCTCCTTGAGCTCTGTCACCTCGCTGGCCAAGGTGAAAAAACCGTTCACGGCACCACTGGCATCGATGTCCGGGATGTAGTTGCCCAGGATGTGACCCACGCCGCCCGCGGTCTTGGCCAGCGTCCGCTGGAAATGTTGTGGTTCGCCCGCCAGAACCCCCCGAATATGGGGCTCGTTCAGGGCATAGAGCCGCTCACCCATCAAATCCTGCATGGTCGTGCCGATCAGGTCCTGGGGATGTTTGCCAAACCACGCCAGGTAAGCGTGGTTGGCGAAGCGGCAGCGCAAGTTCCGGTCCCAGTAGCCGATCATGTTGGGCGCCGCGTCGGCAATGGATCTGATGAACTGCTCGTTCCTGGCGCCGGCCAGGGCAGCCGACTCGGCCTGCTTGAGCGCCTGGTTCGCGCGGGCCTTCGCCCGATGCAAGCTTTGGACCATGGCGCAGAGCAGCAAGCCGCAAAAAACAAACACCGCGACCCCAAGGAAGTCCGCCGGGCTCTTGATGAAGGGCTGGCCCACGAGCAGCGCGCCCAGGAAGGTGACGACGAGGCAGGCCAGAGCCGTGGCCAGTAAGCCGGCGAAAAAGCCGGCGTAGAGCGCGACCACCAGCACCGCCGGGTAAAACGTCAACCACGCCGAGTCCGAGCCCAAGGACTGCAGCGGCCACACTCTCAGTGCCGCGGCCAAGCCGACCAGCACGACAGCGAGGAGATAGGGCCGCCAGTTGCGGCGCAGCGGATTAATGTTTAGGCCGCAGACTTGACCGCCATGACTGGGCAGGAAACGGAAAGCAGCAGCTCCTGGGCCACGCTGCCCATGATGAGTTTGCCCACCGGCGAGCGCTTTCTCAGGCCGATTACGAGGAGCGAGGCCGGCAAGGACTCGACCAGCGCTTCAATTTCCTCGACCGCATTCTTGCCGCGCACATACTGCTTGACTTCGGCATTGAGGCCAGTGTCCTCCAGCAGCTTCTGAATCCGCTCGAAGTCTTGCACATCCGCAAACGAGGCATCCTCTTTGGTGCCCCCTGAAGTGGCGTTGACCACCACCAGCTTTTCATTGCGGCTCAGGGCAATTTCGATCCCCTTGTCCAGGGCGGCTTGACCTTCGGGACGCGGCACATAGGCGACAAGTATTGTCATTAAATCTCTCCAATTGTTATTAGAGTCGCTATTAGACGCGATCAGGCGTCAAACTGGAACCCTGCCAGGGCAGCAACCGTGTCCCATCGACGTCAAAGAGACCAAGGACGGCGCTTGGCCTGCGACAATCAGACTCCTTTCGCACCCGGGTACGGGGCAAGTCCACCCGTTCACGCACCATGCCGCACTCTTTAGCCCAGTCCACCCGCGCCTTCACGCTCAGCGACTTCGACTTCCAGCTCCCTGCCGAACTGATCGCCCAACACCCGGCGCCCGAACGCAGCGCCTCAAGGCTGCTTGACGGCACCGGCGCGAGCCCGCAGGGCCTCATTTTCCGTGACCTGCCATCGCGCTTGCTTGCGGGCGACTTACTGGTTTTCAACGACACGCGCGTCATGAACGCCCGCCTGTTTGGCGAGAAGTCCACCGGCGGCAAGCTCGAACTTCTGGTTGAACGCGTGCTGGGCGGCAACCAGGTGGCCGCGCACATGCGCGTGAGCAAGAAGCCTGAAGTGGGCGCCTCGGTCGCGCTCATTGGCGCGCCCGGCACCCATGAGAATTTACGCGCCACGCTGCTCGGGCGCTGGCCCGATGCCAACGGCGCGATGTTTCGTTTCGTCCTCAGCAACGACGCGGGCGACGATCCGTTCACGCTGATGGCGCGCCATGGCCATGTGCCGCTGCCGCCTTACATCACGCATGCCGATTCGTTAGAGGACGCTGCGCGTTACCAGACCGTGTTCGCCAAAAACCCCGGCGCCGTGGCCGCGCCAACGGCGGCCCTGCATTTTGATGACGCCCTGCTCGCCGCCATCGACGCGCTGGGCGTGCAGCGCGCATTTGTGACGCTGCATGTGGGCGCCGGCACGTTTCAACCCGTGAAAACCGAAAACCTGGCCGAGCACCAGATGCACAGCGAGTGGTACGACGTACCCGCCGCCACGCAGCAGGCCATCGCTGACTGCCGTGCCCGCGGTGGACGCATCATGGCGGTGGGCACCACCACCGTGCGCACGCTGGAGTCATGGGCAAAGACCGGCCAGACCACAGGCGACACCCGCATCTTCATCACGCCGGGCTTTGAGTTCAAGTTGGTGGACCTGCTGGTGACCAACTTTCACCTGCCCAAATCCAGCCTGATGATGCTGGTGAGCGCGTTTGCGGGTTATGAGCCGGTGATGGCCTTGTACCGGCACGCGATTGCAGCGCGGTACCGGTTTTTCAGCTACGGCGATGCGATGCTGCTGGCACGCCAGCGCTGACGCACGCGCAGACACCGGGAAAGCAGGCGAGGATGAATACTTTTCAAAAGCGCACGGCCATTCGGATTGCGGCGGTCAGCGTTGTGCTGGCCTCGTTGGCCAGCCCGATCGCCTGGTACGTGGCGCGCGAGAGGGCGGAAGAAAGCATTGTGTCGCTGGCCATCGAGGAATCAGGCCGCTTGTTGCACCACTACAACGCCATCAATCTGACCGGCCCGAATGCCACTGAGCATGCTGCTCTGGCGGCCAATACGATTTCTGGCGGCTTGTTTGACATCGCCGAAATTTACGATAGCCAGGGGAAGAAACTGGCTGAGTCGCTGACCCAAGAGGGCGATGCGGTTGAGTCGACACTGCCCAAGCATGGCGTGCCCAGCTACCTGACCGAGTCCTACGAAAGCCTGAAACTTGCAGGCGACATCTGGGTCTTGCGGGTATTTATTCCGCTGCGCGATTCGGCCACTGACATGCGTCGGCCCATCACCGGCTATTTCGAAGGGGTACGCGTGGTGCCGGCCTGGCAACGGGATCAAATCTTTGCCAACTCCCTGACCATGGCCTTGATGGTCTGCCTGGCCTCTTTGCTGTGTGGCGCCGCGCTTTATCCGGTGGTGGTGCATCTGTCGTCCGACAACGAACGCAAGGCGCGCGAGGTGCTCGATTCGCATATCTCCATGATGGAAGCGCTGGGGCGCGCCATTGCCAAGCGCGACTCCGACACCGGCGCCCACAACTACCGCGTGGCCTGGATCGCCGCCAGCATTGCCGAGCGCATGGGTTTGATCGGAAGTGCGATGCAGGCACTGATTGCGGGCAGCTTTTTGCACGATGTCGGCAAGATCGGCATCCCCGACGCCATCTTGCTCAAGCCCGGCAAACTCGACGACGCGGAATTCGTCATCATGCGCACCCATGTTGCACAAGGCGAGGAAATTGTCACCGGCATGGGCTGGCTCGACGGTGCCAATGCCGTGGTCGCCGCGCACCACGAAAAATGGAACGGAACGGGCTACCCGCGCCAGCTCAGCGGCGAGGAGATCCCGCTGGCGGCGCGCATTTTTGCGGTGGCCGATGTGTTTGATGCGCTCTGTTCGAAGCGCCCGTACAAGGAGCCGATGGGCTTTGACGCCACCATGGCCATTCTTGAAAAGGACACCGCCAGCCATTTCGATCCGGCGGTGATGGCCGTGTTTCGCCCGATGGCACGCGCCACGTTTGACCGCCTGGCCGACATCAGCGAGAACGCTACCCGGCAACTGCTGGAAGACCGCGTGCGGCATCATTTTGAAATGTGAAGCGGGGCGCACGCATGAAAGACAATAGTGCCCATGCTGAAATTTGACCTGCTCCAAACCGACCCCGCCAGCCACGCGCGCCGTGGCCGCCTGACGCTGAACCATGGGGTGGTGCAAACGCCGATCTTCATGCCGGTAGGCACCTATGGCACCGTGAAGGGCGTGACCCCGCGCAGCCTGCAAGACATGGACGCGCAAATCATCCTGGGCAACACCTTTCACCTGTGGATGCGCCCGGGGCTGGACGTGATGGCGCAGTTTGGTGGCCTGCATCAGTTCGAGCAGTGGAACAAACCGATCCTGACCGACTCGGGCGGCTTTCAGGTCTGGAGCCTGGGCGCCATGCGCAAAATCACCGAGGAGGGCGTGCACTTCTCCAGCCCGGTGAATGGCGACAAGCTGTTCATGTCGCCTGAGGTCAGCATCCAGATTCAGACCACGCTCAATTCCGACATTGCAATGCAACTGGACGAATGCACGCCTTACCTGTCGGTCGAGCCCAAAACCAAAGGACAGATCACCACCGAACAGGAGGCGCGCAGTTCAATGGAAATGAGCCTGCGCTGGGGCCAACGCAGCCAGGACGAATTTGCCCGGCTGGACAACCCCAACGCCCTGTTTGGCATTGTGCAAGGCGGCATGTTTGAGGCCTTGCGGCAAGAGTCGCTGGAGCAGCTGGTGGCCATGGACTTTCCCGGTTACGCGGTCGGCGGCGTCAGTGTCGGCGAGCCCAAAGATGAGATGCTGCGCATCATGGCGCACACGCCGCACCGTCTCCCCGCGCACAAGCCGCGCTACCTGATGGGCGTGGGTACGCCGGAAGACCTGGTGGCAGGCGTGGCCCAAGGCGTGGACATGTTTGACTGCGTCATGCCGACCCGCAACGCACGCAACGGCACCTTTTTTACCCGCTATGGCGATTTGAAAATCCGAAACGCCCGCCACAAGGCAGACCAGCGCCCGCTGGATGAGACCTGCACCTGTTACGCCTGCGCCGGTAGCCCCGCGGCAATGAATGCACCCGACACCGGTGCGGGTCGCCCCTGGGCCCAAGGCGGGCGCGGTGGTTTTAGCCGCGCCTACCTGCATCACCTGGACCGCTGCGGCGAGATGCTGGGGCCGATGCTGTCAAGCATCCACAACCTGCATTACTACCTGAACCTGATGACCGAGGTGCGCGCTGCGCTCGATGCGGGTGCGTTTGGTGAATTCAGGCAGCAGTTCAAGGCCGATCGGGCGCGCGGGGTGTGAATTTATGCAGTGGGCCATTCGCCTCCTGAAAAACCTGTTCAGTGGCCTGCTGGCGCTGCTGATCCTGTTTGAGGAATGGGGCTGGGAGCCGCTGCAGCGGGCGCTGGCCTGGGTCGGTCGTTTGCCGGGGCTGCGCTGGCTGGAGGCACGTATCCAGGTGCTGCCCCCCTACGTCGCGCTGGCCTTGTTTTTGCTGCCTGGCATGGTCCTGCTGCCGGTCAAGTTGCTGGCGTTGTGGTTCATCGGGCAGGGCAAAGTGCTCTCAGGCACACTGGTCATTGTGATCGCCAAGGTGCTGGGCACGACCATCGTCGCCCGCCTGTTCGCCCTGACGCGCCCCGCGTTGATGCAACTGACCTGGTTTGCGCGGCTCTACACCCGTTGGATTGACTGGAAAAAAGCGCTGCTGATTAAAGTTCGCGCTTCATGGCCGTGGCGACTGGGGCGTGTGCTGAAGCGCCGCTGGAAGCTGCGCTTGCGGCGTTTCTGGAACCATTGAATGCTTTCAAATTGCTATGTAATACATAGCTGTAAGTGTATGTTTTACGAGGGCTAGAGGCACAAAACATCAGATAAAATCAATGCGGAGCATGCAGCCACCCGCATTCATCATGGCAGCCTCCAACCCGACCCACCCTTTCTGCCGCGACCAGACCATGCCACGCCAAACCTCCTTGTTTTCAGACAACGAACCCGACGGCAGCGCGCCGCCAACGCCGGCCGACAGGTCGCACGCGCCAGGCAACACTGTTACCGCGCTCAAATTCAGCAGCGCCTCACTCTCGCCCGAGCAACAGCGCTTCAACAAGTTGATCACGCGCACCGAGAACCTGGCACGCAAAATCGAGGTGGCGGGCCTGCTCGCCGATGCGCATCGCCCGCACCATGGGGCCACCCTGCGCCCACTGGAAGGCGAACGTGGCGCCCTGATGCGCCGCATGGCGCTTTGGCTCGACGAGCGACTGCAACGCAAGGGACTCAGCGCCAGACAGAGGCGCATGACCAGCGAGATCATTTGCAGCCTGACGGCCGGGCTGGCCATGGCCGGCGACGATGCCATGAAACAATTGCATGACGCTCACAGCGACGAGTCACTGGCCGAGCAGGAACAGTCTGCCATGGCCCACATGCAGCAGATGATGGAGGGCATTCTGGGCCACCCCCCGGGCCATGCCCAGGGCTTTGAGAGCCTGCAGGACATGCTGCAAGCGAGCATGAAGAAAATGCAGGAACAGCAGCAGGCGCATGACGCGGCGCAGACAGCCCGGAAGCGGCATGGCAAGACCTGCGCACGCCAGCAACAGGCCGAGCAGCAAGCGCAGGACGCTCAGGGTGCGCTGCGCACCATTTACCGCCAACTGGTCAGCGCACTGCACCCCGACCGTGAGAGCGACACGCATGAGCGATCGCGCAAGACCGCGCTGATGAAAGAAGTTAACGCGGCCTATGAGCGCCGCGACCTGCTCGCCCTGCTGCAATTGCAGGTGCCCGCCGCGCTGGCGGACGGCGAGATGGTGGCCAATCTGGCGCGTGAGAAGGTCGCCGCCCTGAGCGTGCTGCTGAAAGACCGGGCTGACGTGCTGACGCGCGAACTGCGCGACCTGGAGCTGCAGATACGCGCCGAGTTCGGTCTGGCGCCCTCTGCGGCGCTGAGTGCGGCCAGCCTCAAGCGCGCGATGGTCGAGCAACAGCAGAACTTGCAGGTCGATGTGGTGATGATGCAAACGGACTTGCAGCGTGTGCAGGAGGACGCAGAGCTCAAGCGCTGGTTGCGCGAGCAACACCAGGGCGCACAGGATGGCTTTGACCCCTTTGCCCTGCCTGACTACTTCTGAGCGCCCCGATCAGCGCGCGGTAAACACCGTCAGCACCCCGGTATAGCCATACAGGTGGTTGCGGGCGATCTCACCTCCGGCAAAAAAACCGACCAGCGGCACATCGCCCAAGGCCCGGCGAATGATTTGCAACTCGGCGCTGGGTCCGCCAAAGTGCGGCCCGCCGCGCCCGGCGCAGCTGACATAAATGGCGCCGGCGATGCCACGCGCCGGATGCGGCGCCGTTTCGGCCTCGGACGCGTGCAGCGCGGTGATGGCGGCCAGCGTCAGCTCTTCAGGTTCTAACTCCTCGCGAATCTCGGTGCAGATACGCATCAGGTCGGCCTTGGCCGCCTGGGCGTTGCGCTCGCAGAACACCAGTTGCATGCCCGGTGCCACCGGCTCGGCCACGGCCAGGCCGCGCTGACCCGGGTCCAGCCCGATGATGTGCCGCACCAGCACATCGTTGCCAAAATGCCCGGTCTGGCGCACGACGGGCGCGTCCGACCCCGCTGGGCCAGGGCGCGCCAAGCCCACCAGCGTGGCGCGCACCACCGCCAATGCCTCTTGCGGTTGCTCCAGCGAGATGTGCAGATCGCGCAGCATCACCTCCAGCGCGGGTTCGTCGTCGAGCGTCAGCACCACATGGTTATGGGCTGCGGTCACCTGGTGAGCCCGCGCCACGGGCAAGCAGCCTTGCGTCACGCGCGACACCAGCTTGATGCCGGCGCCGAAGGCGACGCCGCTCAAGCCGCCGCTGAAAACGCCGCCGGCAGCGCCGTGGCCACTGATGTTGCCGTCGCCGCCCACGGCGAATTGCACCGTCGTGGAGCGGCTCGACGCCAGACCCCCAAACAGGTAGCCAGAGTCGGTGCGCTGCGCCATCTCTTCAATCAGTTCGGCCAGATCGGGCGTGCTGGCGTCGGCATGGA
Organism: Burkholderiales bacterium; assembly: GCA_038215405.1. Classification (GTDB taxonomy): domain Bacteria; phylum Pseudomonadota; class Gammaproteobacteria; order Burkholderiales; family Burkholderiaceae_C; genus Rhodoferax. Next base: position 35,708 of record JBBQQX010000019.1, read on the forward strand.
TCAGTGCGGTGTGCGCCTCAAAGCCCAGCCCCAGCGGCGCCACGCCGGAAAATACGCGGTACTGGTCGGTCGGCAATTCGCACAACATTAGGGCCAGCGCCGGCTCGTCAAAATACTCGGCGTTGTTGGCGGCAATGCCCACGCCCACGGTGCCAGACCAGTCGGTGATCTCGGGCAACTCGGCGCTCAGGTGATTCAGAATCTCTTGCGCCTGCGGCGCGTAATGGTCGGTGATGTAGAGCAGGGCCAGCGTCGGGCTGCTGGCATAACCATGCAGCGCCATCTGGGCGCGCACCTGCGCCAGCGTCAGCTCGGCGGCCATCTGCCACTGCGGGTGCGTGGCATGGCCATAGGGAAACAGCTTCATGAGCCGCCTTTTGTTTCGCGGGCGATCACGCTTTAAGCGCTGCGTCGCACAGTCTTTTTTACTGCCTTTGCAGGTGCTTTTTTGGCAGTAGCCCCCTTTGAGCCTGCGCTTGCAGCTACTTTTTTTGTCGCTTTGACGGCTTCCTTGGCAAAGCCGGCGGCCATGTTCTTGGTGGCGTCCAGGGCGGTGGCTTTGCCCGCGTCCTTCATGGCACTGGCGGCAATCTGCCCGAACTGCTGCGTCAGCGAGGTCCAGAGCTGCATCGGATCAATCAGGCCCGCAGCCATGTCGGTCATCGGCTTGGTCGCCTTGCGTACTTTTTTCGCCATGTCTTCGGCGTCCGAGGCGACTTCAGAGATGGTGTGCGCGGTCGAAGCCGCTTTTTCCTGAACCCGCTGCACCCCGGAGTAAACCGAATCAGCGGCTTTGAGCTTAAGCGCATTGGCAACATCGCCAATGTTGAAGTTCATGCCCTTGAGCGTGGCCAGCGTCATCTTCTGCACTTCCAGCGCCTGCACCGTGGCGCCCAGCGCCTTGGAGTTTTGATCGAGCCAGAAGTGCACGGCCTTGAGTTCGGCAATGCGCTTGTCCAGTTCTTCAACATTGAGCGTGGGCGCAATCCAGTTGGCCAGGTTGGGCATCTGCGGCACCGTTTCGGTCGCGCCCTTGGCCAGGTTCTGCAGAAAATCAAAGCCGGGAATGAATTTACCGAAACCGGCGTTTTGTGCGTCGCTCATGTTGACTCCAAAGGGTTGGCTGTAAGGGCTCACAGCTTAACCCAATGCCGGCCCAATGGCGATGCGCCGCATCAAGGCCATTTGGACGCCATCGCCCCGGCACTCACCTCAAAACTTTACATTCACACCGACACAGATCGAGCGGCCCATGCCTGATTCGGCGGTGCCCACTGCGAACAGTTGGGCAGTGCCGGGTTGGTCATGGTCGTGCGCTGGCCGGTGTATGCCCCGCCCGTGGGCAGGTAGTAGAACTTGTCAAGCAGATTCTGAACGCCAAAGTCAAGGCGCACCGTCTTCCATGAGTAGCTGCCACGCAGCTTGACCAGGCTGTAGCCCGGTGTCTTGATTTCGTTGGGCACGCTTGAGACATCATCCCTGGCTTGCACTATCACCAGCTCGACACTGTTGGCCCAGCCACCGGAAGTTCGCAATGGCTTCATGCTGGTGTGGTCAGGCGCACCCGCCGCATCGCGCGGCGTTTGTACCCACGCCCTGTCGGTCTGGTCGGCTACGTGCTTCATGTTCGGGATGAGTCAAAGCGTTCTCCGTTGTTCAGCGAAGGCTTCACATCAATACGCATGAGGTGGTCGTCGCTTTGACCTCATGTCACCCTCATGAATTTAAGAAAAATCAGCCGCTAGCCCTCGTGGAACGTGCTAAAGACGCTATAAATAGCGTAGCGAGTCGAGGCCGCTAGGTCGGAGATTTTTGTGCCGCTCCCGCAGGGACTTCGCTGCGATTCTGCGTCGGCAGCGTTGCGTTTCCTACCGTCACATATTGCATCAAAAACAGGTAGTGCAACATTCGTTCTGTAATTTCCCCGACCACTGAAACTGACCCTGTTTGGAAGTTTCTGGTTTTGGGATTTTTTAATCAGGCCCCTGCCAGGCCGCCGGAGGCCCCCCCCCCCGACGACTGACTCGCAAGCCTGGACCGACACAGAAAGAACGTTTTTATCATGGCTCAACGAACCCAACTTGATGACAGCAACCACCCGCTGCACGAAGCCTATGCCTGCCTGCTTGCCAACGGTCTGGATGG